>DATFYP010000001.1:0-2511 GCA_035314985.1 Nitrososphaerales archaeon
GTCGAGCTGGATGGGGTGCGCTACGTGGGTCCTTCAGAACTGGAAGGGCTGATGGGCGGCAGACGGCTCACCCCCGACGCGAAGATAATGATCAGAGAGTATCAGGGCCTTATCCGGGGACAACCCTCGTACCGGCAGCCCCGTCGAGGGCGTCGACGGCCTGCTCAAGAGACGCTATGATGCCCACCTTCCCGCTCCACTCGGCGAACCGAACGCAGGCAACCACCTTGGGCCCCATGGTGCCCGCCGGAAACTGACCCTGCCTGAGGTACTCCTTGGCTTCCGACACCGTCATCGAATCGATGGCCCTCTCCTTCGGAGTCCCGTAGTTGAGCCTCACCTTCTCGATGTTGGTGAGAACCAGTAGCACGTCAGCCCTGACCGCCTCGGCGAGCCTCTCAGCGCAGAGATCCTTGTCGATCACCGCGTCGACCCCCTCGTACTCTCCCTTGGCGTTCCTCACCACCGGGATCCCCCCTCCCCCTCCAGCCACCAATATCGGCCCGGTCCCGAGGATCTTCCCGATCGCGTCTGCCTCCACCATCCTGACCGGTTCGGGCGACGGGACGACTCTGCGAAAGCGGCGGGCCCCCGTCTTCGAGACCGCCTTCATCACGAACCCCTTCTTGGAGGCGATCTTCTTCGCTTCTTCCTCGCTGTAGAATGGCCCGATGGGCTTCGAAGGATTCTTGAAGGCCGGGTCGGCCCTGTCCACGTACACCTGCGATATCAGAGACACCACACCCCGCTTGGACCCCACCCCCCTCAGCAGGTTGCCGAGTTCCCTTTGGATGAGATATCCAA
The DNA here is from genome assembly GCA_035314985.1 of Nitrososphaerales archaeon. Classification (GTDB taxonomy): domain Archaea; phylum Thermoproteota; class Nitrososphaeria; order Nitrososphaerales; family Gagatemarchaeaceae; genus DATFYP01. The sequence goes on from DATFYP010000001.1 coordinate 805, forward strand.
TCTCTCCCTGAGTCATGGCGTCCAACACGTGCAGGGGGTTCTCCGGTACCTCCGCGGTCGACGACTCCTGAATCGCGATGTTCCCCACCTGCGGGCCGTTCCCGTGAGTGATCACGAGTTGGTGCCCTCTGTCGATAATCTTCATGACCTGCTTCGCCACGGTCCTCACGTTCCGCACCTGCTCCTCGTAGGTTCCCCTCTGGCCCGAGTCGAGGAGCGCGTTGCCTCCGAGAGCTAGGACTATTTTCAAGGAACGCGGCTTCGCCCTCTAGCCTTAAAAATCATGCACGACGCTGGCCCCCGTCCTTTGACGCCGCTTCAGGAGCTGTCTGACCTACTATCCGGCGGGTCAAGAGTCATTGTAATCTCCGAGAGGGACGTGGACCTAAGGAGCGGCCACGCAGAAGGGAAGGTCTTCGTAATGAAGATGGTCGAAGGGTCCCTGGCAGCAGGGGGAAGGGGAGCGGGCTTCGGCGAGAGGAGAATCACGAAGGTGGCCCTCTACAGACTAGGCGCGAGCGGTTGCGAGAAGCTCTTTGAAACCGAGGACGAGCCGCGGCTAGCGGCCTTCGAGGTGCCGTATTACGTTTCACGGCTGCCCTTCACACTGGACAACGGCACGGAGGTCATGGGCTACGGCGCCGTCGACCCGGACCTGGTCGCCGAGTTCTCGAAGAAGATTGGCTAGCCTGTCTGCCTCTGCGATGGCGGGGCGATCCTGAACCGGCCGGAGGGCTCTGAGGGTTAAAATAGAGTGCCGGGCGGCCGCAGAGCCATGAAAGTCCTGGTCACCGGAGCCTCTGGAATGGTGGGGATGAACCTCGTCTCGTACTTCAAGCAGAAGGGAGTCGGCGTAATCCCGACCGACCTCGCGGGCTGGGACGTATCAGGGGACCTTTTGGACCGGGACTTCGTCTTCACGAAGCTTGCCGCGCTCGACTTCGACGCGGTCATCCACCTGGCGGCCATCACGGAGCTCAAGAAGACAATCGAGGACCCCAAGCTCTGCTTCGAGGTGAACTGCTTCGGGACCCTCAACATGCTCGAGCTGGCCAGGAAGAAGGGGGTGACGAGGATGGTCTTCTCTTCATCGGCGAACGTGTTCGGGGCTCCGAAGGTGAACCCCGTCACGGAGGACTCGCCTTTCAGCCCCAGGGTCCCATACGACTACTCGAAGGTCATCTGCGAGAACATGGCGATGGGCTTCCACAAGTCGAAGGCCCTCCCGGTCGCCATCACCAGAAGCTGGCTCCTGTTCGGGGAGTACGACCAGCCCTCCAGGGCGACCCTGCGGTTCATCAGGGCCTGCCTGAAGGACGAGCCGCTGACCCTCTTCAACGAAGGAAAGGACACAACGTCCCCCTCGCACGCCGCCAACTACGCGAAGCTCGCGCTGACCATGCTCAGCGACGAGAAGGCGGTCGGGCAGGCGTTCAACTTCGGGGGGGAGAGGGCCGTCTCCGTCCGGGAACTCGCCGAGACCGTGAAGAAACTGACCGGATCCAAGTCGAAGCTGAACCTCGCCCCGCCACGCACCGAACTCGAGAAGGACCCCCAGATCAGCTACCCCTCCATGCAGAAGGCAAAGGACCTCCTCGGCTACCAGCACGAGCTCACGCTGGAGCAGGGGCTTCAGCGGACAATCGACTGGGTGAAGAAGCAGGGCTAGGCCGTCAGTATAAGCTCGACCTTCACGTCCTCGGGTAT
>DATFYP010000002.1:0-3093 GCA_035314985.1 Nitrososphaerales archaeon
GATGTTGCCGATGGGCCTGAGCGCAGCCACCTTCTTCGAGATCCCCGCGATGGCCATGGTCTCTACGACCTCCGAGATGTCCTTGTACGCTATCCCGGCCTCTTCGGCCAGGCCGTCCATGGTGGCCGCCTTGACGTAGATCCCTCTCTGCAGCATGCTGCGCTGGAGCTCGGCCCCCCTCACCGTCCTTTTGGCCGCAGTCCTCGACATGGTCCTCCCCGAGCCGTGGGCGGTGGACCCGAAGGTCTCCTCCATCGCCTTGGAGGTGCCGACGAGAAGGTATGACCCAGTCTCCATCGACCCGCCGATGATCACGGGCTGGCCGATGCTGCGGTAGGCAGCGGGGACGTCGCTATGGCCGGGGCCGAAGCTCCTGGTCGCCCCCTTCCTGTGGACGAGCAGCTCCGCGCTGGCGCCGTCGTAGGAGTGCCTCTCGACCTTCGCGACGTTGTGGCAGACGTCGTAGACCATGTGCATGTCCATGGCCTCCGCGTCCCTGTGGAAGACCTTGGAGAAGGCCTCCCTCACCTTCTGGACTATGATCTGCCTGTTGGTGAAGGCCATGTTGGCGGCGCAGACCATGGCTCCGTAGTAGTCCCTCCCCTCGTTGGACGCGAACGGGGCGCAGGCGAGCTCCCTGTCCCTCACGGTCAGGCCGTAGCGCTTCATGGCGCCGTCGAAGACCCTTAGGTAGTCGCTCCCGATCTGGTGGCCGAATCCTCTGCTCCCGCAGTGGATCATCACCATCACCTGGTCGTCGTGGACGATGCCGAAGTGCCTCGCCAGGTCGCGGTCGAGGAACCGGTCGGGGTCGACGACTTGGATCTCCAGGTAGTGGTTCCCGGAGCCAAGGGTGCCCAGCTGGTCTATCCCCCTGCTCCTGGCCTGGTGGCTGACCTTCGAGGGGTCCGCTCCCTTGATGAAACCCCCCTCTTCGACGTGGGCAGGGTCGTCTTCCCAGGCGAGGCCGTTCTCTGCGCACCACTTCACGCCGTACTTCATCACTTCGTCGAATTGCGCGCCCGTAACCTTCAGGAAACCTTTTACGCCGACCCCAGCAGGAACGAGCCTGAACATGAGGTCTACCAGCTCTTTTACCTTCGGTTTGACCTCTGAGAAGCGCAAGTTCGTTCTTATGAGCCGCATTCCGCAGTTAATGTCGAAACCGATTCCCCCCGGCGAGATTACCCCTTTTTCCGTGTCAAACGCAGCCACGCCGCCAATAGGGAACCCGTAGCCCCAGTGGGCGTCGGCCATCGCGTATGCCTGCCTGACTATGCCCGGAAGGCATGCGACGTTGGTGACCTGCTCGATCACTCCCCTGTCCATCCCGTCGAGGAGTTTGCGAGTGGCGTAGATTCGCGCGGGAACGAGCATCCCCGGCTTGAACGACTGGGGGATTTCCCAAATGACGTCGGAGATTTTCTTGAAATCAACCGCCTGCGCCATATAGCGTTCGCCTAGCCATGGCGGCGCCTCCGCTTTGCGCCTTTAAGGCTTTGGACTTGGGCGCAGATCTGGAGCGGACTCCTCGCGACAGGAAAGGCTTAGGCAGGGACCGTCTGGAAGAAACCGTCGGGAGACGACATTCAGAACCGGCTGTCAGATGTCAAGGACAACCGTGGCCCTCCAGCGCCGGCCCTCGTGCCTGACGCCGAACATGTGCATGGTCACTGCCTTGACGTCGTTGCGGAGTTTGTGCCTCTCCCTGTCGATCTCTTCGCCTTCGAGCGAAGCGAGGACTTTGTTTTCCTTCACCTTGACGTGGTACGCCTTGAAAAGAAGAGAGTCGACGTCTTTCATCACTATGAGCTCGGTGAGGAAGTCGTACAGGAGTCGGTCTGCGTCGCCCGCTTCGACTTCAATCGTCCGCCTGACTTTCGCTCGTAGCGTCTTCCGGTCGACCATGATGTCCGAGAGGGCTCGCCCGCTGGACTCGAACAGGCCGTCCAGGGACGAGGAATCTGCCTCGAAGGCTATGTCCGCCAGGGCCACGTCGGGGAGGAGTTTGTAGGGCAAGCGCCGTCGTCACCCCGTGCGACCTTGAAAGCTCTTAACGGTGGCGCTCGGTTCGACCGTGATGCGTGGTAGGCTCATCGACCTGACCCTGCAGGACCCGTATTCGAACGTGGCGCTCGAGGAGGCGCTCTTCAGGCACCTCGAAGGGCCGGTCCTCAGGGTCTGGGACAACCAGAAGTCCGTGGTGATTGGACGGGCGCAGCTCGCGGCACTGGAAACGGACCTGCAGCTCTGCAAGAGGAAGGGCGTGCCGGTAGTAAGGCGGTTCACGGCGGGGGGCGCGGTCTACCACGGTCCGGGCAACATCAACTGGTCCTTCTTTGAGCCCCGGCCAAAACGGGACGGGGAGGGCAGGGTCTTCGATGCAAAGGGCGTTTTCCTGTCGTTTGCCGCCGTGGTCGTGGACGCTCTGGCCGACTGCTCTGTCGACTGCATCTTCGAGCCTCCAAACAGGATCGTGACCGCAGAAGGGAAGATATCCGGGATGGCGGCATACCTGTCATATTTGGGGACGATCTGTCATGGGACCCTGCTGGCCGACGCCGACCTTGAGGAGGTCGAAGCCCTCACCAGGCCGTCCGCTTCTCCAGCCGAGAGTCGTTACCCCAGGAGCAGGGAGGTGAAGGTGTCGAACTGCGGAGTGGACAGAACGAGGTTCGTCGAAGCTCTGGCGGCCCGAGGCGGCTCGGCCTACTCTCCCGGCCCCCTAACCGAAGAGGAGACGTCGGAGGTGGCGCGGCTTGTCGCCGAAAGGTACGGCAGGGAAGAGTGGAACCTCGGAGACCCGTTCGCTAGATAATCTGCAGCTCCCTGCCGGCCTTCTCGAACGCCTTCACTGCGAAGTCGAGGTCGTCGTCCTTCAGCGCCGCGTTCATTATCGTCCTGATTCTCGCCTTCCCCTGGGCGACCATCGGGTAGACGATCGGGAGGGCGAATACGCCGAGCTCGAAGAGGCGCGAGCTCAGCCTCTTGGCCCTGCCGCTCTCTCCGACCATCACCGGGGTGATGGGGGTCTCACTCTTGCCGATGTCGAATCCGAGGTCCCTCATCGCCTTCTTGAAGTGCCTCGTGTTG
>DATFYP010000003.1:0-12360 GCA_035314985.1 Nitrososphaerales archaeon
AGAGGCCTGGTTCCCCGACACAACCTGGAACCAGTATACCAACGAACCGTACATGATCGGGGACTACGAGGAGCACTTCGGGAGGAAGACCTACGCGAAGGTAGGGGGATGCTACTACTCCACGAGGCTGGCGGTAGCCGAAGCCCTGGATAGAGAGGGGAGGCAGGCAGCGGCCGTGGTCCTGAGGGAGACTTACCCGGGCTACATCATGCCTCTCGGTGTGTGGAATGTAAGAGAGAGCATCAGGGCGATGATGAAGCAGCCCTACGAGAGGCACGATAGCTTCCGGGGAGCGATGAACTCCGCTCTTTCGAAGTTCAGGATAGAGAAGGCGAAGTGGATGAGGGAGAGCGTTCTGATATCGCGGGAGCTCACGCAGTCGAAGCTTACCAACTTCTAGGCTGTTGAGCTTAATTGCGGGGCCGCAGGCGTCAAGTCGATGACGAGGAGACTCTACTGGGAGGACATGTACATGCGCGAATTCGAGGGGCTTGTGGAGTCTTTCGAAGGAAACAGGGTCGTTCTTGATCAGACGGCGTTCAACCCACGCGGAGGGGGCCTAGTTTCCGACACAGGTAGATTGAATGGCATGACGGTCGTCGAGGCGACCAAAGAGGGGGACAACGTGTTCCACCTGCTCGAGGCACCAGCGGACCTCAGGGTGGGCGACCGGGTCCACGGCGTGTTGGATTGGGAACGGAGACACAGGATAATGCGGATGCACACGACAGCGCACATCCTAAGCTCGGTGGTGAACGGAGAGACAGGAGCCCTGATCACCGGGAACCAGATCGGTCCGGTTGAGTCGAGGGTGGACTTCAACCTGGAGCACTTCGACAAGGACAGGATGTCTGTATACATCGAGAAGGTGAACGACGCTGTGAAGCGCGGGCTGGAGGTCAGGGCCTACTTCATGAAACGTGAGGAGGCGATGGCCGTCCCCGGCTTGGTGAAGCTGGCGAACGCGGCGCCTCCCACCGTAGACCTCCTCAGAATCGTGCAGATTGGGGATGTCGACACCCAGGCGGACGGAGGGGTTCACGTGAAGAACACGGGTGAAATCGGGACTGTGATTGGGCTTAGGACGGAGAACAAGGGGAAGAACAACAGGAGAGTGTACTTCACGGTCAAATGAGTTCGTCCCCATGCACCACCGACCCCGTGGAATCAGTGGCGTCCACAAAGAATTAAATCATGAATGGAGGCGGGGCGTGGCGACTTGAGCGACGCCACAATTGTGGTAGTTGCCTCCTTCCTTCTTGCCTTCAAAGCGGTGCTGCTGGAGGGGAGCGAGGTCGCGATCCTGTCGGTAGCGACGGTAAAGCAACTCGGCAAGAACAACGTCCTCTTCGGGGTAATCGTCGGTGGGGCAGCCTCTTTGGGAATCTTTCTCGGCGTGAGGCAGGTGTTCCTTCTGCTTCCTGAATTCCTCATCAGCGTAGCGACCGGGGCAGTACTCCTGTACTTCTCTTCGAGGTTCCTCAGGGCATTCAGGCGATACTACTTCGGCAAGAAGTCCTTCAGCGCGAAGATGGAGAAGTTGGAGAACGAGGTGGTGGGAAAAGACCTTGACAGGTACGGAACCGAGAAGCCCGCGGTCGTCCCCTTCTCCCTGGTCAACTCAGTTCCTGTCTTCAGCATAACACTGACGGAGGGGTTCGAAGCGAGCTTGGTCCTGGCCGCTGCGGGGACCTTCAATCTCGAGTGGACGGTGATAGGGGCCTTGGTGAGCATCACCCTGCTGGTGATCGTGTCGGCAATCTCCTACGAATACCTCCTCCGGGTTCCACGTTGGGCGCTGGACCTGATAGCAGGATGCGTGCTGCTCACTTTCGGGTTATACTTCATCACTACGGGAATCTTTTCCCTCGGCTAGGCTGACAGATGCGACTCCGAAGTTGGGTCTGATCCAGAGGTGCAGGGTGGAAGCCCTGGTCACCCTTGGAGTTGGCCATTGTAGCCTCGGATCGCGATGGCAGCCGCATTGATGCGGCTGCTGATTTTGGACGGCATTGCATGCGTGAATCGAACACGTAGGCTGTACGTTGCAGCCTGTTGTGTCCTACCTTCTTCGAGATACCCAGACGGGCATCCTCTTCGCTGTACAATTGCCGCAGAAAGTCTTCATGGACCGCGTGGTTTCGTCGAAGACTGTCGTGCAGTGTGACATGCACACTTGGATTCCGCATTCAGCGCAGGATGCTACCGCGTGACCTTTGCAAACCGAACACCTTGCCGTTCACTTCACCCCCAATTTTTCCTGCCCAACGGACGCACAGTGGGGCCACCTCGTTGTCGCGGACATCGGCGGAGCGGCGACAAGTGCGGAGTTGGTGCAGTTTCCACGGCTTGCTTCTGGTTATTAAACAATAGCATCAGGTTGGCAGTTTGACTTCGCCTTGGAACTTTGAGACGCCTCTGGCGTCCAACGACCGGGCGATAGCCTCGGCCTTCTCGGCCGGGACCCACCCCGATATCGCCTTCGAGTTCCCCTCGCCGTCGCAGATGACCACCGCCGCGGTAGAGTTCTTGCCTCCTACGACGGCGAAGAGAGTCTCCTCGCCGACCGGGGTCCAGTCCTGGCTCCCCATCCTGAGGAAGAGGACTGCCGAGGACGACCCTGCCACCTCCTGCAGGATTTCCATCGCCCTCCGGACACGCGCCCTCCCTTCCTGGACCGCCGTGAAGTAGTCCGTCTCCGCTATCCCCCCAGGTAGAGGAGCGCGAAGACCCCCGCGATGGCGAGCCCCAAGCCGATGGCCTGGTTCCTTTCGAGGCGCTCCTTCAGGAACTTCAGGGCGTACAGCGCCGCCACCGCTCCTCCCATCCCCGATATTGCGGCTATCTCTGGAAGGGAATCCGACCCTAGGGAGAGGCCGTAGTTGAAGGCGAGGAAGCCGATGGCTTCCAATACCCCCATCGCCATAATGACCCTTGAGAAAGAGAGCCTCGTCGGCCTGATGCTCTCCCGCAGGACGGGGGCAGCCACGATGCCCACGACGGTCCCTACTCCCCTGAGGAAGACGACGGGGAGGACGTATCCAGCCACCGGCGTCGCATACCCTATCCCCACGTAGACCATGCCGAAGAAGATGGAGGAGACCAGGGCGGACCCGACCCCTGCAGTCAGACTCGGGAGACCGCTCCCTCCTTGGTATCTGCGGAGTTCGGAGAAACGGGTCGACAGCAGGAGGACCCCCGCAACCACGCAGCCTATCGATGCTATCCTGACGGGAGCCAGGACCACCCCCAGGAACAGCACCGAGAAGACCGTCGTGACCACAGGGTAGGTGTAGGCAACCGGCGCAACCACCGAGACAACCCCCTTGTGGAACGCGCGATAGAGGTAGATGAACGCGAAGAAGTTCAGGGCCCCGGCGGCAACCAGCGCCAGCGCGGCGAGGGGGGTGACCGAGACGGAAGGGGTGAGGATCGGGAGGAGGACCAGCAGTATGAGGAGGGTGGTGACGTGCATGTATACCACAGTGTTGTAGTGGCCGACCTTCTCTGATTGGCTCCTGGAGAGGTAGTCCGAGGTCCCCCAGCAGAACGCCGTGGAAAGGCCGAGGAGCACCGGAAGGTAAGGCATGAAGAACCCGCGCTGGCTGCCTCGAGTGCCGTACGGTATTAAGCGCTGGGCTCCCGGCGCCTTGTCGGGTTTAAGAGCGGTCAGGGCGGCGGCGTGTTGCTTGAAGATAGACGCCGAGATTCCCGCCGATCCGCTGTCGGACATGCCGCTGCTCTCCCGGCGGGCCGAGGAGTACGGGTTCGATTGCCTCTGGGTCAACGAGACCAAGCATGACCCATTTGTCCAGCTCGCACTGGCGGCATCCCAGACCCGGGCGATAGCCGTAGGCTCATCCGTGGCGCTGGCATTTACCCGCAGCCCTACAGCGCTGGCCTACGCTGCCTGGGACCTGCAAGCCCTCTCAAAGGGGCGGCTCCTTCTCGGCCTGGGGAGCCAGGTGAAGGGACACATAGAAAGGCGGTTCGGGGCGAAGTGGGAAAGCCCGGCGCCTAGGATGCGGGAGGTGATTCTGGCGATGAAGGCGGTCTGGGAGTGCTGGCAGAAGGGGACGAAGCTGGATTTCCAGGGCAGGTTCTTCAAGCTCGACCTCATGACCCCGTTCTTCAACCCAGGACCCATCGCCAGTCCCGCAGTCCCTGTTTTCGTCGCCGGAGTCAACGGGGGGATGTGCAGGGTTGCCGGTGAGGTCGGGGACGGGTTGCTTGTTCACCCTCTGCATACAGCAGGGTACCTCAAGGAGGTCATTGCCCCGGCGCTGTCGGTCGGGCTGGCCAAACATGGGAGGAGGCGAGGGGACGTTGCCGTCGCGGCGTCAGTCTTCGCGGCAGTGGGAGAGCGGGACCGGGAGATCAAGAAGGCCAAGAACCAGTACCGAAGACAGGTGGCGTTCTACGCCTCGACCAGGACCTACAGGAGGGTCATGGAGCTGCACGGCTGGGGGGACGTCTGTGACCGCCTGCACGCCCTTTCGGTGAAGGGGGAGTGGGACAAGATGGCGGAGGAGGTGACCGACGACATTCTAGACGAGTTCGTGGTCGAGGGGACCTGGGAGGAGATGGGAGGGGTCATGCGGCGGAGATACGGAGATGCTGTCGACCGGGTGCGGCTCTATCTCCCATTTGACGGAGATGAGAAATGGAAGGCGCTGGTCGGCGGGTTCAGAGCTTGACGCTGATTTCCATCGCGTCTGTGACCGAGCCGTCTGAGTTCAGGGGCGCCTCGATGTTGCTGCTGGAGTACTTTCCAGAGTTTCTGACGTAGTCTAGGTACTCGGCCACCTGGTCTGCGAATACCCTCACGTTGTCAGCTACCACCACGCTCCCCGCGCGAAGGAGGGGCTCGAAGGCTCGAATGTAATCCATGTACTCGTCCTTCTTGGCGTCGACGAGGACGAAGTCGACGGGTCCTTGGAGTTTCCTGAGGACCTCCTTGGCATCCCCCGCCATGACCTCGACCCGCTCGGAGAGGCCCGCTTTGCGCAGGTTCGCCCTTGCGATGGTGGCCATGTCGGGGTCCAGCTCGACGCACGTCAAGGTGCCTCCTTGCGGAAGGAGCCGGGCGATCCTGATTGCACTGTATCCCACGAGGGTACCCACTTCCACCGCCGTCGACGGTCGGTGCTGCCTGATTACCCCGTCGAGTATGGCCCCCTTCTTCGGGCCGATAATCGGGAGACCCTCCCTTGGCGCAGCCCTCTCAATCGTCGCGAGTACCTCCGAGGCGTCCACGAGGTGGAGTGAGGGGGCACCGGGGTGTAAAGTTGTCGGAGCTCCCGTCCGCGGAGGGGAATATTTTAGTAGCGGGGTCCGCCCTTTCCGCTGGAATCGAATGTCGACTGAGCAGGTGGACATCAAGGAACTCCAACGGCAGGTCTCCAAGATTGTCGACCCCGAGATAGGGATGCCGATAGTGGAAATGAACCTGATAGACAAGCTTGACGTGAAGGACGGCAACGTGGACGTCGAGTATCATGCCACGACTCAGTTCTGCCCCCCAGTCTTCGCGCTCAAGATTTCACAGGACCTGAGGGACAATCTGAAGCAGGTGAAGGGGGTCAAGGATGTGAAGGTCGTGGTCACCGGCCATTACTTCGCAGAGGCAATCAACAGGCAGGTCAACAAGCAGACGGCGCCCGAGCCCGCTGCTACGGGCGACCAGCCCGCCCAGGGCAGTTAGATCAGAGTCAGAGCAGCGGACAGAGCCCCGAGGGTCGAAATAGTCTCGTCGGACGAGCCGCAGACGACCACGGCGTCGCCCTCCCGTGGCTTCAGCTCACCTCTGAGAACTCCCCACGCGGGACTCGGGAAATCGGCCTCACAGTCTGAAGAACCCCCCGGGATGGCAAACCTGCCTGCTTTCACAAGGTAGGTTGTTGCTCCTGCCGCCCCCGCCCTGACGGCTGAGTCCCTCTGTTCGAGTCCCTTCTTCACCAGTCGCCCGGCTCCGCGGATCGCCAGAGCGGTCTGGGCTCGGCCGACCGTAAGGCGGGAGCCGTCGAGGTGAAGCGGGTCTGACAGTCCGCGTTTCAGGGTTCCGTAGGCGTTGACCCCGGACGCGGTCAGGTGGCATCCAGAGGCGTCCGCACGCGCGAACCCGCTCTCGCGAAGCCTCTTCAACACAGTCCTGATGGCCCCCTCCCCCAACCCCGCCTTCTTTGCGAGTGCGCCTCTGCCTATCGTGCCGTTTGTGCCGATCGTCAGGAACGCGAGAAGGAACTGGGCACGGTTGAAGCTGGGAGACGGCCCTTGCCCCCGGACTTCCGCGAGTTCCAGCAGGCCGGAAAGGGCGGACGGCACGCCCCCCGCTAAGGCCGGTTCGGTATAACTCGTTTTCCGGATATGTTGGAGAGGGTATCGGCGTTTATATATTGGATGGATTATCCAACCAGATGTGCGGAGGACCTCCACAGTGGCGGTCGTTGCAGCGTTCAGCGCCCTTGCCGTGGGGTCTGACTTCGCGCTCGCTCCCTATGTGAATGTCAAGCTCATGGATACCATGGTTTTCGTGGTCGCGTTTCTGTTCGGTTTCAGGGCCGGTGCCGGGGTGGCCGTGGTCTCCGAGACAGCCTGGAGTTTCGTCAGTCCTTGGGGGGCAGCAGGGGCGATCACCCCATTTCTCGTCGGAGGAGAGCTCCTCTTTGCCGTAGCCGGCTGGTGGTCTTCGAGGACTTGGCGAGACAGGTCCAAGCCATTGAGCACGCACGCCCTGTTCATCGGGGCACTGATGCTCGTGTGCGCATTCCTCTGGGACTTCGAGACGAACGCCGCTACCGCGCTGCTGGCGTACTGGCCGGCCCTGACGCTGGGAAAGCTGCTGCTGACGGAAGGGTCCGGGTTGCCGTTCGCGTTGATTCACGAAGTGGCGGACTTCCTGTTGGGGATGGTCGTCGCCCCGGTCGCCATCCTTGCAGTTCCAAAGACAAGGTACGTGAGCAAATAGTGGCGAAGAAGGAATCGTTCTACGGCATCATTGTCGTCCTCCTCGCAGCCCTCATCGCAAGCTCTTCGTTGGCGGCCTTCTACTACATGCAGTACAATCAGGAAGTGTTCGTGGCGGGCCGCGACGCAGCAGCCGTTCGGAGCGCCGAATCCAGGTATGGAACGGTGATGACCGCCAACCTGCTGATTGACTTCGGCAACGGAACGCGGCATTGGTACAACGGCACCCGAATCCAGCCCGGCTGGAACCTGTATACAGAGACTCTCGCCGTCACCAACGGGAAGGTGAATGCGACCTGCTGTGCCTATGGGTCGCACTTTGTCACTGGGATCGCAGGGGTCCAGAGCACACCAGGGAGCACGAAGTCTTGGACCGTTTGGACGTTCAACAGCACCAGTTCGTGGCAACAGGCTGACGTGGGGGTGGACGAGCTCGGCGTGTCCAACGACTCTGTCTATGCGTGGACGTTCTGCGCGTACAACCCTATCACCTACGTACCCCTGTGCAGTCCGTAGCGTCCCCGACGCGGTTCGAATCTAGGAATCAGAGATTGAGTCGGCAAGGATCTGCAGAGCAAGCTAGGCGACCCTCTAAGCGGCGCCTGGGGGGCGGGTCAGCCGACTGAGAATAGCGTTGGAGGCCCCCTCAATCTGATTCCCTTCGGCCCGTCGAGCCTAATGTGCCTCCGCCTGTTCATAATCACGGAAAGGTGGGCCATGTCAATTGAAGGTGGGAATCAACGAAACCTGACCATCAGCTCAAGACTGGGTGCCCAGCCCGCAAGGTCTAAAGCGGTGGAGGTGACTCACCGTGTCTGAAACGTCTCCCTCGACCAACCCCTCAGGTAGCAATGCTGACATTCATTTCAAGGCGCTGGTAGTGGCCACGATACTCGACTCAAGGACCGAGGATGCAATCTCGATTCTCTCGGAACATTACCATGTGACGAAGCCGAGAATCTCGGTGGGAGTGTTCGAGGGAAGGACGAAGGGGGTGGCTGCGGTCTACTCACTGGGTCGAAAGGAGATTCTGGCGGCCAAGCGCGAGTACCTCTACAACCCCTTTGTCATCATTCATGAATTCTACCACCACCTGAGGTCGACGAGCGGGCGCCACAGGGGGACAGAGAGGCAGGCTGACGAATTCGCCGCCGACTTCATCAGGGCATACCAGAGCGGAACGGTCGCCCTTCACTAGAGGCCGACGGCAGACCAGATGCTTCCGTCGTCGTCCAAGAGGATGTAACCACATCTGTCGCATCTGGTCCCAGTAATCACCGTCGGTCTCTTGCCTGGGACGGTCCGGCTATACTGGGCCATCTGCCCTGCGTGGCACCTCTCGCAGATCAACCTCCCTGTGCTCTGGGGAGAAGGTATTAAGGGTCAGGCAGCAACAGTCAACCAATGAATTGCCCGGGAGGCCTGTGAGCTGAGTGGAGAGCGACTAGTCTTCGGTTCGTCTGACACTTCCTCGGAGAACTGTGTGTTCTGCGACATAGTCTCGGGCAGGGCCCCTTCGAAAATCGTCTATCAGGACGACAGTTACATCGCTTTTCTCGATGCCTTCCCGTTTTCCAGGGGCCACACCCTGGTCTGCCCGAAGAGGCACGGGGTGACAATCTGGGACATGAAGGAGGACGAAATTGCAGGACTCTTCCAGGTGGCATCCAAAGTGTCCAGGGCCGTGGTCACCGCCGTGGGGGCAGATGGGTTCAGGTTCGTGCAGAACAACGGCGAAGCCGCCAACCAGGTCGTCGCCCACGTCCACGTGCACGTGATTCCCGTCAGCATGGAAGCGAAAGGTGGGTTCCCCGGAAGAAAGCGGTTCCACCCTGACGAAATGGAAGCGACGGCCCAAGGAATCAGAAGGCTGATGCAGGCAGAACCCCAGGCTTCCTCCAATGATGGACTGAACCTCCGCAGGGCGAAACTGAAGTGACCGCCGAACACCAGACGACAAGCAGATGAGACGAGAGCCTGTTCAACCGTGCTGAACAGTTCTATTCCCCGCGTTCAAAAGTGCAGGTTCAAGGCGGGATTCTCCCAAGGTGGGCCGTGAATACAAGAAGCAGCGCGATACTCTCTGGAGTCGCGGCCCTAGCTGTAGCGGTCGCAATCCTGGGCGTGTCGATGCTTTCAGGAGTGCCAATTGTCAGTACCCTAGTCAGTACGACTCAGACCAGCAACCCACAGAGCAGCACGACTCAAGCCACCGGTTCCCAAGTCAGCACGGCGCAGCCAGCTCCGGGGACTCTCTCGGTCATGCTCACCGACCCGCCTCACGTCCCCGCCGGCGTTACCTCGGTCTATGTGAAGTACTCGGACCTCGCAGTGCACGTATCAGGAGCAGGGAACGACAGCGGTTGGACCAGGCTCTCGAACGGAGGGAGCATTGACCTGATGTCCACCGTGAACATCAGCCAAACAATAGCAGCCGTCAAGGTAACCAGTGGAGTCTACAATGCCCTAAGTCTGAACGTCACGTCGGCAACGGTCACCTTCAACGGGAAGAACTACACGGCCTTCGTGGTCGGGGGCTATCTCTTCGTCCCAATCGCCGGCGGGGGCATCCAGGTGAATGACTCGAAGCCGAGCGCCGCCATCATCGAAATATCTCCCCTCGTGATTAACATCGGAAGCCAGTCAAACCTGGAGTTCATCGTCAGGTCATCAGCGATAGCCTGGCCGGTTCCGTCAGGCCAAGTCACGGGAGAGATGCAGCACGCGGGGTTCAGGTTCCCCCTGGCGGGCATGAGATGGTGGGAACGCTTCAGCCAGAACGCAACGGCTAACCTTCAGATAACCGGCGCGTCCCTATCCTCTGACTCCCTCAGCGTCTCCGTCACTGCCGGCGCCCAGAGCACCACCATCAGGTTGGTGATCGTCTCCCCCCTCGCCCAAGCCATGATGGGGGGCCACTGGGGGCGGATCCCCATCGGGCTGTCCACCACGGCCGTCTTCGCCGTCGAGGCCAACGGCTCCATGGTGCCAATTCGACAGTTCGTGAGGGGCAACATCCCCGCGGGAGGCGACCAGTCACTTCAAGACATCAGGACCGGGCTTTTGAGCCTCGGGTACAGCCTGACCTCAGGCTCGTCAGCCACCTTCAGCTACACCGGGCCGATCGGTCTCGGCTATGAGATTCCGAGGATGATGCAGGCCGCCATCGTGCCCGGGCAGCAGTACTTGGTGACGGTCATCGGCGCTGACGCACTCGCAAGCCAAGTGGTTGTGGCAAAGTAACCGCCACAACCATACCCTTTTCTTTTCGGTCTAACTGGGGAGTCCTGCTACGCCGAAAGGTCTTCCTGTTGCCGCTCAACCAAGATGCCGGCTGGGATTTCGGGGAAGGTCTCGCGCATCCGCTGTTCCGCGACTGCGGATGCCTCCTCCAGAACCTTCTGGGCATCTTCGTTGGCGGCGTCGAAGTTGAGGGACAGGCCGCCCGTTGCACCTGCGTCTACAAGGACGCTGCTGAGGAGGTCTGAAATCTCCCCAATCTCCCTGTCCGCCTGAGGCAGGGCGGTCCCCAGGGTGTCCTTCATGGTTCTGATCACTGAGACCGCGGGCGCCAAGGTATTGGCGATCTCGCCCAGGTCGGTGATTGTGCCGAGTCTGAGGGATATCTGTTCGAGCGCGAGCTGGGCCTGCGTTACCATCTTGCCCATCTTCCTCACTTCGGTGAGTTCGTTGGCGAAGACCGCCGCATGCTGGGTGTCGTGCTTCGCCAGAGCCGTGACCACGGACCTGAAGATCGTGGAATCGCGCTGCTTGATTCTGTTGACCGTGGCGTCGAGCTGCGAAATAAGAACGCGAATCTGCCTGTCTGCCTGGTCAATCTGTGACTTCAGAGGGCGCGGGGCGCTTACGCTTCCCCTGAGTCTGCCGATTATTCCTGGACCTTGATCCTTCTTCTCCCATTTCTCTGAGAAACCCAATGCGGACACGTCATGAGGGATGGACTTCTATATCCCGCCCGCTCAAAACTGGATGCCAGTCTGAGCAAAATTAGTTGACGCCGCTCCCTGATGGTGTCATCCTTAAAACGCGCCGGAGAATCAACGAACCCGGATGAGCGCTGCAGCCGGCAGGGAGGACATGAAGTGCCCAAAGTGCGGGAGGTACGACCTCCGCGAGACCGAGGAGGGTATTCGATGCAGGGTCTGCGGCTACCAGCTGTCTCCAGGCGAGGCCGACAAGTACAGGCTCTATCGTCTCCTGAAAGAGGAGTCCAAGAGGAAGGCGTAGGTCGTTTGAGGGCCGCCGTCGCAGCCCTACTGATTGGAATCGTAGCAGCCGCGCTGGACTTCTCCTCAGGCTACACCCTCGCCGGATTGGGCAGCAGCGCCATGGTCGCGTCGGACTCGCTCGCGTTTGGTGCGTGCCTGTTGGTTCTCGGAACTGTGGCGCTCGTGGCCGGCGTGGCTGCGATCCTCCCCCAGATGGGTGAAAGGACGCGGCAAGTCGGTCTCGCGATGGAGGCCAGTGGCGTGGCGATGGCAGCTGTCAGCGCCTGGGCGCCGATAATGGCTCCGCCGATGGATTTCGCCATGCTCGCGGTCGGGGGGCTGATGGTTCTGAGCGGGGCTCTCATGCAGCGGAAGATTCCAATGGCGCCAAGAGTTTAACTCGGGCGAGCGGCCAGTCTGCCCGCGTTGTCGGTTCGAGTCAGCCCGATTTCAAGAGGGGCCGCGTTGCTGATTGTCGTGGTCGGTCTCTTCACCATCGCCTACATCAACGACATTGCAGGAGTAGTCTTCGTGGTGTTGGGGACCGTTCTCTACTGGCTCTTGTACCGGTTCGCCCACAGAGTGAGACGAGAAATCGAGGAGAAAGGACCTAGGAAGCCTGGCTGACCGCTCGCTGGAGCGGCCGGAAGCGAGCTTTCAAGTTCCTCTCCCAGATAAGGGTGGCCAAGAAGCCGCCAAGGGATCCGCTGAGCACCCCCCAGATGATAATCGGGATGTAGATGTAGAAGAACAGAGATGGACTATACTGAACAATGCCGAGGGAGATGCTGGTGTAAGCGGCGATGATCCCCGTCGTTATGCTACTTAGCCCCAGGGCCGCTATCATGCGCTTCGAGCTCGCACTGTCGCCTCTCCCCGCCCTGAAGACCGAACCGAAGAAATCGACTTGGAGGCCGTAAAGCAGGGCCGCGACCAGCGAGAAGGGAAAGAAGGAGGCCTTCACCGTGGACTGGAGAAGGCCGTTTACCAGCTCGGTGTAGGTCGCGCCACCCCTCCCCAGCAGGAGGAAGCTCAGCCCGAGAATGGGGGCCTCCACTATTATGAGGAAGTCAGCGTAGGGCGGCTGCAGCGGTCCCTTCACAACCGCGATAGCGACTCCGAGAAGGGTGGCAGTGGCCAGCTTCCTAGTGTCTGCCATTGAATT
>DATFYP010000004.1:0-12084 GCA_035314985.1 Nitrososphaerales archaeon
TTCGAGGTCCTCGGCGGGGGTGGCTCCAGGCAGGCCCGGCATCATGTGCGCGGTCACCTTCAGGCCTGCGTCTCTCGCGACCTGGATGGCGTTCACGGCGTGGGCCACAGTGTGCCCCCGGTTGCTGGCCTGGAGGGCAGAGTCGTGAAGGCTCTGGACGCCGATTTCCAACCTCGTCACTCCGTAGCTGAGCATCAGGTCGACGTCCTGGGGCCTGCACCAGTCCGGTTTCGTCTCGAGCGTGAGCCCCACGCACCTGCTCTCCCCGGACTCGTTCGCCGTCTGGGCTTCTTCGAGGGACTGCGAACGAAAGCCGTTCAACCCTTCGTAGACCCCCTTCACGAACGAGAGCTGGTAATCGCGAGGGTCGGCGATGAAGGTCCCGCCTTCGATTATGGTCTCGACCTTGCCGGTCTCGTGGCCGTTCGCGTCGTACTTCGCGAGGCACTTCCTGACCTGGTCGAACGGCTCGAACTCCGACTCCAGGGCCGACCGCATCCCCGGGCTGTCCCTGAGATAGCTCTGAGGGGTGCCCAGCCGGGGGCCGCCCGGGCAGAAGACGCAGGTCCCGTGGGGGCACGGGAGCGGCTTAGTGAAGGCGGTCACCACCACTATCCCCGAAGCGCTCCTCCTCGGGTGCACGCGGAGCATCTCCATGAACGAGGGTTTCAACTGCTGCGGGAGCGCCGCCAGGATCTCTCTGTTCGAGACGTACCTGTCCAGGGCGAAGTCCCGTGCGACCTGCTTCTTCAGTTTCTGCACTTGCTCACTGGTCGGGGCGGTTCCGTCGGCTATCCGCGCCGCTATGAATGAGATGGCTTCCTGAAGTCGAGTTTCGGGCTCGGCGTTCACTGGCGCATCCAGTTCTGGCCTGGCTTCCGCTTAAGGGTAAAGCGCTTCTCGTATGTGCGCCTGTTCCTTACCTTGGGGATTGCCGAAGGCTTCGGCTTTCCTTCCAATTTTGGCGTCTGACCGCGGACTCCCGACTACCCATTGGGTATTTGCCGGCCTTGGTGACTGGAGGCGGTCAGCTTCTCGCTGCGCCGCTGACTCCCGTGAGTCGGCATGCTTTGTTCTCTAACCTCCTGAATACGACCACCCGCAGTCGGGATTTAATCTTTCTGAAACGGCCTTTCGGGTGGGGATGCTAGGGTGTGGCGCTCCCATCCGGCTGCAGAGAACCTTGCCCAAACGGAACTCCCTCCGAGCTCACCTGTTTCATCGATATCCACGCCACGGCGATGAACCCGATTGAAAGCAGGAAGATGCCTGCCTCAAACAGGTCGCCGTTCAGGATTGCAAACGGGACCAACGCGTCTACCAGCCCCATGGGGAGGGCGTAGGCCAGGAACCGCCTTCTTCGGGTCACGGCCGCCAGGACGCAGAGGACCCCCCAGGCGACATGGACCAACATGGAAGACAACCTTTCCAACGTGCCGACAAGCTCTGGCCAAATGAGGACCGAGGGTGGAGTGAAGTAGGAGGCCTGGGCACTCGACAGGGTCGAGTAGAGGGCCTGTCCCGCGCTGGAGCCTGAAGCGATCAGGACGTAAATCACGGTGAGGTTCAGAATCGTGAGCGCGCCCAGGAGGACGGCGTTCTCCCAGAAAGCGAGGGAGATGCCGTACGGGACGGCGTCCGTAGGATTCAGATTGATCCGTTTCGCGGCAACGGAAGCGAGGACGTAGGCAAGGCCCACCTCAAGGAAGACTGTCTGCAACCCGAAGTAAAGTCCCAGCCCCACACTCACCGACCCGAAGTAGCTCGTCACCGCGGAGAGGGTGAGAACTTGGATGGCCAGCTTCGCCATGATGGCCCCCGCGTATGCGACGAAGGAGAGCGCCAAGAGGGCCGGCCTGAAACCGGCGCGCCTTCTCCAGTACACCACCGCGACGACCGACATCGTGACTGCGAGGATAGGCTCCAAGAAGAGGACCGGGTCGATGTTCTCCATCGCTCTCCCTCACGTCCATCTTGAGTGTTAAATGCTTTAATCGCGCACGCTGGGAGCACCCTTCGAGTTCCGTTGCCAGAGTTCACGATTTACACGACAGAAGCAGGGAGCATCCTTCTGAAAGGAGAGGAGGCAGTCGCCTCGGGGAAGGAGGCGATGCCGCTCTTCCAGAGGGCCAGGCAGATGGGGGCCACGGCGGTCGCCGTATCCAACAAGGGAGAAATCGCCTCCGCCCAGGCTGCTGGCCTCGAGGCAACCCTGATCAGGCCGGAAGAGAGGGAGAAGCTCGACGCGGACAAGGTCGGACTCATCGTAAGATCAAAGCTGGCGCCCAACGAGGCCGCCGCCCTGGAGGTCATCAGGCAACAGTCGATAGCGACCGCCGAGGCGGCGATAAGGGAGGCATCCTCGCGGCCCGACCTCCAGCTGGTCCAGGCGATCCAGGCCCTCGACGAGACGGACAAGCACCTGAACATAGTCGCGACCCGGGCGTCCGAATGGTACGGGCTCCACTTCCCTGAGCTGACTCAGATGATGCAGGACAACATAGTCCTCTGCAGGATGATCTCCGAGGTGGGGACGCGGGACGGGTTCTCGGCCGAGAACCTCGCCGGCAGGGGGCTCACCGAGAAGAAGATCGAGGCGGTCTTGGACGCGGCGGGGCGCTCGAAGGGGGGCGAGATCTCCGACGCCGACATGAACCGGGTAAAGGCCCTGGCCGGCGTGGCGGTCACCCTGAGCGGCGAGAGGGACAAGCTCAACTCCTACGTCGAGGACGCGATGAAGAGGATAGCGCCGAACGTTTCGGAGGTCGCGGGATACACGATTGGGGCCAGGCTGATGGCGAAGGCGGGCGGGCTGGAGAGGCTCGCCATCCTCCCGGCGAGCACGATTCAGATCCTCGGGGCTGAGAAGGCCCTCTTCAGGGCGCTGAGGACCGGCGCCAGGCCCCCGAAGCATGGGATCCTCTTCCAGCACCAGGAGGTGCACATGGCCCCGAAGTGGCAGCGCGGGAAGATAGCCAGGACCCTCGCCAACAAGATAGCGATATCCGCCCGGGTCGACTGCTTCAGGGGGACGGCAGACCCGACCCTGAAGGCCAGCCTCGACAAGAGGCTGGACCGCATCAAGGAGAAGTACAAGGAGCCTCCCAAGAGGCCCGCGGCTCCGTGGCGGCCCCAGCGGCGCGAACGGCCGCAGAGGTACGGCGAGCGACCGCAGAGGCACGACCGGCGGCAGAAGTTCCGCCGAAGATGAAGCCCCTCATACGGGAGGACAGGAGCGGGCGGACGTTCCTGCTGACGAGGAACCTTGCGAAGGGCCGCAGGGTGTACAACGAGGAGCTGGTCCTGAAGGAGGGCGAAGAGTATAGGACCTGGGACCCGTTCAGGAGCAAGCTCGCGGCGGCCATACTGAAGGGGCTCCCCGAGGACGTGATCAGGCCGGGGGAGAAGGTGCTCTATCTCGGGACCTCGACCGGCACGACCCCGTCGCACGTCTCCGACATCGTCGGGGAGGAGGGGCTCCTCATAGGGGTGGAGTTCGCCCCCCGGGTCGCCAGAGAGTTCATCGAGAACGTGGCGCGGCACAGGAAGAACGTGATCCCGTTCGTGGCTGACGCCAGGGAGCCCTCGAAGTACTCCCTGTCGAAGGTGGACGTGGTCTACTGCGACATCGCTCAGCCAGACCAGACGGAGATCGCGATCAAGAACTGCGATTCGCTGCTGAAGGGAGGGGGGAGGCTCCTTCTGGTCGTGAAGGCGAGGAGCATCGACGTGCTCGACGAGCCGGCCCGGGTGTTCAAGCAGGAGGTCAAGAAGATCGAGGCGGCCGGCTTCAAGGTCATGCAGGTGATCGAGCTGAGCCCCTTCGAGAAGGACCACGCGCTGATCTACGCTCTTCGCCCTTCCTAGAGAGGAGCCAGAAGGCTCTGCTCCAGGCGCCCCAGCGTCTTCCAGCTCTTCCTCACGTAGTCCGGAAGGCCCTCCCTCTTCCTCATCATCTCCGTGAAGAAGTCCCTGGTGCGCTTGTCCGAAGGATACCCGGAGCCGAAGTCGCCGTATTTCTCACGCAGCCGCTCTACGGCCCGGTCGCGCTCGACCTTGGCGACTATGGACGCCGCCGAGACGACTGGGAAGTTGCGGTCGGCCTTGTGATAAGCGACGACGGTGCAGCGGGTTTTCATCTTCCCAACGATGGTTGACCGAAACCTTTCGGGGCTGGTGTCAGACGCGTCCACGGTTACGTGGCTGGCCCCGAGCCGGTCGGCAACCCGCGCGAAGTAGACTGCCTCCAGATAGTTCAGCTTCCGATACCTCCGTCCGGTCGACACTACAGCGTCGATTTCGTGGGGAGGTATCCGTGTCGAGCATACCCGTCTCGAGACCTTCAGGATCTCACCGTACAGGGCTTCTCGTCGCCTGGGCGAGAGGAGCTTCGAGTCGCGGACGCCCAGCTCCTTCAGGGCGCCGATTCTCTTCTTGCTGATCGAGACCCCCGCTACGACGAGGTCTCCGACGAGGCAGCCTCTCCCTGCTTCGTCAATCCCGCCGACGAGGCCTCTCATGGAGGCAGCGTGTGCCACGGTTTCTCAACTGGGTTTCGGAACGCCCACCGCGTCGAGTATCTCCTTCCCAAGCCTTTCGGTCTCCTCGTCCCTGGTGTATTGCGTGAGCACCACCTCTTCCTTCGCCTTCGAGCGCATCTCGACTATCAGGTCGTCATCAAGCCTCTCGTGGACGACAGCGAGAATTGGCCTTCCTGAGTCGAGGCACGCACGGACAGCCTTGCGGAATTCCGGGCTCATCAATTCCATGGGGCCAAGTTCGTCTATGACGACGAGCTCCGACCTCAGGGCCGCGTCGGAGACGCCCTTGGCGCCAATGGATGCCAGGTCCGTTAGGTTCAGCCTGTACTTGCCGACCTTGGGTCCCAGGTTGCGAGCGATGGAGGCCAGCTCCCCGATGGTTCCGTTGGTAAGGTCCCTGATTTCAAAGCCCACCCGGTCCCCCTTCACGCGGCGCTCCGTCGTGGCGCAGCCCCCCACTATCACCCCGGCGCTCTTCAGGCGGAGGACGACCCGCGACACCACGGTGGACTTGCCCACTCCCGGGGGTCCCGTGACCAGCCAGATTGTTCCCAAGCACCACCCACGTGGCCGTGCAGGGGTTAAAGTGTGCGGGGATGGCCTTCGCGAACTCTCGCGCGCTGCTAGGATACGGTGGACCCGAATACCTGGTACCAGGTCCTTGCCTGGCCGTGGAAGGAGTAGGGCGTCTGGAGCACGGCGTAGTACGCCCCCACCGACAACACCTGCTGGAGACTGATTCTTGTGGTGAAGAATACACCGGGGCCGACCCTTAAATTTCCCGCGCTCCGAACTGTGCGCTATGCGCTCCATCAAGACAGCCCCCTACGGCTCCTGGAAATCGCCAATCAGAGGAGACGTTCTGGCGTCGGGGTCATCCTCGCCGACGGACCTGACGACCGATGGCGAGAGGGTGTACTGGCTGCAGTTGCTTCCGAAAGAGGGCGGAAGGTATGGCCTGTTCACGTGGGCGAACGGAGAGAAGGCCCGGGAGGTCGTGCCCAAGGAGTTCAACGTAAGAAGCCGGGTGCACGAATACGGGGGCGCATCCTACGTCGCGAACGGGCGAACAATCTACTTTTCGAACTTCGCCGACCAGCTGGTCTACAGGCTCAAGAAGGGCGCGAGGCCCGTGCCGATGTCGAAGCCCGGCCACAGATACGCCGACTACGTCGTCGACGGGAAGAGGGGCCGGCTGATCGCAGTTCGAGAGGACCACACGACAGGGGCAAAACTCGCCGTCAACACGATAGCGTGGCTCGCGACCGACGGCTCCTCCGGTGGCGTCCTGATCTCCGGGAACGACTTCTACTCCGCCCCGAGAATCGACCCGTCGGGGTCGAAACTGGCTTGGATGACGTGGAACTTCCCCAACATGCCCTGGGACGGAACGGAGCTGTGGACCGGAACGCTCGCCTCCGACGGGAAGGTGGTCGATCGGAAGATGGTGGCAGGTGGGAGGGAGGAGTCTGTGATCATCCCCAAGTGGTCCCCCGACGGCACCTTGTACTTCGTCTCGGACAGGAGCGGCTACTGGAACATCTACAAGTGGGACGGGGCCAAGGCTGTACGGGTCGCAGCGGCCAGCGCCGAGATGGGGGAACCTCAGTGGGGTTTCAGGGTTTCCACATACGACTTCGTCTCTCCGGACAGGATCGTATGCATGTACGCGCGGAAAGGGGTCTGGCGCCTCGGCTCGATTGACATCAAGGAGAGAAGACTCAGTGAAGTGAAGAGCCCGTTCACGGAATTTGCGTGCATCTGGGCCGCAGATGGCTCGATGTTCTTCCTCGGGGGGTCTCCTACGCAGTCGTTCTCGGTCGTTCGGCTCGACCTGAAGACGGGGAGGTCGCAGGTCGTCTATGCCCATGAGGCGCCGAGCATCGGTGAGGGTTTCATCTCCATCCCCAAACATATCCGATTCCCCACTACCGGGGGGAAGGACTCCTACGGCCTGCTCTACATGCCGAAGAACCAGGACTTCAGAGCTCCCAGAGGGGAACGGCCCCCTCTCCTGGTGTTGAGTCACGGAGGGCCGACTTCCCAGACAGTGAGTTTCCTCAGCTTGAGAGTGCAGGCCTGGACGTCGAGGGGGTTCGCAGTCCTCGACGTGGACTACGGAGGGAGCACCGGCTACGGCCGAGAGTTCCGGGAGAGGCTGGCCGGAAAGTGGGGCGTCGTCGACGTGGACGACTGCTGCAACGGAGCCGAGTTCCTCGCCAAGAAGGTCGTGGTGGACGGCAAACGGCTCGCGATTCGCGGTGGGAGCGCCGGCGGCTATACCACCCTGTGCGCCCTGGCGTTCAGGAAGACGTTCCACGCAGGGGCGAGCCACTTCGGGCTCAGCGACCTGACGGCGTTCGATAAGACCACCCACAAGTTCGAGTCGCGCTACCTGGACAAGCTGGTGGCGCCCTATCCCAAGGGGGAGAAGCTGCTGAAGGAAAGGTCGGCCCTCTACTCGTCGGACAAGATCACTGTGCCTATGATCTTCTTCCAGGGGCTCGAGGACGTCGTCGTCCCGCCGAGCCAGGCTGAGGTGATGGTGAAGTCACTCCGCGAAAGGGGGATCCCCGTCGCCTACATCCCGTTCAAGGGGGAGCAGCACGGCTTCAGGAGGGCGGAGAACATCAAGCGGGCGTTCGAAGCGGAGCTCTACTTCTACTCGAAGGTCTTCGGTTTCGCGCTCCCCGACAAGGTCGAGCCCGTCAAGATCTGGAACCTCCCTCGCCGCCGCTGAGCTCACGAAGAAGGACCGCCTGAGTAACGCTTGAGAATCTCCGAGACGACCGAGGGAAGGACGAGGCTCTTCGTTCCGCGGGAGAGCCTGCTGAGCGACGTCCCGCCGACAGTTCCCGCCTTCTTCAACCCCGCGGCCTCGACGAACAGGGACGTCACCGTCGCCATGACGGAGGCCGCCGGAGGGGCGACATTCTGCGACTCTCTGTCGGGGGTGGGGGCGAGGGGGCTAAGGGTCGCTACGGAAGGGGCGCATGACATCGAGGTGACCCTCGTGGACTTCAACCGGGACGCCCTGAAGCTCGCCGAGAAGTCCGCCAGGGCCAACGGGGTAAAGGGGAGGTGCACGATAGCCTGCGAGGAAGCAAGGACCTTCCTCCACTCGAGGTACGGGAAAGGGGAGAAGTTCGACCTCGTGGACGTCGACCCGTTCGGGACCCCGGCCCCCTTCCTCCACGCTCTGGTCTCGGCAGTCTCCGACGGAGGGGTTGTGTCGGCGACCGCCACCGACACCGCGGCACTGTGCGGGGTCTACCCCGCCGTCTCCCGGAGGCGGTACTCCGCAAAGCCGCTGAACAACCACTTTCACCACGAGACCGGGGCGAGGATACTCCTGAACGCGGTGAGGCGGGAGGCAGGCATCCTGGACAGGGGGATGGTCCCTCTGGCCGCCCACAGCACCAGGCACTACATCAGGGTGTACGCCAGGGTGGAGGACGGCGCCGCCAAGGCCGACGCCGCGCTCGGCAACGAAGGGTACGTGGCCGCCTGTTCCAAGTGCCATCATGTCGCCGTTTCAGGCGTCCCCCCGAAGGCCTGCGAGGAGTGCGGCGGAAAGGTCCGATGGGCTGGGCCCCTGTGGGTCGGCGCCCTGACGGACAAGAAGGTGCTTTCAAAGGCGGCAGAGGCCGCCAAGAAGGGCGGCCTGGACGGGGCCCGGAGGATACTGGTCGGGCTAGAGGGGGTGGACGCATTCCCTCCGTGGGGCTACAGCATAGACGGCATCTGCTCGCAGCTGGGAGTGGCCACGGTCCCGGAGGCCAGGGTGAGGAAGATCCTCGCGGACGCGGGCTTCACCAGTGGAAGGCAGCCGTTCGAGAAGACCGGCCTGAAGACCGTCGCCCCCTACGCGGAAGTGCTCGAGGCAGTCAGGCGCGCTTCGCTCCGGGGCTGACCTTCGACGGCGTTCCCGACTCCGTGCCACCCCGCGCAGTAGTAGTACAGTTCGGAGCTGGCGCTCCTGCTGGCAGCTGGCTTGACCGCGTGCACCGTCTTGAACCTCCGCTTCATCTCAGTCCTCACTTCAGGTGAACGCTCCCCTTCGAACAGCTTCAGGAAGGCCGAGCCCCCCTGCTTCAGAAGAGATTCGCAGAGCGCGAGGACCCGCAGGGTCAGGTCCACCTGTATCGTCTGGTCGAGCTCCCAGACCCCGGAGACCGACGGGGCCAGGTCCGACAGAACGACGTCGGCCTTCCTCCCTATGATCGAGAGGACTCTCGCGACTACCTTCTCATCGTTGACGTCCATGGCGACCGCCACGGCGTTCCTCTCCTTGAGGTGGATCTCATGGAGGTCTACCCCCACCGCCTTCCCGGAAGGCTCGACGATCCTCGCCGCGACCTGCAGCCACCCTCCTGGGGCTGCGCCGAAGTCAACCACCGTGTCCCCCTCGTCGATGAAGTGGTACCTCTCGTTTGCCTCTATCAGCTTGAAGGCTGCCCTGCTCTTGTACCCCTGCTCCTTGGCCAGCCGGCGGTAAAGGTCCTTGCGGGCCTCGTGGAGCCTCATCGCCTAGCGAGCCCTTCGGGGTTGAAGTGAGACGGGAGCAGGGCCCCGGCCGTGGTGTCCTCCGAGAAGCCGTCCTTGCCTCTCCTCAGGACCAGCATCCTGGGGTTGAACTCCGCCATCACCTGCCTGCACGCCCCGCAGGGGCTCGTGAACCCTTCAGACTCCCCGTAGACCGCGATCGCAACGATGCTTCTTTCCCCCTCCGACACGGCCTTGAAGATGGCGTTCCTCTCGGCGCAGCAGGAAATGCCGTAGGAGGAGTTCTCGACGTTGCAGCCGGAGTAGACCTTCCCCTTGGAAGTGAGGACCGCCGCCCCGATCTTCACCTTCGAATAGGGGGAGTAGGCGTTCCTTCTGACGTTAGAAGCGGCTTCCACTAGGGCCCTGAGCTTTGCGCTGTCTGGCATCTGGGCGAACACTACCTGGCGTCCAGGTCGATTGGGCGGTCGTGGGCTATTTCCTCCTGGGCGATCTTCGCCTCGGCGATGACCCAGGGGCCTATCCACGGGCAGACGTAGGGGCTGATCTCGCCCTCGACCGAGCACTTCGGCTCGTACTGGCACACGATGCAAGGCGCCTTCTCGATGGACGCCATGTCTGTCGGGAACCTCAGGGGGGTGAGCTTGTAGGTCCACCTACCTTCCTCGAGGACCTTCACCCTCCCGATGAGTCCGCGCCTCTCGAGCCTGATCGCAAGCCTGGAGCCGTCCCTGCTGGTGAGGCCCAGCTCCTTCCAGATTTCGCTCTGCAGCACTCCGTCCCTCCCCCTCTCCACGACGAGCTTGTACACTCTCGAGGTCAGGTCGACCAGCTCCTCCTCGGTCCTTTCGACGGGCTTCTGCGCCTCCGGCGCTTTCTTCGGCCTGGGCTGGGGCTTCGCCTTCTTCGGAGGCGGGGCCTTCTTGATGGGCTTCGCCTTCTTTGCCGGCTTCGCCATGGCTACTGGCCGAACTCCTGACGAATCACGAAGTTGTCCAGGATCTCCCTGCAGCGGTTCCGCACAGTGACCTCTGTCACCTCGGCGAACTCAGCCACCTCTCGCTGGGGAAGATGGGCGCCCACCATGACCGAGGAGAGGTAGACGTAGGCCGCTGCCAGCCCGGCCGGGGCCTTCCCGCTGGAGATCTTCGAGTCTGCTGTCGTCCTCGACAGGGTGAGGGCGAGGTGCTCCACCTTGGGGTCGATCTTCGCCATGTTGACCAGCTTTGAGATGTACTTCTCGACCGACGGCGGAGGGACGTACTCCTTCTCGACGTCCTTCAGCACGAGACGGAAGTATCTGGCGACGCTCCCCTTGTCCATCCCCGCAGCCCTGGCGACTTCCTTGAGGGTCCTGGAGACGCCGCACTTCCTGCAGGCGAGGTAGACCGTTGCCGCCGTCATGCCGAGTATCGACTTGCTCTTGGCGACCTTCATCTTCGCCGACGTGCGGTAGATCTGGGCGGCCGTCTCGGCAACGTTGTCCGGGAGGTTGAGCGAATCGCAGAGCTCGCTAATCTTCGAAAGAACGTTAGAGAGCCCCCTCTCCTCGCTGTTGATAGTCCTGGTCCTGCTCTGCCACTTCCTCATCTTCTCGACCGTCGCACGCATGGCCGGGTCGAGGTACTTGCCGTGGGAATCGCGCATCTCCCTGCCGATCTCGGTCGATAGGCCGAAGTCGTGCAGAGCGAGCGTGGTCGGGGAGCCGACCCTCACCCTCCTGTTCTTCTCCTCGAGGTCCATGGCCTTCCATTCGGGACCCTCGTCAGCAGGGGCGTTGGTAACGTAGCCGCAGGTGGGGCAGACCTTTTCTCCCTTCTCTGCGTCCCCGATCAGGTTGTTGCCGCAGACCGGGCACGACGTCCTGAATGCGTCGTCCCGCTTGGCGTTCCACATGCTCGTGACTCTCACCCTGTGATGAACGCAGGGTCGCCGGCCTTCCCCGCCCTGCTCGTAGCCGGCACCACCGAAGCATACGGCGCCCGCACCGGTCCGATAAGCTCGATGACCTTCCCAAGCTTCCTCCCCCTCTCGTCGACCAGGACGACTCCTGACTTCAGTTCCCGAGTGAGGCGGAAGATGAGTCGGCCGCTTCTGGCTTGATGAAGCAGAACTCCGACTTGTAACAAGATTTCGCAAACGACCGTCCGCCCCCTATAAACCTTCGCGGATATGGTTGTGTTAAATCTTAGGCAGTCAGGCTGAGGCGTTAAGCGTCGGCAGTCAGTCTCATTCGGAATCCTTGAGGACTTCTCGAAGATGCTCTGCACAGAATCCACTCGCGTCAACTGCACGCTTCTTACAGTCCCCTTCCTTGCATTGCGTTCCCTTAATCGGGCTTCGTTCGCTCCCATCCTCCCACCCTTGGTGACCTCTTGCAACCCACACTTCCCCAGAGCCCTTGTCCTTTACCATCCCGCCCGATTGATGCTACGTCGTGGCTTTACGGCTTATTGCCATTCTGAGCTATGGTCGCGTTCTGAATCACCGTCACCCAAGGGTTCTCCCCTTCTATCCTGATGCCAGCGGCCTCGGCGGGGGTCTTGCCGTTCAGCCTCATGTGCGGCCTGAAGAAGTTGTGGTAGAGTTGGAACCCCCTGATGACGGGCGAGTCCTCTCGCTTGAGACCCCGTATGACCTTCTCTCGGTCTCTGACCTTCCCGTTCTGCCTTTCCATCTTGTTGCTGTGGATAGTCCCGCTCAGTCGGACGTCCTTCACATGGACCGACCTCGGGCTCTTAAGAGTGAAGAACTCCTTGTTGAAGGCGTCCTGACACCGCTACTCGGACAACCCTTCGCACCTAACATTTGACTCTTCCATCTGGTGAACTCTCTTTTCGTCGGGGACCCGGTAACGTCCACATAGAATCTCTTTTTGCACTGGTCGCAGTAGAGCCTTGGCCGAATAACACGTTTCAGCTTATACAACCCATACATCTTCGCGACCTTGATCCGTGATTGGACACTGTCAGATCGGTCACAGCCTGGATTTGGGCAGCTGAATTGGGAGTAGTAGTATCTGGTATTTGCCTGTGCA
>DATFYP010000005.1:0-3582 GCA_035314985.1 Nitrososphaerales archaeon
GCTCGCCGGGGAGAGCACGATCGTCGCCTCCAACACATCTTCGATAAGCATCACCCTGCTAGCCTCTGCGATGAAGCACCCGGAGAACGTCTGCGGGATGCACTTCTTCAACCCGCCTCAGCTGATGTCGCTGGTCGAAATCATCAAGGGCAGAAAAACGTCCCAGAAAACGGTCGACTTCGTGGCGGGCGTGGCTGCGAAGATGGGCAAGGAGACCGTGCTGTGCAAGAAGGACTCGCCGGGGTTCATCGTGAACAGAATCCTCGTCCCAGCGTTGAACGAGGCCATCTTCCTCATGCAGGAGGGGGTGGCTGACCCCGAGGATGTAGACAAGGCGATAAGGCTGGGGTTGAACTGGCCAATGGGGCCGCTCCAGCTGCTCGACTACGTGGGGCTCGACACGACCCTGAACATCACCCAGGTCTTCATGCAGGAGTTCCAGGACAGCAAATACCGAGCAGCGCCCTTGCTCAGGGAAATGGTGCGCGCTGGACTGCTGGGTAGGAAGTCTGGTCAGGGATTCTACAACTGGAAAGGCTCGGCCGACACTAAGGCAACTTAGCCTTGTTGGGAGCACGATACCTGCTGTCCTTCCAGAGGTAGACTGAAGGATCCCAGATCTCCCAGGCCTTGTATCGTCCCTTCCTATAGCCAGTAGGCGAAAAGAATTCCAAAGCTCCTTGAGCCTCTTTGCGCTTGCCGCCCATAAGAAAGGGCAGAGCGTCTCTTAGAACTATCAGCGCGCGGAGTCCACTCAATTGGGATATGAATACATCTTTCTGGCGCTTGTATTTCGGGGGAGTCTGAGAGGAGGACCCACCCCGCATACACCAGCGAATTTGTCCACCCAGGGACGGTCAGTCATGCCGAGCTGAATCTTCAGCTTCGTACTGTTGATTGTGCTGTCGAAACTGCAGGTTATCGTTCCTTCGGTCCCGATCAGGCTGCCAACATAAAGCCTGTCTGATGATTTCTTTACAATTCTACGGGGGTGTAGTTTCCTCAATCTCCCTACTCGCACCATCCAAAACCTATTCCACTGCTCGGGGTTCGGGAGATTGTACCTTCTCAAGGCCTTGTAAATGGTGCCATTCGTAACCCCAATCCGTTGTGCGGCTTCAAAGACGGACGAGGATCTGGAAACTGCAAGCTTCAATTCATCAGGAGAAACTCGTTTGTTTCGAGGTACACGTCTTAGAAGAGTTTCAGGACTCTGTTCCTCCGCCAACAAGATGAGGAGCGCGTACGCGATATAACCACCACGGCTCGCCGCTCGAGTATTGAGATTCTCTTAATTGGCGCGTGCTGACTTGGCCTGAAGGAACGCGTTCCCAAGCCCTCCCCGCTGCTGAAGGAGATGGTCAGGGCGGGGCAGCTCGGTCGGAAGACTGGGAAGGGATTCTACGAATGGGGGTCTCCGGGAGCAACGAAGGCCAAGTAGGGCCGCTGAACCCCAGGACTCAGTCCCTAGTGAGCATCTTCCGGACGTCGTCCGGGAAGGGGACCGCCTTCCCAGAGTTGTCCACGAGGGCATGGACGGTGTGACCGACGCAGAGGAGCGTCCTCTCCGGGAGCTTGAAGATCTCGGTGTCGAACCTAACGCTCCGGGAGGTGACGTTCCCCACCTTCGTCTTCACCAGAATCTCGTCGTCGAAGCGCGCCGAGGCCTTGTATTCGGCGTGGGCCTGCACGACCGGAATGCGCAGTCCCCTCTCGAGCCAGTCGGCGTAGACCCAGCCGACGTCCCGAAGGAGGTTTATTCTGCCGACCTCCATCCATACCAAGAACTTGGCGTAGTAGACGACGCCCATCGTGTCCGTCTCCTCAAACCTGACACGTAACCTCGACTCATGCCAGGCGGGCATCGGCGGGGGGTCTCTAGGAGGCGATATAGCCGCTTCGCCAGCGGCCGGAGGCGACGGGCGCGCGGAGGCACCGGCTGGAACTGGGTCTGGGCGTCACGAGGGTTCGGGTAGGTTTTTCTACGCTTGCGCCAACGTCCATGACGTGAACTACCAGACTCTCCTTGAATCGAA
Source organism: Nitrososphaerales archaeon (assembly GCA_035314985.1). Classification (GTDB taxonomy): domain Archaea; phylum Thermoproteota; class Nitrososphaeria; order Nitrososphaerales; family Gagatemarchaeaceae; genus DATFYP01. The sequence goes on from DATFYP010000005.1 coordinate 2,037, forward strand.
GGAAGGGCATGTAGGGGTGATCACGCTCAACAGGCCTGACGCCATGAACGCCCTGAACATGACCATGGTGCGCGAACTGATCCAGGCGCTCGACGGGTTTGAGAAGGACGAAGAAGTCAGGTGCGTCGTGCTGGCGGGGAGCGAAAGGGCGTTCTCAGCAGGGGCCGACATCAAGGAGATGGCACAGATGACAGCCGTGCAGATGACGATGACGGAGCACTTCTTCCCGCTGTGGGACAGGGTGGGACGCTACGCCAAGCCGATCGTGGCGGCGCTAAGCGGCTTTGTCCTCGGGGGCGGTCTCGAGCTCGCCATGAGCTGCGACATCCTCGTCGCGTCGGAGACCACTCAGCTGGGACAGCCCGAGATAGACATAGGGATCATGCCCGGGGGAGGAGGAACCCAGAGGCTCGCGAGGGCAGTGGGGAAGTACAAGGCGATGGAGATGATCCTGACCGGGAAGCGAATAGGGGCGGAAGAGGCGAAGACGCTGGGCCTGGTGAGCAGGGTGGTCCCGAAGGAAGCTTACCTCACCGAGGCTATGAAGGTCGCCGGCGATGTGGCCTCCAAGTCGCCTGTGGCAGTCAAGCTCGCCAAGATGGCCGTGAACAAGGCGTTTGAGATGGGGCTGAGCCCCGGCCTCGACTTCGAGAGAGAGCTGTTCTACATGCTGTTCGCCTCGGAAGACCAGAAGGAGGGGATGGACGCCTTCACTCAGAAGCGGAAGCCTGTCTTCAAGGGGAAGTAGTTGGCCTACGAGACAGTGAAAGCGGAGGTCAGGAACGGCGTCCAGTGGACCATCCTCAACAGGCCCGACAAGCTGAACGCCTTCAACGAGCAGATGGGGGTCGACCTGTTGGACTCGCTGAGGGAAGGGGAAAGGGCCCCGGAAGTCAGGTGCATCGTCATCACCGGAGAAGGGAGGGCGTTCTCCGTGGGGGAGGACCTGAACACCAACCGTGACACCTACGCGAGCGGGAAGCCGATGCTCCTCGGCGAGATCCTGAAGAGGAAGTACAACCCCATAGTCCAGAGAATCAGGAAGATGGACAAGCCTGTCGTCGCCGCCGTGAACGGCGTGACGGCCGGGGCTGGCCTCGGCCTCGCGCTGGCGTGCGACCTCAGGGCCGCCTCCTCGAAGGCGACATTCCACGAGGCGTTCATCAAGGTGGGGCTCGCTCCCGACTCTGGGACGAGCTTCTGGCTCACAAGGATCCTTGGCCTCGCGAAGGCGATGGAAATCGGCATGCTCGGCGAGCCCATAGACTCCGCGATGGCGATGAACATGGGGCTCGTGAACTGGGTGTTCCCGGATGACAAGTTCGTGGAGGAGACGACGAAGATCGCGGAGCGCCTCGCAAGGGGCCCGACGAGGGCGCTTGCGCTCACGAAGAGAGCCCTGAACAGGGCCATCGTCGTCGACATGGACTCCTCCCTCGAGTACGAAGCGTACCTGCAAGACATCGCCGGGAGGACGCGGGACCACCTGGAGGGCGTGAACGCCTTCTTCGACAAGCGGGACGCAAACTTCGGCGGCGGCTAGGCG
>DATFYP010000006.1:0-7809 GCA_035314985.1 Nitrososphaerales archaeon
TTGTGCGCATCTTGCGATCTGGCTGGGCCTCATCTTTCCTCGTGATCTTCACAATCCTCTCCTGGCATACGGTCTCCCGACCGTTACAGGTCCGGCATGGTCGAAGGAATACCTGCCCATCTCCCGCAGAGTTACAAGAACTCCACGGTCCTCCGCTTATATACCCTTTATATAGGATATTCAGGCCGCACCCGTGGGATGCCTCAGACAAAAGCTATCGTCAGCATTGAGAACGTTGTCGCTTCTGCGTCGATAAACCAGACGGTCGACCTCAACCTGATCACCAAGAATTTCGTTACCGTCGAATACCACCCGGACCAGTTCCCGGGGCTCGTCTTCCGCCTGCGGAACCCGAAGACGGCGACGCTGATATTCAGCTCGGGGAAGATGGTCTGCACGGGCGCGAAGTCGGAGGAACAGGCGAGGAAGGCGGTCGAAGAAGTCGTCAGGCAGCTGAAGAAGGGGAAGATCCCCATCAAGAACGAGGCGGTGGTCGAGATTCAGAACATCGTGGCTTCGGCGAGCTTGGGAGGGAAGGTGCACCTCGAGGAGGCGGCCAGAGTGCTGCCGAAGTCGATGTACGAGCCGGAGCAGTTTCCGGGCCTGATCCACAGGATGGCCGACCCGAAGACGGTGATCCTGCTCTTCGCCTCCGGGAAGCTGGTGTGCACGGGAGCCAAGAAGGAGAGCGAGGTCTACAGGGCTGTAAACAACCTGCACGTCACCCTTGAGGAAAAGAGCCTCATGGTCTACTAGGCCGCTTCTCCACGGCCCTCGTTATCGATTTCAGGTTGCTTTCCGTAATCAGCTCCATCGAGTAGAGCGTGTCGGCGAGCTCGATGACGTCCGTGAAAGCGTGAAGGGCGATCCCCTTCTTGCTGAGCCTTTCCCTCGCGCCCTCGGCCCTGTCTATGAGCACCACCGCCTGGCTGGCATCGCCCCCCTCCTGCTCGACGGCCTTGGCCGAGGAGATGATGGACTTCCCCGTCGTCACCAGGTCGTCTACCATCACGACCTTCCACCCCGGCCGCATTTCTCCCTCCACGACCTTCTCCCCAGCCTGCCTCGCCAGCCTGGTGTAGACGAGCGGCTTGCCCAGCTCCAACGCAATCGGAGAGGCGAAGGTGAGGCCCGTGATTGGGATTCCGCACAGGGCGTCCGCCTTGGGGGTCTTCGTGCTCACGAGAGACGTCATCGCGTCGACAACCAGCCTGTAGACCCCGGGGTAGCTCGGGAGGCCCCTGAGGTTGATGTAGTAGGAACTCTCGGAACCGTCGGGAAGCGTGTACGTCCCGAACTGGAGGGCGCCAATCTTCACGAGCCCCTCCGCGAGTCGCCCGACTTGCACGCTGTGTTTCTTCCAGGCCATGGGGGCCGTCCCCCAAATGCAACTTATAAAATGACGTGGCCGAAGACATGGCGTTGCCAGAGGTATGGTTCCCCTATGGGGGGGTAGAGACGCTTGTCACCATCCAGGCCGAGAACCTCGGGACCATGGTCGAGCCGATCTCAGGCGAGAGGAATGTCGAGACAGAGAGGCTCGCCGAGCTGCTAAAGGGGCCGACCACACTCTTCATCTGCGACGCGAGCCCGACCACGCTGGAGACCGTGCAGGAGCTTGTCAGGGTGCTGGGCCAGACCGACTTTCTGCGGGTCGTGGCCACCGAGCCCAGGCGCGTCGAAGTGGCCGTCCCCGAGCTCAAGGGGAGGGTCATCCAGCTTGCCCGGAGCGAGGCGGCCGAGGGCGAAGGGCCTGTCCCGGCGCCGGCCCTTTCTGAGGCGGGGCGGAAGGTCTTCATCGCGACGGCCAGGCCAGACCCGCTGTTCGGCATCGTCGACGCCAGAGTTGAGGCGACCTCCAACTGGTTCGCCGGGGGGCTCAGAGAGGCGGCGACGGCCAGGAAGGACCTCGAGCCCACCCCGTTCGAGAAGACCCTCTCCTACGAAAGAGCCGCGGAGATCGCCGGGGGCATAGAGGGGGCGACCTTCCTGACCGCCATTCCGAGGGGAGGGAGGACTCGTTCCGTGGTCCAAGACGCCCCCTTCGACGCGCTGGCGAACGGCTTCCTCGAGTCGACGCTGTCCCCCGCCCGGGGGCTGATAGTCGGCGCAGGGGGGAAGGGGTACGACGACACCTTCTCGTCGGCGCTGAGGTCGCTGTGGGGCGCGCTCGGAGGGGTCAGGAGGAACGGCGAGATTCTGCTCGTCTCCGAGTGCGCGGACGGGCTCGGGTCGCCGGCCCTGGACATGCTCGCATCGGGGAGGATGTCGGGGGAGAGCGGGAGAAGGAGGGAGAAGTACGTGCCGGGCATCGAGGAGGTATACTACCTGAACAAGCTGAAGGAGGAGTACGGCGTCCTCCTGCTGTCTGGGCTCCCCGAGATCTTCGCGAAGAACGGGATGGGGCTCACTACGGCGAGGGGCTCCGGGGAGGCCGTGGGGAGGCTCCTCAACAAGCTGGGGCATACGGCGAAGCTGAACATCGTCACCCGCGCGGCGGAGTGCAGGGTTAGGTCAGCCTAGCGGAAAAGTGGCCAGGTTCTGCGGGATCGGCAACGACAGAATCGCCATGACCATCATGGCGAGGTAGAGCGCCTTCCTGCCCCGGGAAATCCCCGACAGGTCGTCGCGGGTCTGGACGTCGAATGGCCTGGCGGCCATCAGCAGGACCACTATCGCGAGGGCCCAGTAGTCGGGCGTGTCTATCACTATCAACACCAGCACCGACAGGTAGGTCGCAGCCCGGATGTACCTGGAGCCGTAGACCGTCGTAAGGAGGTACCCTCCGTCAAAGAAGGCCATCGGCAGGAAGCTCACGAAGGTCAGCGGAAAACCGAAGGACGCCGCGTCGGCGATGGGCGACAGCCTCACCAGGCCGGGCGGGGACGGCGCGATGAATGGCGAGAGCAGCGCGCTGATGTCAAACTGAAGGACGCTCGGATAGACTCCCTTGATGGGAATGCCGTTGACGATCTGGACCCCCTGGGCCGGCAAAGTGGACTGCACCGAGGCCAACCCGCCGATCACGTACAGGAGGACGGCCGCCGCCAAGACCAGCATCGGGCCGGCCACCATCACGTCAAAGAGCTGGTCGCGGTTTACGGCAGGTTCCCGCTGGGATGAGATGATGCCGAGCGAAAGCAGGAAGAAGGTCAGCGTGGGGACCCCTGGAACGACGTAGGGGGTCGGCGAGGTCGTCCTTGTCCGCCTCGAGATCAGCCGACGCCCCAGTTCGTGGAGCAGGAGGATGAGCCAGACGCACCCCACGAATTCGACGAGTACCGCGTACCATTGGACCCCCTGGGCAAACACGCCGTAGGCCTCCACCTCGATGATCGCGACGACGATGATGGACGCGAAGGTGAAGAGCGCCATGATGAGCGGGATTCTGGACTTGGATGGCGTGACTGGCTGCTTCTTCCTCACCGTCAGGATGCAGTCCTCTTCGCTCCCAGTGAGCCAGGGGGCGAACCCCCGGGGCGCGAGCGCGTCGTTGAGCTTCTCGAAGTTCGGTTTGGTATCGTCGGCGTGGACGATCCTGTACTCGGTCTCGCCGTCGGGGAGCTGGAAGGAGTCGTTTACCTTGAACAGGGACCTGACCAACGAATCAGTGTCTCCCTCAGGGGTCGGCAATTGGGCACCTCCCCGACCCTCTGCTCATAATAAGCTATGGCACATGCGGGGAAGAGTTTATCAGCGAACCGAAAAGGTGGCTCGAGGAGATTGCAGAAGGCCATCCTCAACAGGATCGGGGACTACGACATCAGGCGCTGCGACCGGGACGACATCGAGTCGGTCATGCTCATCAACTCCAAGACCCTCCCCGAACACTATTCTGACTACTTCTACGTCGAGATCCTCTCGGAGTTTCCCGAGACCTTCATCGTGGCCGAACTCGCGGGGGAGGTGGTCGGCTACATCATGTGCAGGGTAGAGTACGGGTTCTCGCACATCAAGAAGCTCGGGCTTGCGCGAAAGGGACACGTGATCTCCATAGCCGTCCTCGAGGAGCACAGGGGGAAGGGCATCGGGACGAGGCTCATCACTACAGCCCACCAGGAGGTCCTGAAGAGGTCTGCGAGCGAGGTGTATCTGGAGGTCCGAGTCTCGAACGCCGAGGCGGTCGGGCTGTACCAGAAGCTCGGATACAGGGTTACGGGGAGGCTCGAGGCCTACTACAAGGACGGCGAGCCGGCTCTGCTCATGGCATCGCCGCTGGGCCAATGACGCCTGGTCCGCGGTTTCGAGATTTCGCCGAGCTGCTGGAAAGGGTCAAGCAGACTCCAAGCAAGAACGAGAAGGTCCGCCTCCTGGCCGACTACCTCCTCCATCTGGACCCCCCGGAGGCAGAAACGGCCGCAAGGCTGGCGACGGGGAGGCCTTCCGAGCGGGGGGCAAAGGACGAGGCCCAGGTGGGCTACTCGACCCTGGTCGACGTGCTGAAGGAGGTCTGTGGGGCCACGTCCCAGAGAGTGTCGCAGACATATCTCAGGCACGGCGACCTGGGGGAGGTCGCCGAGGAGCTCCTGAAGGAGAAGAAGGAACAGTCCCTGTTTCCTGATGAGCTCAGCCTTGAGGACATCAGGGAGGCCTTCGGCGGACTCCGCTCCGCCAAGGGGAAGGGGTCCTCCACGACCAGGCGCGCGGTCGTGAAGTCGCTTCTGCTGAGGGCATCCCCCCTGGAAGGGAAGTACATAGTCAAGGTCCTGACAGGGGAGATGAGGACCGGCCTCGTTCAGGGGCTTGTCGAGGAGGCGGTGGCGAAGGCGTTCTCGGTCTCGCGCGAGGACGCGGCCAGGGCCCACATGCTTGTCGGCGACGTCGGGCTCTTCGCGAGAGCCGCAGCGACGCACGACCTCTCGGCCATCAGGATTTCGCAGTTCCGTCCGGTGAACTTCATGCTCGCCGAGCCTGTCGCCACGGCCGCCGAGGTCGCGAGCCACTTCGGGAAGGAGGCCTACGCCGAGTACAAGTACGACGGTGTCAGGGCGCAGGTCCACAAGCTGGGAGGCGTGGTCAGAATCTACTCCCGCAGGCTCGAAGACATAACGCCGAGCTTCCCTGAGTTGGTCGAGGCCGCCGGCCAGGTCGACGAGGACTTCATCCTTGACGGCGAGATCGTCCCCTTCCGAGACGAGAGGCCCCTCCCCTTTCAGCTCCTGCAGAGGCGGCTGAGGCGACAGGAGGACTTCGAGGCTGCAGTCAAGAACGCCCCAGTCTTGTACTTCGCCTTCGACATCCTGCTGAGAGGGGGAGAGGAGGAGTACCTCCGGCCCCTCTCCGTTAGGCGCAAGGAGCTTGGAAGGCTCATAGGGGGGTCGCGCATCCGTGCCGCCCACCTCCAGGTCGTAAGGACAGAAGCGGAGGTTGCCTCCATTTTCAGGCAGAGCAGGGACCTGGGGTACGAGGGGCTCGTCGTGAAGGACCCCGCCAGCGTCTACGTCATGGGAAAGCGCGGGGCCGGATGGGTCAAGCTGAAGGAGGAGCTCGACACCATCGACGCGGTCATCATCGCCGCGGAGTACGGCCACGGTAAGAGGGCGGGGGTGATTTCCGACTACACCTTCGCCGTCAGGGACGGGGAGGAGCTGAGGACCATCGGGAAGGCCTACAGCGGGCTCACAGACGAGGAGATAATCGAGATGACCCGGCGGTTGAAGGAGATCACCCTGAAGGACTTCGGCTACCGGCGCACGGTCGAGCCAGAGGTCGTCATCGAGGTGGCCTTCGACAGCATACAGAGGAGCACAAGGCACGACAGCGGCTACGCCCTGAGGTTCCCGAGGATCAAGCGGATACGCACTGACAAGTCGCTCGCTGACATCGACACCCTCGAGAAGGTCGCATCGATCTTCCGCGGCCAGAGGCTCAAGGTCGATGGCGCCGAGTCCTCCGTTGATATAGCCCGCTAGCTGAAGGCGGGCCGCTTGTACGCGCAGCTCCTGATAGCGGCATCCTTCGCGATAGCAGCCTACCAGGACTTCAGGGAGAGGGCGGTCTTGGACCTGGTCTGGATCCCCGCCGCAGTGGGCGTCGCCTACTCGATCTACTGGGCCTTCCCGAACCTGGAATTCCCCGTCCTGAAGCTCGCCATCGTGGGAGGAATCGCCCTGGCGTTCGTGCTCCTCGGAGGGGTGGGGCAGGCGGACGCGATTGGATTGGCCCTGATCGCCGGGGACCCTTACCAGCTTTCCCCTATCCTACCCTTGGTCGGCGGAGCCATTGTGGCTGTCGCCCACATCGGATACGAATACCTCTCCGGGAACGCCCGCGGGGTGAGGACGGTTCCGCTGGAGAAGTTCCTGCGAGAGCAGCGATGGATTCCAAAGGCGATAGTGGCAGACGGCACAAGGACCGACGTGAGCAATGACGTGAACGATGCCAGGGAGGAGGTCGAGGCCAAGGCTAAGCCTGGGGCGACGGTCGAAGTGACCTACGGCGTTCCGACGGTTGCCTATCTCGGCATAGGCTACATCGGGTACTTGGCGTACCTGCTGGTGTTCCAGCAGCACGTGTTCTTCTCGCTCCCGTAGACGGCCCCCTGGCAGAAGTAACGTTATGTAGGCCAACCGAATCGGTGGAGAGAGTTGGTTTTCGTAGCCCTCGAGGGGTTCTCCGGGACCGGAAAGACCACCCTCGCAGTGGGCCTTGAGAAGCTGGGATGGATGAGGCTCACCGAGTCTGCCCACGCCGTCCCCAAGGTCGTCCCGGTCGCCGAAAGGGCGGACACCTGCGCCGACTTCAGCCTGCTGGGGGCGACGATGGTCTACAGCTCCGTGATATCCAGGCTCAGGGGCGAGAAGAGGATTGTCTCAGAGGGTTACCTGCTCTCCGACCTGGCCTACGCCCGGGTCCGGAGCGAGCTGGGCAAGAGCGAGGCTTACCCTTCCATGCTGGAGATGTGCAGGACGGTCCTCAGGCAGAAGAGCCTGAGGCCTGACCTATACATCCTGCTCGAGGCGAGGCAGGACACCATAGACGCTAGGCAGCAGGCGAAGGACGACAGGGAAAGAAACATCACCGAGTTCTTCCGCACCAGGTACTACACCGCCCTGGCGGAGATACACGAGGAGCTGGGCGAGGCCAACGTCGAGAAGGTGTACACCGACTCCGACCCCGCCGTGACCCTCGAGGCGGTCATCGGGGTCCTGAAGAAGAAGGGGTTGGTCTGATGGCCACAGGTGGGGAGGTCGACTGGGAGGAGACGCTCCTCAGCGCAACGGAGAGGGTCCAGAAGGCCGTGGCCGACGTTGTCTCACGGGGCGAGAGGTCCAAGGAGCTGGGAAGGGGGGCGTCGGGGGACATCACCCTGGTCGCGGACAGCGAAGCGGAAAGGGAGCTGATCTCGGCCCTGTCCAGGGCGGCCAAGGTAAGGGTGCTCACGGAGGAGGCAGGGGAGGTGGGAGTCGAGGGGGCTGACCTGACGGCGATCCTCGACCCGGTCGACGGCTCCTCCAACTTCTCGAGGGGGGTCCCGTTCTACTGCACATCCGTGGCGATAGCAGACGGCGACGGGCTTGAGGGCCTGAGGTGGGCAGCCGTCCGAAACCTGGTGACAGGAGACGTCTACTACGCCGAAAGGGGGCGCGGGGCTACGAAGAACGGCAATACAATCAGGTCCAGCGGCGTGAAGGAGCTGAAGTACGCCATCGCGGCCGTCGACGTCAGCAGGGCGGGGGTACCCCTCGTCCAGCGTCTGGCGCCGCTGATTGCCTCCTTGAAGCGGGAGGTCCACATGGGGGCCAACGCCCTCGAACTGTGCCTCGTCGCCGAGGGGGCGACCGACGCCTTCGTCGACATAAGGGGGTC
>DATFYP010000007.1:0-8270 GCA_035314985.1 Nitrososphaerales archaeon
ATTGCTGCTAGGGGACGCCCAGCTCCTTCCGATCAGGGACGCGGCGTTCGATGCCGCGACCGCAGTCCACCTGCTCCATCTCGTCAAGGATTGGCGTGTGGCCGCGAGGGAGCTCGGCAGGGTCAGTCGAAGGTTGGTCATCTCTCTGGTCGGCAGGACAGAAGGCCCAAGCGTCAGGTCCGAGTATTTCCGCCTTCGATCGCAACTGGGCCATCCGTTCGGGAGGTTTGAGGACGGCGAGGAAGGCCTTCGAAGAATGGTCCGACCAGCCAGAGTCTTTCCTGTCCGGCGATACTGGTCTGAAACGAGTTCTGATGATGACTTGGCGTATTTTGAGAAGAGGGGTTCGTCGATAACGTGGGACCTGGACGAAAGGGTTCATCGCGAAGTCATGGCAAGGCTTCAAGCGGAGTTCGCGGGCAGGACACTACGCAAGAAGCGTTCGCTGGAATTGGCTGTTTGGCGACCCGAACAGCTATTGGCCTGACCGAATCTACGGCTGCCGGCCCCACGGCTGCAAGGACACAGCAATCAACGTTGATATCGACATAGATAGCGAGTTCCATATAGTGGCGGGAACCCAGTCCAGTGCGTGCCAGCCAAGCGAGCGCAAGTTCTGGACGCCTACAGGAGGGTCGCAAAGAAGGTACTGACGGAATCAATCAGACTCAAGCCTGGAGAGACTCTGACCATAGAGACCTGGACCGCGGGCATCCCCTTCGCTGTTGAGGCTGCCATGGAGGCGAAGAGGATCGGCGCCTTCCCGCTTGTGACTTTGGAGGACGAGAAGAACTACGTCAAAGGGGTGAGGCTGGCCCCGAAGAACTCACTCGGGAAGATGGGGAAGCACGAATACGGCCTGCTGTCGAACTCCGACGCCTACATTTTCATTCCCGGCCCGCCGCTCGCAGGCTACTATCCGAAGATCACCCGCAAGGAGTTCATCGACTCGACGAGCTACAACGGGTCCTGGTACGGGGCCGCGAAGAAGAGCAAGCTGAGGGGGGCACGTCTGACGGCCGGCTACGTGGGCACCGACCTGGCGAGAATGCTCGGCAAAGAGAGGGACGAAGTCATCCTCCACCAGCTGAAGGCGGCTCAGGCGGACTTCAAGAAGATCCGCGCAAAGGCGGGAAGACTCGCCGACGTGCTCAGGGATGGTGCCAAGATGACCCTCTCGGCCGGCGAGGGGGTACTCTCTGCCAAGCTCAAGGGAGAGCTGGAAATCCAGGACGGGATCACCAGCGAAGAGGACGTCGCCAAGGGAGAGAACATGAGCTACGTCCCGGGTGGTTATGTGGCCAAGGACCTAGACGCCAAGTCTGTACACGGCACCGTAGAGCTCTCGCCGTCGATTACGAGGTTCGGACTGGTCGAGGACGCGGTGCTGACCTACAGCAGGGGGAAATTCGTCAGCTGGACCTCCAAGAAGAGCCCACAAGTCTTGAAGGCACTGGAGAAGGTGTTGCCCGAGAAGGCGAGGGTCCCAACCTACGTCATAATCGGGCTCAATCCCCGTATGAAGTTCGGCTATGCCCAGGACCGCTTCCCCGCCGGTTCGGTAACTGTCGGAGTTGGGATTGCAGGCATAGTGCGGAAGGGGACCCTCGTGGTGGGCGGCAAGACCGTCGTCCGCGAAGGACGCCTTCTCTGATCAATGTCGAGAAGCCTTCGGGGCGCATTCCCGTACTGTCAACGTCGATAACGATGTCGATGTGCTGTCCATGACTCCGCACTCGACCATCCTCCTTGGCGCGGTCCATGCGGACAGACCTAGGATGCGCTCCCGCGGAAGATCCTCCCTATCCGGTCGATAAGAGAGGGGGGCGGTTGAGGCTGGAAGTACAGGTCGAGGTTCAGCAAGCCCCTAGGCTCGTCGGGCCCTTCACCAAGCCTCACGAACGGCTTGTTCGAGCACATGGCTCCGACCGCAGCGAGGAAGCGAGCGCCATCCTCGGCTGAACCCGTCGGCGAACCATGGAACACCAGGATCTCGCCGCTGTCTACATCCCTTGCGAGCCAAAGGTAGTACCTGCGCCCCTCCATCGATACTTCTGAGCCGTCAATGGCCACCTCCCTCCTGAACTTCCTGACCTCCTGAGGAAGGCTGGTCACCATGGCAAGATAGGCGTCCCTCGCTGCGATGTACGACATGCCGCCTACCATTGAGGCGACTTCGCGATAGGAGAACCCGCCGTTGCACAGGGCCGCGGCCATCACCTTCTTCTGGACGGGCGCCCGGTTGCGCCTGAACGCCTTTACTGACAGCGCCCAGTCGGAGAGCATCCCGAGGGCGTCGAAGGGGCGTATCGCAGTCATCGTCGGCGTTAAGTTACTGCAGGAGAAGCAATAGGGGGCCTGCTCGAATTATCTTAACGGATGAGTTTTCAGGTGTTGACAACCGATTAACCGAGCTACGACGGGAGGATTCGTTGTCAGGCCTGGAAAAACAGGCGGAGAAGGAGAAGGAAGACCAAGAACAGGGGTACAAAGAGAGAAGCCCATCTCACCTTGCTCCAAGCGAAAACCTTGGCTCCGTCGAGTACGAATAACGGCAGCATGTTGAACATGGCCAGGAAGACGTTGATGTAGACGCCATAGAGCCCGAGGACTTGGTAGAAGCCGTTCTCGGAGAACAAGAGAGGCGCAAAGCCGAACGCGATAACCACGTTGATCAAGGGGCCCGCCAGAGATATCATCCCGTTCTCCTTCTTGGTGATGTTCGTCCCGGAGATGTAGGTTGCTCCCGGGGCGGCAAAGATGAACCCGAGAAATGAAGTGACGAGCGCAAGAAGCAACCCAAGCGGCCACATTCTGAACTCTGCCCAGTGACCGTACCTACGGGCTACGAACTTGTGGCTGAGCTCGTGTAGTACGAAGCCTGGCCCCACGGCGACGAGAGCAATGACGAGGATCTCTGCGGGGCTGACGGAGCCACCCGGGAGGTTCCTTAGGAAATCCGAAGGAGAAAGGTAGACGAGGTTGCTGCTACCAATGAAGACGATGAACCACGCCAGGCCAAGGCTCAGATAGGCGATGGCGATATCGCGCACCTCCAGCCTGGAGAAAGGGCTGCCTGCCTTGATCTCCGGTCGGGGGGCGTAGGAAGGCCCCGACCAGGAGTAGTTCGGCTGGGGAGGAGCAATCACCGTACGCCGCTGCGTCAGGTCTCCCTTACACTGGTGCGCTTCCGGAAGCCTGTGGTCCGCGCAGAAGACGCCGCCGCAGTAGTTGCAAACGAACGGTAGAGACTCGTCCATCCCGCAGAATTCGCACTTCATCCCAGTTCAATCACTACAGAGTTCGTTCACCGCCGCGAAGCCGCCCTTTTAATGATTCTGCGCGCGAAGGGCCTCGTCGTCTGAAAGAGGGAGACTGAATTGGGTCCTGAGCGTCTCCTTCTCCTAGGCCATGACCCCGCCCATCTCTTGCCATTTGAGCTTCCCAGTTTCGCAAGAAATGCAATCTTTCGACGTTCAACCGCCTTGAAGACCGCGTCAAGGATGTAGCATCATCTACGCTCGGCGGCATACCTCTTCCGAGAGAAACACGTCGGTCGAAAAAGAAGAGGCGGGCACGTCCACTGAGAGTATTGGAAAAACAGATTCAGAGTTCGTAATGCCTTTAATGGAAAAATCGCCCTCCGTGAATCCTATGGCAGAGGAACTTGAACGGCCGGAAGCAAAGACGTCAAACCTGATTGAGGGTCTGCTTGACATCCAGCGCCAGTACCTGGCGCTAGCCAACCTATACGAGAAGCAGAACCTCTACACTCAGCGGCTCGCGGAGCTGATCAAGGCCTTGCTCCACGAAGCCGACGCGACCATCCCGATCACCCCGCAGACGATCGGCGACAAGGTGACGGCCGCCTACCTCGTCTCAGACGCAGTAGTCGTCATGGTCGACGTGAGCAGGCGCATGACTTCACGGCCCCTTCAGAGCTTCCCTCCCAACGTGATCGTAGCGGTGATTGAGGAGTCAACGAAGGAGCTCGGCAGGCTGATATCCGAGAAGCGGCGCGCCGAGACCGAGAAGGTCGACTCCCTCGAGAGAGTCTTCACGGAGCTCTCGCGAGCGCAAGCTACTTCCCAACAGGCCATGGGTGTGGGACCCCGCCCTCCGGCCCCGCAGAGCATCCCCCCAATCGCAGCTGAACAGGGTCCCGGAGAACGGCAGTCGGCAGAAAAGGAAAGAATGAATGAGGTCGCCCAAGCTCACTCTGCTGTCGACCCGTTCTCCTCCAAGGGAAGCCTCCCGGTCAAGCCAGAGCCGAAGGAGATCCACTACGCCTTCGACGGGACAGTTGAGGGGTAGAGCTAGTGATCCCGCTCTCAAAGCAGAAACCACCGGCTTTGAGTCCGGCCCAGGCACCGAGCACTGAATCCGAGCAGGAAGCCAAGAAGAAGTCAGTCCCCACAATCCAAGGAGGAGTAAGGATGGTCTCCGGGATGGTCTGGTTCGCTACCCTCGGCGACGTCAAGACGTACATTCAGGGGCTGCTGGACATGTACAGGTCGGAGAACGAGAAGGCAACCGAGTTCGTGGCTGCGATGTACAGGTCTCTGGCAGAGCAGGGGTCGTACGCGAGGAACGCGAACTCCTGGTCAAAGGTGGGATCAATTCTAGTCAACTCTGAGGACCCCGAGAGGGGGAAGATGGAAGCCGCCCTGCAGCTCCTAACGGACATGAAGCCCCTGGTAGCCAGGACGGAAGAGGCGCTCACCAACTTCGTCCGCCTGGAGGACGTCGCCAGCCCCCCTGATTCGGCCTTTGTGCTTTGCCTGAGGTATGGCCTGCCGGAGAGGCTCATCGTAGAGGCGAACGCCAGAACGGAGAAGTTCAGCCTCACCGACGAATACCTCGCGGTCTAACGGGAGGAGGGGCCGAGAGGCCTTCTTGGGGTCGGAGATGGACGCGGCTTGCCACCAAAGAGTTATGAACCCACGACGCTGAGTCGGGCTGTGCTAGACGTCTCCGTCACCCTCGACCACGTCGAGGGGGTCCGCCTGTCCGACAAGGCGGACGCGGATGCAAAGTCGGAGTACAAGCTCAACGTGTCCATGTCGGAGAAGAAGAGGGTACCCGGTGAGCTCACCCTGGCCTTCACCCTGGACCTTACCTGCCAGCCCCAGATCGCGAAACTGACCGTGTCAGGGAGCGTCAGGCTCGGCGGCCCAGAGGAGGAAGTCACCGAGATCATCACCCCTGGAGAGGAAAAGACCCCGCCGAAGGTCGTAGAGACCATCTACGAGAGAACCTACGGGCTCCTGTACGTGCTCGCGGGCGGCCTGAAGGTCCCCTATCCGAAGCCGAACCTGCTGAAGAGACGGTCCCTCTCTGCCTAGAAGGGGGCAGCGGGCGCATCTCCCCGGCTCAGGCACCATCGAAATCACCTGAAAACCCTCCAGACCACCCCGAACTGGCAGACAACCCTACCATAGAGGACGGTTGGGAGGAAGGTCCTCGGCCCTCACATATTGGTATCTTGGGCGCCCGACATTGCAAAACCTACAACTCGATGGCTTTCAGCCAGTTTGAATACCGTGACAAATCCATAGCATCAACTATGCGTTATCCCAATACTGAGGCTGATGGGGAACATCGGCAGTGAGATGAAAACGTCCTCCCGTCCTCAGGCATGGCCAGGATTCCAAGTTCTTAGTAGACGCATGGTCAAAACTGTGGCTAACTATGCGGAATCCAAAGCTTTATCTAACCGCCATGCGCTATACGGGCCGTGAGCGCAATCTCGTTCGAAGGGACGGGCCTCCCCGGGGAGTCATTTGGCCAGGGCAGGAGATCGCCTCTAGAAATGGCATGCGACGTTCTAGGCGTGCTTTACGAAGGTCCTGCTAAGCCGACGCACATTCTCCAGAAGGCCAACATGAGTTGGAACGTGCTCTCTTCACACCTCGAATTTTTGTGCGGGCACGGGCTCGTCGACAAGGTGGAGCAGGGCGACAAGCGGAGTGAATACAGACTCACGGAGAAGGGAAGGGCAATCTTCCAGCTCTATGAGGGCTTGAGGATGAGCCTGAGCGGAAAAGCCAACGCCTACCCGACGCGGGAGGTGTTCCCCCTCATCGAAAGGACGCGGTCGGACTCCAGGAGGATATCCTCTTGGTAGCCCCGGAGGCACTGAGGGTTGTTGGCATCGCGGAGGTGAACTAGCAATGGCTGACTGGACCCCGCCCCCAACCTCGTCCGCCAGTGAGCCTAAGGAGAAGGGAGAGCAGGCTACAGGCAACCTGTCCGCCTACCTGGACTTCCATCTGAACAAGATCTTCGGGCCCTCGTTCGCTCCAGTCGTGGAGTTCGAAACGAGAAGGGAGCTGGGCGTCTCGCTATGCGAGGCGTTCAAGGCCCACCCATCGCAGGCCGTCGAAATCCTAGTGAGGATATTCAAGCGCGAGGAAGCCGTCAGGCTCATCCTCGACCGGCTCACGGAGAGGCTTGGCCAGGTGCAGGCTTCTCCACAGAACACGGAGCTGCTCAGGATCTTCGAGCAGCTGCGCCCCATCGTCATCAGGGAGCGCATCAGTTAGGCTCGCGAAGTCCCCTCTCCACTTCCCCCCGGAGAGGGGCATTCCGTCTAAGGTCAAGGGCCGCGAGGGCGGGGCGAACGGGACGAAGCGTTCCGCTTTGTTGGAACGCTGGTCCTAGCGTCCCGCCAAGAACCCCTTGATGGCGTCGCCAGCCATCGGGATTAGCTTCCTAGGCTGCTCATTCTCCAGGACGGTTATCTTGTACTCTTTGGCCAAGGTCTTGGCTCGCGCGTCCAGGCGCGGGGAAACGCATAGGATTGCCTTCTCCGGGCCGACATCGAACACCTTGACGTAGAAGGCTAGGACCTTCAGTTCGGTGACCTCCTTGACGGAAAGCGCCTCGTCGACGACGACCTTGGGCTTTGCGAGGGACCCGCCGACGGCCATGGAGAACTCGTGCTTTATCCCGGACTTCCCTGTGAGCACGGCGGGCGACGTGGCCTGGACGCCTGAGCCTGAGAGCTTTTTCGCCATGGACTCGAAGTCCCGCTCGGAAGCGAGCACAATGACTGATGGAAGGAGCGGTATCGCGAAAGTGAGGAAAGGAGTGCGGAACGCTAGAGTGACAAGGACGAGCTGCAGCGAGATAGTTGCGGCGGCAAGCCAAAGCTTCAGTCCCTTTCGCCATGGAGGGGAGTATTTGGTCAATTAATAGAGATTCGCATTCGCCTAAATCCGACGCCCCCTCGCCTGCCTTTCTTCACTCCTCCATGCGAAATCCGCGCGGGAGGCTCGGCACACCGGCCATCGGGAGGATTTCAGATCATGGGCGCCAGTCAAACCCTTCTTGCGAGGGAGCCCGCTGAAACGAGGTTTACTTCTTGCCGATCTTGGGAGCTTCGAGGCTAAGCTCTTTGCCGCCGATCACGATTCTGACTGGCACTCCTTCCCTCAGGTAGAGGAGGAAGACGGAGTTCTCGGGGATAGGCAGCTCGGTGAAGGTCTCGAAGGTCCTGAGCGACTCCTGGAGGTGCGCCACCTTCGGCCTGGTGTCTCTGATGACCTGGAACATGATGTCCCGCACTGCAGTGATCGGGTCCGACCTGTTTGCGAACAGGTTCCCTACCTTGAACCAGCCTTTGGACTGCCCCTCCGCCTCGTCGTCTCCCCTTATCATGTCGCTGGTGGCGGAGTGGACGAGGTCGAGGTTTCGCTCGTAGGACTCGAGGAGCCTCTTGAGGTAGAGCCTAAGCTCCCGCGCCGAGTAGAACTGTTGCACCCCCGTGTAGAATTCGAACCTTACGTCGGGGATCATCGGGCACATCCCCGTAGACCCGAGCTTTTATTGTGTTCGAGAGCCCCGCGGAGTGCCACATCTGTCGACCGCGACTCTTGGCAGTTCATGCTCTGACCTGCCCCAGATACGAAAGGAGGCTGATGCCGTCCAAGGTGACTATGTACGCCATCAGGATGTCCGCTCCGAACAGCCCGGCCAGGGTCCCAAGCTTGACGACGCGCACCTGCACCGGCCTGTTGGGCCTCTCGCTGAGGTGCACGCCGTATGCGATTGGGAGCAGGATGACGTATTTCAGGACAAGGGCGGCGATGAACCCCCAGAACTGCATGTCGAAGAGCGTATGAGCTACCCTGTTGAACTCGACGAACACCGGCCCCTGATAGAGGGCCGACAGGGTGAAGGAAACGTCCAGGAAGTCGAGCAGCACTAGGGCGATCAGGAGAGGGGTGAGGAACTTGTTGAGCATCTTGACCTCCAGCTGCATTATC
>DATFYP010000008.1:0-4149 GCA_035314985.1 Nitrososphaerales archaeon
CGCTCTTGTCGAGCGACATCGTGGTCGCCATCGTCTCGATCGGCTTCCTCACCTTCACGGCCACCGCCATCGACACGGTCACTCAGGCGGCGGGCGTCCAGATCGGGGAGCTCCGGGGGACGGACGCGACCATCTTCATCTCGACCACGACCTCACCCCTGGTCGAGGAGTTCGGCTTCAGGATGTGCATAATCGGTCTGGTGGCGCTGGCCCTCGCCCTGGGGACGGGTCGGCGAGCCTCCTTGAGGGCGCTCTGGAGGCCGGCTTCGGTGTACGAAGGCGAGGCAGCTCGGCCTGGGAGGGCCTACATCTTGCTGGTGGCCCTCGTCGCCAGCTCTGGGGCGTTCGGGCTCGCCCACTTGACATCCGGGTCTGGGTGGGACGCAGGCAAGCTCCCGGAAGCGGTATTCGGGGGGCTGGTCCTCGGGTATGTCTACATCAGATACGGGTTCCACATCGCGGTTCTGACGCACTGGGGGGTCGACTATCTGGGGACGGCCTACGCGTTCTTCGGCGAGGGAGCGCACGGAATCCCCTGGTGGTCCGACCCCGGCTACGCCCTGCAGCAGATAGTGACCCTTGACCTGGTATACGGAATAGGTCTGTTCAGTTTCCTGCTGGCCGCCTATCTGGGAGTGAGAAGGCTGGGAGGGGCCCGGGGACCCGGAGACGCCTCGCCGATGTGATTCTTAAGCCGCCTTGCGGGGGGGAGAGGGCGAAGCGTTGACCGTCCTAGGCGAATCGATTCTGAAAGACCTCGTCAAGAAGTACAAGGTGATCCATCCCACGGCGGCCGGAGCCTTCGACGGGGACGGATACGTCCTCACCGTCCGCGAGGACCGGACGCTGAACTACCTCGAGCACAGGAACATGATCTCCAGGGAGATTGTCTTCACTCCGCCCGATTGCGTGGCCCACCTCACGTCGAAGAGCAGGTTCGGGAGGCTCGGCCTTTCATTCCTGAACTCCGTGAAGGTGCATAGCGGCTTCGTGGGCAGGCTCGCGCTCGAGCTCGTCAACCTGAGCAACGAGCGCACCCCGATCACGATCCGGCAGGGGGACCCCCTCATACACATCGAGTTCCTGAGGAGGGAAGGTGAGCCCGCTCCCTACAGCGGGCGGTACATGTTTCAGTTCATGAACGAGAAGGAGACCGAGATGTACTCTGAAATCCTCTCCATGAACTTCCCGAAGCTGTTCCCGCGCAGGAAGCTTGCGGAGATAAGGAAGACCAGGCTGCTGAAGGAAGACTAGCCCTTCAGATCCCGAGGGCAGACCTGAGACCCTTGTACCGGTTCCTGATGGTGACCTCGGTGACCCCTGCTGCCTCTGCGACGTCTTTCTGCGTTTTGTCCTCGCCCTCGAGAGTGCAGGCGACGTAGAGGGCTGCGGCTGCGAGACCCATCGGATCCTTGCCAGCCGAAATCCGAGTCTCCTCGGCCCTCTTCAGGATTTCGAGAGCCCTCCTCTTCGTCTTCTCTGAGAGCCCGGCTTTCGAAGCAATCCTGGAGATGCATTTCGTCGGGTCGACCACGGGCATCTTGATGTCCATCTCCTTCAGGAGGAGCCTGTAGCACCTGGCGATGTCCTTCTTCTTCACGTTGCTGACCGCCGCCAGGTCCTTCAGGGTCCTAGGAGTCTGCGTGTCCCTGCACGCCGCGTATAGTGATGCTGCAATGATGGCGGAAATCGACCTCCCCCTGACCAGCCCTCTCTCGAGGGCCTTCCGGTACACGTAGGCCGCCTTCTCCACGACCGCGTCCGATACAGACAGCTTGTCCGAGAGCCTGTCCAGCTCGCTGAACGCCTGTCTGAGGTTCCTATCGACCGGCTCGTGCACCTGGCTCCTGCTGTCCCAGGTCCTCAGCCTCTCGACCGTCGCCTTCATGGAAGCAGACAGCGACTTGCCGGACGCGTCCTTGTTGATCCCTCCGATTACCGTGGCGAGGCCCATGTCGTGCATGGCTATCGAAGTGGGGATTCCCCCTCTGGACCTGTCGTTCTTCTCCTCCTTGGAGAAGGCGCGCCATTCAGGCCCTGTCTCCTCGATCTTCTCCTTCACTACGAAGCCGCAGGACCCGCAGAAGAGCTCGCCGCCCGCAGAGTCTACGATCATCGGGCCCTTTCCGCAGCGCGGACACTTGTCCATCGCCTTCTGCAGCTTTATCAGCCTCGAGTAGTCTTTGTCTGAAAACATGTGCTTTCCACCGAAACTGTTATATCTCCATTCCGGGGTAATTTGGACTCCCCGATTCCCGTATATAAGCGTTGCTCATTAATCTTACATATGCCTCAAGAAACTCGCCCATTTCTTGCATTTCTAGGGGCCGCGTCGTGGCCCGGTTCTCTTCCGCCCCGTGAGGATCTCCTCAGGGAGCTGCCAAGCCGCCCGGCTTCTCGGTCCTCCCCTTCGTCAACGGTTTTATCGGCACCCTCTCGCCCCCGCCCCTGTGAAACAGGGGTCAGGCTCAATCACCGAAATCCTGCGCCCCATTCTCGACACCTACAGGGACTCGGCGGTGGCGGTGATCGGGTGCCACTCGGCCGGAATCGCACGGGAGCCCTGCGAGATAGACTCGCTGGTGGTCTCCAACGAGTGGCGGGCGCCTTTGTCGTTCAGGCTGGGGGAGACCTTCTGCGACCTGAGCTTCCTTAGCGAGAAGGAGTCGCTTAACCCCGTGGACCCAGAGGTGGCTGTGTCACTCGCCAACTCGAAGGTGGTCAGGGACTCGGGGCTTGTCCTTTCGACGAGCGTAGCGGCGAACCTGGCCGTGCTCAGCGCCAACGCCGTGCGTTCCTCTCAGCGACGGCTGGCCGCGTGCCTGAAGGCCCTCAGCCGGACCGACGAGGCCCTCCTTCGGGGAGCGAAGCGGGACGCGAACTACTGGGTCCTTTCGGCGTCCTACGAATTCGCCAGCGCCTGGCTCTACTCGCTCGAGGTCATCCCCTCCCCCAGCCACCTCCTTCAGCGGATGAAGGAACACTCGAAAGGGAGCGGGAGGAACTTCGAGGCGTTCGCCAAGGGGGCTGGGCTCGAAATAGCCTCCCGCAAGGAGTGCGGGGACAGGCTCGAGGGGCTTTCCCTTCTCTACGACCTGCTGGACTCCTACCAGGCCGGCGTCTCACCGCAACCGACCGTCACCGATATCGGTTTCCGCATCGTCAGGGCGAAGGCGGAACACCTTGCGGCCGTGCGGGAGCACGCAGAGAGCTACTCCTTCCTTGGAGGCGAGGTCGTTCGGGCCGTCTTGGCCGTCGACGGCTCGGTCAGGCCGGGCAAAGGGCCCCGCGGGCGCAACAACGAAGTCTTGAGCTCGCTGTCTGACGAGCGGAGAGGGCTCCTGAGCGGGAGGCTGGTGAGGGAGCTTGGGCTGGAAAGGCCCACCCAGGAGGTGCAGGACGCCCTCGAGCTCCTGAAGGACCGCACCGCTAAGCTCGCGCGGAGGATCTGACCCCTCTGCTGGCTCACATCAGGTGAGCGAGTACCCGTCATAGCGGTTCCACCATGACCGACGTCTGGACAGGGGTCCCCCCGAGTATCTCGGAGGCGAAGCTTCCCGTCGTCGAAGCTGCGACATAGTAGTAGTACGTGACCCCCGAGGTCAGGCCTCCGTCCACGAAGCCCAACGAGCAGATTGGCCCCGACGCGCTGCCGCTGAGGAAGCACTGGGCGACGCGCGCGTCAGCTCCCCCCGGATGGCTCCCTGCGGGTGGGATTGCCGCAGTCGACCGGTATACGTAGACATAGGTCTGGAAGGAGCCGGTCCCCAGGACCGCGACCGAAGCGTCGACCCTGACGCTTCCGACCGGCACGTTCGGCAGCTTCACGCCGCACCCTACTGAGGCGAGGGCGTAGTCGAAGTAGGTGGCGCCGAGCGCGTCGTAGTACACAGAGACGTTGCCCGGGGCGTCCTCGGCCCCAGGGTACCAGAAGGTGTTGCCGAGTGAGGTCGTGAGCCCCACGGCATACCCGGGAGCGGACCCCTTCGTCGCCTCGGCGTACCTGGAAAGGCATGAAGACGTTCCAGTTGGGAGGCAGACCCCTGCGGGGACCAGGGACTTCACCGACTCCTCGCTTCCGACTGGGAGGTAGGCCGGGGAGAAGGTCGAGCCCGAGTAGACGGAGCCGTTGGGGTCCCTGATGTACAT
>DATFYP010000009.1:0-35128 GCA_035314985.1 Nitrososphaerales archaeon
CCTCCCACTTCGGATTCTTCGGGTCGTAGTGCATGACGTGGAAGTAAAGCGTCACCAGTAGCTCTACCGCGGATAGGGAACCCCCGGGATGGCCTGAGCCGGCCTCTGCGAGGGCCTCCAGGATGAGCCTTCTCGTGCTCCTGGCGGAGTCCCTGAGCCGCTGGACCTCCGTGGCCTTCTCCACTACCTTCTCACCGGCGCCTGGACGATGTGCTGGACGAAGTCGTCCATCCCGGCGGCCCTGGTCTCCAGGTCGTGAAGCGACATCGACGCGTTCTTGGGGAGCTCACTCCTTACCGACCCGGCCGCGTCGCTCAGGACCGAGGCCTGGTAGGCGTTCCCTCCGGCGGCAATGGCCAGCCCGAAGACGCCGGTCATGGCGTCCCTGACCCCAACCTTGCTGAAGACGTTCTTCTTCCCTCCCATCGGAGGGAACATGGTGACGTTGTCCTTGTCGAACAGGGTCAGCCCCGACTCTCCCCTCGTGACGAGGATCGCCTTGCAGTCCAGCCTCCCCATGAGGTTGACCCCCATGTTCCTGAGGCTCGTCTCGTTAACGATGCTCATCCCGGTGGCGTGGGCGGCCTCCTCGAGGTTCGACTTCACGTAGGTGACCCCCGAGAAGTCGAGGTAGTGGTGCATCTTCGGCTGCCCGACGACGATCTTGCCGGCCGACTTCGCCGCCGTTACTATGCCCCCTATGACGTAGCTGGTGATTGCCCCCCGGTCGTAGTCAGACAGGATCACGCCGTCTGCATTTGCGATCTCGCCCTCCGCGGCGGCAAGGAGCCTCTTGGCCATGGCGAGGGGGACGTCCCTCCTGTCCTCCCTGTCTATCCTGAGAGTATGGAACCTGTTGACCATCATCCACGTCCGCAGAGACGTCGGCCTGCCGGAATCGACGATCACCCCAGAATGGATGACCCCGCTTCTCGAGAACTCAGAGGTGAGCCAGGCCCCGTAAGTGTCCTCCCCCATGAGCCCCACCACGCTCACCGACGCGCCGAGCGACACAAGCTCCCGAGACAGGTTTGCGGCTCCCCCGGGGAGATACGTCTCGCCGACGTAGTCGCCTGCGGGGACTGGCGCTTCCCTCGCAAGCTTCCTGGCGGCGACCTCGATGAACCTGCTTACCAGCAGGTCCCCGACGACCAGAATCTTCCTACCCTGGAACTTCCGGAGGAGCTCCGTCAGCTTCTCTCGGCCTACCGTCTCCAGGGGCATCCTTTTTCGGGTTCATCTGCCACCCAGCCCTTTTTAAGGTTGGGTTCCCCTTTTTCGGAGTCTCTCCTCTTCGGCCTTGTGCTGCCTCCAGACTTCATCGAGGATCTCGCCGATCACCCCGACCGCCTTCCTCACCTCGCGGTCCAGGGCGAGGGGGTCGTAGCCCTTGGGCGCGGGGTAGTCGAGGAACTTCTGGTTCGGGTCCGAGCTCAGGAAGTCCTTGCTCGCCTCCAGCATCGACATGAGGGCGGGGCCGTCCAGCTTGATTAGCTCGGACTTCCATGCGTGGTGGAATCCCTTCTCGGAGACAAAGGTCACCTTGACGTCTCCTTCGGCCTCTTTCTTCACCCCCTCCCAGAAGGCTCGGTCGAACTCGTCGGCGACCACCTTCCCCGACTTCAACTGGCGCTTGTACGAGCTCACGAACTCGCGGACACGGGCAGGGGTCGTCTCGAACTGAGTCGCGATCTGAGAGTAGGTCAGGCCCAACTGCGAAAGATAGTATGACCCCTCCTCAAGCACAGATTCGTCTATCTCGGGCTGCTGCCCCATCCAAGCCACTTCTCTCAGGCGGAATAGCCGGGCATCGGGCCTAACGTTTCCTCACGTACAGCTGGCCGTCTTCCTCCTTGATGTCGAACAGCGGCTCATCCTCCAGGGGTTCGTCGAATTCTGCCTTTCCCGTCCTGACGTCCCAGACCGATCCGTGCCCGGCGCAGGTGACCAAGTGCCCGTCGGCCGACCCCTCGGAGAGGTCCCACTCTTCGTGAGTGCAGATTGCGCCCATGGCGTAGAACCTCCCTTCGACGTTCGCGATGAGGACCGACTCCCCCTCGACTTCGACGGTCAGGAGGCCCCCGGGCTTGACACGCGTCGCTTCGGCCACCCTTGCGAAATCAGGCATCCCTGGCAGCGCGCGCCCGCGACGCATAAAACCTTTGGGAACGGGCACGTCGGCGAGCTAGGCAGTCTTCTGCATCGACTCCTCCAGCTCCATCAGGTCCTTCATGGAGTCGACGAACCACCAATCCCCGTAGTACGGGTAGGAGAGGAGCTCCCCGCGATCGACCAGCTTGGGGAAGGTCTCCCTTTCGATGTCCCCCTTTTCTGGGAGGTTCTTCTGGAGCCTTCTGGGGTTGAGGATGTAGACCCCTCCGTTGATCCAGACGTCCGGGAAGGCGGGCTTTTCCTCGAAGCCGCGCACCATTCTCAGCTTGTCTATCTTGACCACTCCGAATCGGGAGCGGTACGGCACAACCATCATGGAGGCCGAGATCTCCCCGGCCTGCCTGTGCGCATCGACCATCCGCTTCAGGGGGAGGTCGGTGATTATGTCCCCGTTAGTGACTACGAGAAGGTCGTCAGGCTGGTCTTTCGCGAGGGCCCTCCTCAGCGCGCCGCCAGTCCCGAGGGGCTCGTCCTCCACGGAGTACTCTACGGGGATACCCTTGTAGCTGGGGCCGAAGTGCTCCTTGAGCCGCTCCCATTTGTAGCCGCAGGCGAACACGACGGAGTCGATTCCAGCCTCCTTCACCAGCCATTCGAGCTGGTACTCGGAGATCGGTCTCCCGTTGACGGGAATCAGGGCCTTTGGCCTATCGTCGGTCAGTGGCCGCAGCCGCATCCCGAGGCCGCCAGCCAGGACTACAGCCTTCACCTGTGAAGACACCCCTTGAGAACCGACATCGCGCATTTGGCCCGCTGAACTTGATAAATACTTTCTCAGGTGAAAAGTCGCAGAATTGTCGATTCCGCATGGGTGTTCGAGGTCCAATCACCAACTCCTGATGGCCTTGCTTGGGGCGCGCGGGCAGGCTGAGGATTCTAGCTGACTACCTTTCTGAATTGATACAGAGTGGCCCCCAGGGTCAGCAGGGCGAGGAGGGCAGTGACGCCGTAGGCGGACAGCAAGGTGCTCCAGGTTATGCCTCCCAGGGCCAGGGCTCTGATCGCGTTGACGTTGTAGCTGACAGGATTCACGCTCGATACGGCCTGCATCCAAGTGGGGAGGAAAGCCTGGGGGAACAGGGCCGTGCTCATGAAGAGCAAAGGGAAGGTGAGGAAGAATCCGATGGCAGTCACAGTTTCCGCCCTCCTGGTCGCTAGCCCGATGCTGAGCGAGATTCCGGACCATGCCAGTCCGAAAGTGGCGATTGTGAGTAGAATCACCACGACTCCCGCGACCCCGGTGACAATCTGCGCGCCCAGGGCATACGCCATTACCAGAATTATTATTGACTGCACCGTGACCCTGAAGGCGTCGCTCAGGAGCCTGCCCAAGAGTATTGCCGACCTGTTCACCTGAGTGACGAGCATGTTCTGAAGGAATCCGGAGTTGAGCTCATCCACCATTGAGGTGCCTGACGAAAGCGCGCTTGTGAACCCGTTCTGCAGGAGTATCCCCGGCGTGACGAACGCGATGTAGCTGCCAGAGGGGAACCCAGGTATGGCACCCAGACCCTTGAAGAGCTGCGTGAAGAGCGTGAGGAATATGACAGGCTGGAATAGTGAGAAGAAGAGGAGAATCGGGTTCCTGATCACCTTCTTCAGGGCCCTGACAAACAAGTACTGCGTATCAAACAAGAGCGTCAATCATATCCTCCTCCTCATGCCAAACGCTCCCCTTCGGTCTGGCATCCTTCCGAGTTCTTCTGCCCTGATCCTCCTCCCCGTGTGCTGCAGGAAGACGTCGTCGAGGCTCGGGGTTGAAACGTTAAGCGAAGAAAGTCGTATCCCGCCCTCGTCAAGCGCCCTCACGACTATCGCGATGATCCGGCTGGCGTCCTTTGCGTGGGCTGTGAGCCCCCCATCCGAGTCGAAGACTTCGGTCACGCCCTCTAAACTGCTGAGAATCTTCTTTGCCTTGGCCGCTTCACCATCCTGCCCTCCTCCCTCAAGAGAGAAATTGATCGTATCAGCGCCTACCTCCCTCTTGAGCTCGGCCGGCGAACCGCTTGCTACGATTTTGCCGAAATCGACGATGGCTAGCCTTCCGCAAAGCTTGTCCGCCTCCTCCAAGTATTGGGTAGTCAGGAAGATCGTAATGCCTTCCAACTTGTTCAATTTCTCGAGGTATTTCCATATCCCTACGCGCGACTGGGGGTCCAACCCCGTAGTGGGTTCGTCCAGGAACAGGAGCCTTGGTTTGTGAACAAGGCTTGAAGCGAGCTGAAGCCTCTTCTTCATGCCGCCCGAGTAGCGCCCCGCCATCTTGTCTGCGACCTGTTCGAGCTCCACCAGTTTGAGCAGCTCGTCCACCCTTTCAGTGAGTTCGGGCCCCCGCATCTGCTGCAAGTTGCCCTGCAGGGTCATGTTCTCCCTGCCGGTTAGGTCGGGGTCCAGCACGCTCTCCTGAGCCTCGACTCCCACCAGTTTCCTGATCTCCTGGGGGTTCCTCTCCATGTCGTATCCAGCGACCTTCACGGTCCCTGAAGTCTTCCTAAGCAAGGTGGTGAGCACCTTGATCGTCGTGCTCTTCCCGGCCCCGTTGGGACCCAGGAACCCGAAGAACTCCCCTTCCGACACGCTGAAGGAGATGTCGTCCACCGCCTTCGTCCCGTCGGCGTAGACCAGCACCAAGTCGCTGACGTCTATTATGTCAGCCAAGATTCGCGCATCCTAAAGGTCTACCCCGCCGTTTCTGGGCGTCTGCGGCGGGCTCTCCTGCGCCCCCGCAACACAAGCAACGCCACCACCAGGACCACCACAATCACCAGGAAGGGGAGGCTGAAGACGACGCTGTTCGCAATCTGGAAACCAGAGGCGCTTACGGGAAGCTTCAACACAATGTCCTGGCCAAATGGCTGACTCGATCCAAGCTGTGTCCAACTTGCGTGGAGCACGAGAGGATAGGAGCGCGGCTCGAGGTTTGAGTTGACTTGAATGACCACCGTCAGGTTCGCAATCTTTCCTGGCGCGACAGTACCGATACCAGCGCTCGCGGTCGTGGTGAACGAGCCCTGTGTGCTCGGCTCGAATACGTAGGATGGTTGCATGGTAAACGTTGCGAGCTGGGCAGCGGCTCCTCCCTCGTTTCGGAGCGTCAGTACAAGCTCGTCAGCCCCATCCCCAGAAGAAATCGGAGGGGAAGAGACGGAAATGACCCTGAAGTCCGCCTTCGGCTGCTCGACGAAGGGAATGCTGAACCTGACGGGCGAGACCCCAGAAGAGGTGAGGAGCAAGGTCAGCGTGCTGTTGATGGGTTGCGTGCTGTTCTGAATCCCTATGGTGAATGCGAATGGCACACTCTGGCCAGCGGGAAGCAGCCCTGCCGCTTGTGTAAGGGACCCGGTGGTTATGGCGTAAACAGGGTCTGAAGGAACGAGCGTCGCGCTGACGTTAGACCCTGAAGTCGCCCCTGAATTGAAGATCACGACTTGCAGCGAGGCGACAATGGTGCCGGGAAAGACCAGTGGAGGATTGTAAGAAAAGCTGGAAAGGCCAAGGCTTGGGGTCGGCGTCCCGGGGGCAGAGGAGATGCTCTTCACGTACATTCCAATTGAAGCTGAAATCGGGTGCGTGTTTCCGTAGGCGTCGGAATAGGTCCCGCCTATGGCCAGCGGGACGGATGAGCCGGATAAGGTAGGCGCGACGTAGAGGTCGACGTAGGTCGTGGTCGAGGAGGCCGGCCCTATCAGCGAGATCTCTGGAGAAGTGTTCAGAACGCTGACGACGGCCGACGAGATCAGCGTCATGTCGACGCTGCTGGCGTTCCCGGTCCCTGAATTGGTGATGAGGATCGGTAGATGGTTCACCGCCCCGGGAGTGAGCGCCGTCTGACCGGCGCTGAACTGCAGGAGGACCTTGCCCTTCAGCTGGACCGTGGCCTGCGTGTTCTGAGTCTCCGAAACAGACTGGATGGGGTTGGGGATCGTAATTGCGCCCCAGGAGATCGTCATGGGGAATACGTAGCTCCCTACCTTGACGTCTGAGGCGATGTTCAGGCTGAAAATGACCGGAAGGACCGCGCCGGATGGCACCATGTTGGCAAGGTACGCCGTCGTCACCGAGCTTCCGCTGGTGTCGGTGAACCCTGGCGGGAGGGAGAGAGTTATGCTGATTCCCTGTGCGGTGTTGTAGTAGTAGTATTGGAGGGTGATGGTCAGGGGGACGTTCTGGCTTCCAGGCCCGGCCTCGACCGGGAGCGTCGGAGTGCCCCAAACGGCGCTTACTACCGTGAACCCGGAGGTCGTCGCCGCCTGCGCCGTAGCGGAGCCGGCCAGCCACGGGACCACCAGTAGGACAGCGAGGAGCAACGCAAGAAGCCTGGACTTCCGCGAAGGAATCAACTCTAGCATAGGCGCCCTTTGACGGCGGGATATATGCTTTACGATAGGTTATGCGACATGTCGTAAGCGATACTTATAAGGCGGCCGTTTCGACACGCGGCGGTCCCGTGACACTTTACATCGGGGTTTGGGAAGTTTGCTGAGCCAGCCACTCAAGAGGATTAGCCAGCCAAGGGGCCTGCTTCGACTGTACGTCCTCTATCGGCTTTCGAAGAAGCCCATGTCTGGATACGACTTGATGTCCGACCTCGACGAGCTTACGGGGGGGGCCTGGCACCCAGGGTCCGGATCAATTTACCCAGCCCTGGAGAACCTGAGAAGGCGGGGGCTCGTCGAAGGCTCCTCCAAAGGGCAGAGGTCGAAGCAGGTCTACACGATTACGGCAAAGGGAGTCGAGGCGCTGGACGACCACAAGAAGATGTTGAACCAGTTTGCCCGGAAGTGGAACAACATCAGGATAGCGCTTACCGAGCTGATAAGCGCCGAGAATCTCGTCGTGAATCTGCTGGAGGCGACGAAGTTCAACAGGGCAGCATGGGACAGGATCTGCGGCTCCGGCGAGCTGAGCAGGAGCGAGCTTGAGCTGGCCCTGAAAGAGTACAGACTGCTGCTGCAAAGCGAGCAGCACTGGGCGGACGCCAAGCTGAAGTCGCTGGGCTGAGAGAATCATACGAAAACCGGCTTCTGGGCGCAGGTGGCTGCCCCGCCGTCGTTTTGGGGTGCGGAATAAACAGTGGTTTCGGAGAAAAACAAAGGAGGGAAGACTGTCTGTTTAGGACAGCCTTCTGACTAATACTGCTAGAACTAAGACTAGGGTGATTGCTGTAAGTACGGCTACAACGAGCACGTACGTCTGCGTCTGACCCGCGCTTGCCAACGGACCCGAGAGCTGGGTAAACTGCGTGGAGATACCCCCAACGGCAGTGTTAACCTGACCCAAGGTGTTGGAGAAGCCGGTCAATGAGCCCTGAATGCTTGTGACTGTTCCAGTGAGAGTGTTGAGTGAGTTGACGATGGTTGTGAGCTGAGTGTTCTGGGCAGACTGACCGTTCTGGAGCGCAGTCAACGCGGCCGAAACCGTGTCGAGCTTGCCGTTCAGAGCGGTGATGTTGCCCATTATGTCGTTGAACTGTCCCTGGGAGATGCCGCCGCCCCCTCCGCCACCGGTCGAAGCCGAGTAGCTGAAGGTCGTTACGGCTGAGCCTGTGGCTGAGCTACCCGCGGGCGCGTACGTGGCGTTAACCTTGTACGTGCCTGTAACCCAGTTTGGCCCGCCGGTCACGAACTGGTACGAGTATGAGCCGTCAGACGTGCTGACGGACACCTCGTTGAAGAGGACCTGCGACCCTGACGGGTTCTTGACAGTGATGACGATCTGTGTGCCGCTTGTTGTCGGCGCCGGAGTTACCGTGCCGAAGATTGAGCCTGTCTGTGCGCTGAAGTAGCTTGGCTGATCGGTCTTGACTGTCACGGTCGCCCCCGCAGCGTATGCTGCGAATGGCGAAAGGAACAGGAAGGCCGTCAGCGCGACTACTGAGATGGTTGATAGGACCTTCAATGGACTCACCGGGTTAGACGTGGATTGCGACGCCAGTTGTTGGTGCTGACAACGAACCGCCGCTCGCCGAGATGACGAAGACGGTCGCTGTGTAGGAGCCGGACGCCATTGGTGCCAGATCTGCGACGCCAGTGTCGGACGCGCCTGCAGCCGGGTGGATGGTCGCCGTGGTGATGTAGACCGTCTGTCCCAGAGCGTTCTGCACCGAGACAATGACGAAGCCTGTTACCTGAGTTGTGCCTGGGTTGTTGTATGTCACCGACAGGACCGGGGTCCCGCCGAGAGACTGTTGAACTGGAGTACCGCTAATGGTGAACTGGGCCCCGCCCTGTACGGCACCGCCGACGGTGAACGTCGGGATGACGTTGATGACGGTGGCTGAGGCTGAGATGTATGGGGCACAGAAGTTGCCGGGGCAGGTCGAGACCAGCCCGACGTTGTATGTGCCTGCTGCTGCTGATGCGGGGATGGTTATCTGGGACGTGCCCTGACCCTGACCGTTGGCGATTATCACGCCGACGATGCTGCCCGTGTACGCGTTGAGGTTGGTCGAGAGTGGCGCATAGTTGAAGACTATGTCGTAGACCCCTCCGTTAGCCAACCCGCTCGCTGAGGCTGTCAATGTCGTCCCGGCGGCTCCTGCCGTCGAGCTGAGTGACATTGTAGCATCGTAGACGAACTTCGCTAGGCCCACAGGGTTCGGTCCCTGGTAGCATCCCTTGTTGTTGTCGATCTGCCAAGTGACCAGTGCGCCGGTCTCTGGGCCTGGGCTCGGCAGCTGCGGGACCGCGAAGGTCACGCCGGAGGGAACCTGGCCTGAAGAGTCGCTGGTGAACTGGGCGTAGGTGATTCCACTCGCGCAGTTGGTGAGGTACAGTTGAGTGCTCGCCGGCAGGCCGTTGCCCGTCAGCGTCATCACTGTGCCGCCAGATGCGACCGACGGCGTCACGATGAGCGAGGTTGTCAGGGTGAATTCCATGTTAGCGAACTGATCGTTGTAATGGTCTTCCACCTGGCCCCATAGCGCTGAGGTGCCGCTCGTGGTTTGGAGGTCTATCACGTGAACGCCCGAAGTCCCTGCTGGGATCGTGAACTGAGTGCCGACTGGCACTCCGCCCGTGGCGGTCGAGGTGAAGGTTCCTACTTGAGTGGTCGAGTCCCACATGATGTTATACTGCGTGTTGGCTGAGAGTCCGTGGATGCCTGGGTTGTTGCACCCACCGCATCCGATTTGTCCTGTCTGGAGCGCGACTGTCGTGCCTGCGGAACCAGACGTGGTGCTGAGCGCGCCGTTAAGCGCGATCGGGTCAATGGTCAGCTGAGAGACTGTTCCCATCGCATTGTCGATCTTGTATCGAGTGAAGGCCCAGTCGCCGTTATAGCTGCCAGTGACGTTCACGTTGTAGGTTCCCATTGGAAGGTCGGTTGAAGCGATTCCACTTCCGGCAAGTCGGGCCAGGTACACCCAGTTGACAAACGCGCCGTTGGCGGCGATGTTGCCGTCGCACAGGCGGTTGTCGGTGTTGCAGCTGTCCCACAGATTGCCGTTGACGTAGACGGTCAGGTCACCGAGCGGAGTGGTTGAGGCACCGAAGGTCGTGAGACCATTCTGTGTGTCCAAGCCGCCGTGTGTTGCCGGGACCAAGTCCACGTAGTCCCCAGCGCTGGCTACGTTGTTGCCAAAGTCGTCGTTTTCGAACCTGACGTCTGGGTTGATCGTGTAAGTGGAGTCTGGCGACGCATTGCCGCCGGGAGTGTTGTCGTGAAGGTTGAATTTGAAGTGCTGCATTGTTGGGGTTGTGTACCAGTACATGAAGGCCCCGTTGGC
Organism: Nitrososphaerales archaeon; assembly: GCA_035314985.1. Lineage (GTDB taxonomy): Archaea > Thermoproteota > Nitrososphaeria > Nitrososphaerales > Gagatemarchaeaceae > DATFYP01. Next base: position 9,899 of record DATFYP010000009.1, read on the forward strand.
GTCAGTGCCAGTTGCGTCAGTGGCATCGCCGCCGTTGGCCATGGCTGGTGTGAGGAAGGGGTAGCTGTGGGGTCCGTTCTTGTCCTGTAGGACGAACGGGCCGGTGTTTGCATACGTCAGACTGGCTGCATAACCATACCCAATTATGGCTCCGGTCTGTCCTACTCTCCGTGCGTTGCCCTCAGGCAGCGTCAAGAGAGCGCCCTGGCCTGCGTGGGATCCAATGAGGACTCCAGCGAAGCTATCGAACAGTTGCGGGTTGGGTTGGTAGATGTTGCCGTTGGCGTAGCTGAAGGTTGTCCCCCCGAGCACGACGTTCAACGGTCCGACGCCCGCCGACTGGGCAAGCGTTATGACCGTGTTGGGGAAGTTGCCGTTGGCGTCAGAGTCGATCTCGCCGTGTATCGTAGTTACACCGCCTATCGTCACTGAGCCGGCAGCCGCCACCGTTGCGCTCTTGGCGAAACCTGAGCCGGAGACGCAGACCTTTGCGCCTGCGCCCGTGTCAATGCTGTAGATTGGATTCGTGCATGTATGTTCCTTGAAGAAGAGGGTCGGGGTGATGATGAACGGCTGTGAGGCCGAGGTTCCGCTGGAAAGGCCGAGGATGGTGAGAGTGTGGCTCCCGCCAACCAGTGCGCCTACGCAGAAGGCTCCGCCAGCGCCGCAGAGGTTGTTGGTGGTCGTCTCGGGACCGTCATCGAACGTCCCTTCGCTGACGCCCGGGTTGACACCGGTGGTTATGGTTGGATGCAACCCATTGGTGAAGAAGCTGGATGGGATTGGCTGAATCTGCTCGCCATTGTTGAACCCAACTCCTGCGAGTTGGATCGCGTCGCCGACGCCGGAGCTGGTCGCGCCGGTGAAGTCGGAGACGATGAAGATCGCCGCCTTCACGGTGAATGGAACCGCGGTGGTGACGACGTTGCCCGTCGATGTTGGGTAGATGGCGTAGACTAGGTAGTCGCCTCCCTGGACAACCGGCGTGGCGACCTGCGCCTTGAACCATCCGTTGGCGTCGGTCATCACGGTGCCGAAGTTGTCCCCTTCAATGGAGGGGTTAAAGTAGCCTTGAGCCGTGTTATCGAGAGTGTTCGAGCCAAGGTCGCACACGTCGTTCGCAGTGCAATAGTTGGCTACTGTCGCTGTGATGGAGGTCGTACTTGGGAGCAGCACAATTTGGACATTGTCCTGACCCGACGGGAATCCGGTTCCAGTTACGGTTATCCAGTCACCGAAGTCCTTGTAGTACGAGTTCCACACTGGGATGCCCGAGCTTTGGCTTAGAGTAAGCGTTCCTGAGCCCGACGTCACTGCCTTGACCGTGCTGAGTGGCACGGCCAATACGACAGCGAAGGCGGAGAGTGCTAGAAGTGCTAGTATAGTTCCTGAAGTGATTTTCGAAGTATAGTTATTACTATACAAGTTCATTATTTTCGAATTAGCCTCCCAGGCGATATATATAAGCTCGGTGGACGATTTGTCCATAATAGGCCGTTTCCTTGACCGTGGGGGTGTTAAACGGGCGACAAAATGCCCTCCGCCCTAGTGGACGGGCGCGCTTCGACCTCGGGAGGAGCTGTCCCAGTATCGGGTGGAAAGGGGGCTATTTCTGCCAACTGGAGGCCTTCTAGGGACGTTTTGGTCTCCTCGGAGGTGGTGGCGTCTCGGGGCGACCGAGGCGAGACCCGCGGCCAACTTTGGCGTAGGCGCATTCGGCATCCGTCTACGACTGAATCGACGAAGGGGGCGAGAAGAGGGGTCCCGACCGCCTCAGCATGGCCTCGGTCCCCTCCTTTGCATTAGGAGCGGAGATAGGCTCGGAGTCGAGTCTCAGCTCTTCCATGAAAGCCCCGATCTCTTCTGAGAGCCCGGCGCCGCTGACGAAGCTGTCTTGAAGGGCCCCGGTTGCACAGACAAAGGCGAAGATACGGTCGACTGCCTCCGTCCCGACGCTCTCCTGGACCTCGGCAGCCGCGTAGGTCATCTTGGCGTGCGCCTCGGCCAAGGTGGCTGCGAACTTCATGAGGTACTCGAGGGCCGGATTTTCGTACCTACCCGTGAAAGAAGAGGACTTGTCGACCAGGGCCTGCCTCGGGTCATTCCTCAGCTCCACCAAGAAGGCGATCCCTTCCGCCCTCATCCGCAAGAACGCCGACATCTGGTCCTTGAGGGCGCCGAGCCTGGTCGCCAGCCTGCCCGCTCCGACCGCCTCACCGTTGAGGACCCTGGAGATCTCTTCCGCCGCTTTGATGTCGTCCGCGACGAGGGTCACGGGGCCCGAACGAACCACAGCCCCTTCGACCTGAACTGAGGTCTCGCGCCCCCACGTGAGGTTAGCCAGAGGGACCATCGCTCTGCTGAGAACCCCAGCCGGCTTCTTGATTTCCGCTTTCAGGGCGTCGGCGTCGAGGACCAATGAGCAGTTCGTGTATCTCTTGCCTTGGTATTCGACGGCCTTCAGGTGGAAGGTCCTCATGCTAGACTCTCGACCCTGAGGGAGGGGGCTCGCTTGGCCACGGCCTTGTATCCCTCTTCTGACTCCTGCAGTACCGATGTCTCGTCGAGCCCGCAGATCGTAAAGACGTCGAAGGCGCCCCTGTCGGGGCGCTCGCTCACCCTGCACTCGGCACTGAGAGCCGCCTTGACTGCCCTGTTCCTGAACTGGGAGAATCCTTCCTCGAAATCTCCCCGCAGGTCCTTCTCGCACGAGACGAGCGCGTGAAATGTCTTGATGTCATCTGCTCTAACGCCTCGTGGAAGCTGGAAACTCTGGACGGCGAATACGTTTGAGGCTTTGCCGTACACCTGCATTGTTCCCGCGATGACAGGCAGAAGCAGATGGAATCCCACCCCGATGTGGCGGTCCTTCTCCAGAAGGTCCATCAGCCCGTCCTGGAGGCCGAGCAGCGTGCCTACCATGCGTGAGAAGCTGCCGACAGGGCTGGAGGGTTCGCCGCTCTCCTCAACGGCTAGGCTCTGCTTGGCGAGCGAACGGGGGAGGGCGAGGACATGGAACCCGCGTCTGAGGGCAGCGGTCACGGTGACGTAGCTGCTGTTTTGTTCGACGGGGGTGGACTCCTGGTCGGCCGTGAGGGCCACAAGCGCCGTCTGTCTGAGCTGTGGGAGCGCCGACACGGCCAGCACCGAGAGCGGGTCGGCGGCGTCGGCGAAGAGGAACTTGAATGTTGACTCCCCGAAGGCGAGTATGCTCAACCACCGAGTGAGCTCTCCCGTGCTCTCGGCATAGAAGTCGTGCCAGGTGCCTCCCTGGACTTTCCGAAGCACGAACTCGTCCTTCGTCTGCTTGGGGTCGTTCCCCGATGAGACTGCCATCGAATAGCCCTGCTCCCCGACTGCCGGAGGCAGCCCCACGTACAGAGCCGCGGTCATCCCGAAGTTTGGCTGCACACTCGGAAGGTCCAGCAGTTGGTTCGTCGCCTCCCTGTACGACACGGGCAGTCCGCAGGCCTTGCACTTCAGACCCAGGAGCTGCAGGTGGCCATTCGCGCATCTAGGCAATCGAAGTTAGCACCCCCTCCTTTTGGTCGAAGCTCGACTTCGGATTCTCGGCGGCATAGAGCTGAGCATAGATCGCCGCGGTGGTCTTTCCGTAGGGAAGGTTCCTCACCTTGACCTTTCCCTGCTCGCCGAGCATTTTTTCGATGACGCGCCTGGCCGTAGGGTAATGTGCGAGAAGCTGAAGGCCCTCGCGGTCCGCCCTCCACGAAGTGTACAATGCCTGCAGTGATGGGCCCGCCGCTGTGAGGAACCGGGTCAAGCTGTCGAGTCCGTCCTGGGAAGTGTCGAAGTCCTTTCTCAGCGATGCGACCTCGTTCAGCTTCCTCGGGGTCTGGAATGCGATAACCCTGGTTGCCTTCGGGTCCACAGATTCGACTGCGCGCTTGATTATCCTGGGGGAGTCCTCGAAGACCTTGATCTGGGCGTCCAGAAGAGAGCGGACATTCTCGACAAGTCGGAGAAGCGCCACTGAGTCGGCGGGGGCTGTCCCCTTGATGGAGTCGATGAGGCCGCCAAGCTGCACTGCCTGCTGGCTGGCCAGGACGTAGGAGAGCCTGCGCAGCTGTTCAAGGAGGGAGTTCTTCTTGGACTCGAGCTCCTCGGAATACCTGAGGTGGAAGTTGAGCCAGTACTCCTCCGCGACTAGCCTCATCGCGGTCACGTACTCATGAGAGGCGAGGAGGGTGTCCGGGCTCACGGGTGTGGCCATCCCCCTTAGGGCCATCAGCCGGTTGAATGATTCGAAGGCGGCATTGTAGGCAAGAAAGAGGCTCCTCGTCTCCTCGTCAATCCTCGAGACCACCTTGCCGTGGAGGTCGACCGCCGCATCCAGCGAAGCGTCGTCTGGGGCAGCAGGAACCTTCGTGAACCTTAGCCGTACAGACGCCTTTTCGAGGTTGGCGTTGACCGTCTCGGTGACCGCCTCCAGGGTCCTCAGCTCGTTCATGACCCCTGAGGTCAGCCTTTCCCTGGACTTGCCGAGGGAGGGGAGGACCACCCTGTCCATTCGCTCGGCCCACTGGACTAGGGATTCTCCGCCCGCCTCCTGGAGCCTCCTCTGAACGTCGTCCAGGTAGGACGAGTATTCGGAGAGGGACCTTTCTTCGCCGCTGACATTCAATGAAGGGACCGCGCGGGAGACATCCTTCAGCTCCACGCGAGCCCTGTCGATGGCGGCCCGCGATTCGAGGGCGAGCCCTTCGACCTTCGCCCGTGCCACTTCCCCACTCTCCATCCGCTTTACCAAAGACTCCCTGGCGGCGAAGACAGTTCCGAGGAAGACGGAGGAGACCAGCATGAGCACTATCTGCAGGTGCGAAGCGTCGCTGAGCGAAGTCTGGAAGCCCCCGGCTCCGGGCAGGGAGAAGGGCAGGAGTAGGGCCAGGAAGGCGGCCGGGACCACGAGGGATACGGCCAGCGGCGTCACCACGCGCATCACGATGGGGCTCTCCCTGAACCTGGCGACCTTCTTCAGGAGCGAGCTGGCCAACCTCCCGAAGAACGAGGAGACGAAGATAATGATCCCGAGCAACGCGAGGGGAATCACAAGCAGCTGCCAGTTGCTGGTCAGGAACCCGGACACGGCCTGCGCCTGAGGGGACATGTAGTTGGCCGGGAGCGCGGTGAGGAAGAAGTTCAGGCCCGGGAGGGCCGGTCTGAAGTCAGAGGAGAGGTAGGTGAGCTGGCCGAAGATTATGGGCGCTGAACCGGGCGAGCCGCCCAAGAAGAGCGCGTTGTCAAGTAGCAGGAAGGGGGCCAGCAGGAAGATGAACGACGACGATATCGCCTCCAGGCTCGCGAAACCGGTGACTGCGGCCGCCGCAGCGATGACCGGGATGGATACGAAGTAGGCCGGTGTAAACATGAGGGAAACGCACAGGATGGCCAGAGACATCGAGGTTACCTCCACCTTTGTGTTGGTGAAGACGAGCAAGGGGATTACCAGGGCGACGAGGACGGCGACCCCTACGCCGGCAGCGAGCAGTTGGAAGAACCCGAACCCAATCATCTGCCAGAGGACCGCGAAGAATACCAAGACGTAGAGTATTGTGACCGAGGCCCCCCTGTTCCTCAGAGAGACCGCCCCCAGGGCGAGGGCGACGAAGAACGGGATGATAGGGGAATCTGGGATGAAGGGGACGAAGGTGAAGAACAGGAATGAAGCGAGGACTACGAACAGGGACGCAGTGTAGTCAGTGACCCGGGTTCGGGCCTTGCTATCAAGCTGTTTCATCAGGCCTTCCTTTCTTCCACCTGAGACCCGGCTCGCCTGCCTTCAAGTTGCTGGGCGAGCTCTTCGACGCTCTGGACCCCCTGCTCCAGCAAGAAGCTCCTGAAGAGTACCTTCTCTGACTTCATCACAGCGTCCATGTCGTTCTTCATCGAGGGGAACTTCTCGATCTGGTCGATCCTCGCCTTCGCCATCACAATGAGGAAGGTCACCGTCCAGGGGTCGACCTGCGGGATCTGGCGGATGGAAATGCTCTTACTGGCCTCGACGCTTGAATAGACGTTAAGGACGCTTGACAGCGCGCCCTGGAGTTCCTGGTCCCAGAGCCCCGGTGGAATGCCTACGGTCGCCCATATCAGGTCGGTGCGGTAGGTGTCAGAGAGACCCGCGTAGTTGGGGACGCTGAAGATCCTGATGTAGCTCTTGACTATCCCTCTGAACCTTTCCTTGTCGACGATCTCCTTGAGGATGCTCTCCCCGCGAAGGCTCTCCTCCTCCTCGCGGAGTATCTTCTCCATTATTTTCAGCTGCTCGGCGCCCCCCAGCTCGACGACGCGTTCGTAGTAGTTGTCCGTCGTCGTGACGGCGCTCATCAGGGCGTTGAGCTCGTTCGACTTTGCCACTACCGACGCCAGCGTCTTCCGATAGTGGGAGGTCATCTCGAGGCCCTTCTCGAGCTCGGTAAGCTTCTCGAGGTCGGCCCGCGTCTTCTCCCTGTCGGACCGTTGCTGCTCCAGCTGCGCCTTGGTGGCGGCAGCCTCGTTCTGGAGTGCTTCCAGGCTCCTGTTCAGGAGCTTCCTCTTCCCGCTCACGTCCAGGCGTATCTTCTTCAGCTCCTTGGTCAGGCGGGTCACCTCGGCTTCCTTCTGCGCGAGGAGCCTCTCGGTTGACTCGAGCTCGGCGCTGGCATCCTTGAAGTTGTCGTCGAGACCCTTCTTCACTAACCGGATCCCCGGGACGTATTGGTCGGAGACCTTTACCTCGGTCTCGGGACGAGTCAGGATATACCCGGCCGCCTTGAACAGGGGAAGGAGGTCGGCCTCTCCCTTGGCCGCGGCGTTCTTCCCTTGCCTCGAAGCGTCCTTCGAATAAATCGGGCCTATTTCTTCAGCGAGGTTCTTACCCCTGATGTAGACGTTGAGCGTCTCCAGGGCGGTGGCCACCAGGTTGACGAACCCGGTGTAGGAGCGGACCTGTCTGATGTGGCTGGATGTGAGGAACTTGCTCGCTGTGATCATGTTCTCCAGTTCGGATGTGTAAGAGGGGAGGTCCTTCAGGAACTGGCCGTAGGAGGCGCCTAGGTTCGACACATGCTCGTTCCACTGGTTGAGGACCTGGACAATCCCGTACTCCGACGAGTCCTCGGGGAAGCTCATCGCTTTCAGCACCTTGCTCCACCTCTGGTTGTAGCTGGATGCGAAGTCTTCGAGCCCCCTTACCTGCCTCTTGAACTCCGCCTCGTACTTGCCCGCTCTCCTGATTATCTCCTCCACCTCTGAATCGAAGGAGTCTGGACGGTAGCTGTTCGTGGCTATCAGGTGGCGCCTGTAAAGCTCCTTTAGTTCCGTGAACCTGTTCAGCAAGGCTCCGTTGATGGCGTCGAGGGCCTTTCTCTTCTCCGCCATGAACGAGCCGATGCTCTCAAGCAACTTGAGGTACTCGTGCATGTAGTCGATGTAATCCTGGACGGGATACCGTATCCTCAGGTAGGCCACGGTGTGGGCCCAGTTCGGCCCAAAGTCGTTGTTGGTCCCGACCCTGCTCAGGAGGTCGGCCAGGTCGAACCGCATGAGCATCCCCAGGATGTCGATGACCGCGTCGTCGAGCTCCTTCTTCGCGGTGACGAGGCTGTTCCGGTTGTTGTAGACCGGATCGAGCGGGAGGAAGAAAAGGGCCGTGAACGGGTTCTGGTAGGCCGCCCCGTACTTCTTGGCCGCCTTTTCGTTGAGGGCCCTGTTGGACATCAGGTCGGCCTCCATCAGGGCGGTATAGGGGGCAGGACCCCGCGCGAGCAGGTCGTCCGCGCTGCTCGGCAAGATCACGAGGCCCACGAGAGGGACCGAGGAACCCAGCTTTGCCCTCAGATGCCGTGCGAAGTCGAACACCATGCCGCTCCCCGTCCCCCCGCCGAGGCCGAAGTTCATGACGACTATCGGCTGGTTCTTGGAGGTCAAGACCTTGTCCTTGAAGACTGATATCGCGCTGTTCATCTCGCTGTAGTGATAGTAGTTCAGATTGTAGACCGCCTTGCTAAGGGCGCGCATCCTCCCCACCCCCCCGGCAAGCGGGGGTATCGTCATCGTGGACTGGATCCAAGGTTTGTAGTTGTTGACTACTATCCCGTCTTTGAGAAGATAGGTGTTGAACTTGTTCATGAACTCGAAGAGCGACTCGGGGGTGTTGAACTTCATGTTCAGCCCCCTGACCCAGAGGCGGTCCACCGACACCCCCTTCGCCTCGAGCTTCGAGACGGTCCTCTTGTAGGCTGCTTGGAGGCTGGCTAGGTCGGCTTCGGCGACATCTATCGCGAGGCAGGCGATCCCAAAATCCTCTGAAGATAGCAGTCTGAGCAATCGTTCGCTCTCGATAAGCGACTGTATGATGTTGGTACCTGTCCCCCCCAGCCCCACGAGGTGGACGCTGGCGAAGGTGGGCCTGCTCAATCCGCTTCGCCCAGCCTGTTCCTAAGGGCCTGGAGCCTGTCGGCCAGAGCCTTGTCGTACTTCGCTGCCGTCACTTCGAGGAGCGCCAGCTCCTTCTGCACCTCGCTCACGATTCCCTCGCTGAAACCGCGCTTCCCCCTCCCACGAAGCACAATCACGGCGAGGAGGATTATCACTATGATGGCCACAACGACCCCTGCGAGAAGCGTCGTGGAGGTCGTCGTGCTAGGAGGCACCGGGAAGGACGCAGGGTCAATCGTGTCCAGGACGCTAGTGCCCTGGGCTGGAAGGCCGGCGACGTATAGCGCCTGAGCCTGGGCGAGGACGCTGTTCACCACGGTGGAATAGGCGGAGTTGATCGCCCCGGAGGAGATCAGAGTCGACTTCTGCTGGTAGGTGCTGAGGTAGGTCTGAATCGTCTGGTCCTCTACCGTCGCGCTGAGCAGGCCGACCCTCGACCCCCTTGTCACCGTCACTGTCGCGATGGTGAAGTTGTTGACAGTCTGGTGGCGGGTGAAGTTCCCGGCAGTAATCAGGGTAAGCGAGAGTGGAACCTCAAAGATTCCCGACAGGACGACGGTACCAGCGACCAGGTCGAACTGGAGCGTTCGGTTCCCCGGGTTGAAGCTGGACGCGTTGTAGCCGGGGTACTGGGGGGTCTTCACGTACCAGAATTGGGCTCCGTGCGAAAGGAGGGCGCTGTCGAGGGAGGGATAGAAGTGAGAGCCCGACTGGTTGAAGGGCACAGTCACCTTCATCGTCACGTTGTAGGCGTGCCCCGCGAGGAGCGGCTGCGAAGGCTGCAGCGACGCGTTGCCCGTCAAGTCAGTCACGGAGGTCAGAGCGACCCAGTTCGTCGCAGACTGCGCCGTCGCGAGCCCAGGGACCGCCGAGAGCGCAAGAACCAGAACCAGCATGGCCGCTACTGCTCTACTCATTCGCGATGCACAGCCAGTTCTCTTGATATAAGCGTTAGCGACGCGTGGTACCCTTCGCATCAATGGAGCAGGCCACGATTACAAACCCTCAGGGATAAGATGACCGTAGCAGGCAAAATGTCTATACAATATGCGCAAAATGTTTGATATTCAAACCCGCCTCGCCTGCAAGCGACGGACCACGAAGACGTAGACGGCGAGGACCATCACGCACGGAATCGTGGCTCCGATTATGCCAATGTCAGAGTAGTCGAGCCCGAAGCTCGCTCCCACAGTCACAGGACCGCCGACGACGAGCGATGTCTTCGCCACCGTCCCGCTCGCTCCCTCGGACCACCCCTCGAAGACTATGTCGAACAACGCCGGAAACGCCCGGAGCGTCACGTTGGATGACAGTGGGACGTAGACCACGTTGTGGCCGGTCGAGACGCTCCCGTTCAGCCCCCCAGTGGAGTAGGTCACCTTCCCGCTGCCGCTGACGATGATGCTGAGGCCGGGGTAGAAGACCGCGACTTCGGCTGCGGGACCGCTGAGAGGGAAGCTCAGGCTGGCAGTAGTTCCGTTATAGGCCCCCGAGCCCACACCTGACCAGTAGGTGAATCTCCAGCCTGGAAACGCCGAGGCGTTCAGGCGGATGTCGGCCCCGTTGGCGTACCAATCCGTCCCGTTGAGGAAGACACCCCCCGCAGCGGAGTTTGACATTGTGAGCAGGTAGAACTGGTGTAGATACGTGCCCTGGTAATTGAACGCCGCCGAAACCGTGGCGCTGCTAGGACCCTGGGCGATCCACCGCTCCTGCCTGTTCGAGCCCGACAGAAGGCTTGGCAGAGTCCACCGGGATCCAGCGTCCATCCAGATGCTCACCGAACGGTTCGTGAGCAGGAGAGACGCGGGGGACGCGTAGGCGACGTAGGCGACCGCGGGAGCCTTGGGTGAGCCTCCCCCCACGATATCATAGCCGATCTTGATGTAGAATTGGTTGTAGAACGTGAATGAGCTGGAAGTCGGAGACGTCGCAAAGCCCGCCGCGGCCTGCTGGGTACCCCATCTCTCGGTCGCGCTCGACCCACCGAATTCTGGGAGGACCGACCATGGCGAAGCGGAGTCAAGCCAAATGGTCGTGGTGGAAGTGCTGAGGGACTGGGCGTCAGGCGTCCCGAATTCGATGAAGTCTATCTCGGGGTTGCCGATAGGCGCAGTCGGGGACACGATTGAGTAGCTCAGGTCGAACGCGTACTGGTGGTAGAACCTCGTCGTGTTGATGACCCCGGGTCCACTTACCACGCCGGAGCTGTCGCCAGTGTCCCATCTCTCCGACTGAGAGGAGCCGGGGAGAGGATCGGTGAAGCTGAACCTTGAACCCGAGTCTGCCCAGCCCTGGTTTCCCGCCGCCCCAGCCCCGAATGTGGTGAACCTGACCGATGGAGCCGAGTAGCCGGTCCCTCCACCGAAGACCCCGTAGGCGAAGACAACGTAGTACTGATGGTAGTACTCGTAGGGAATGCCCAGTGAGCCAGAGACCTGACCGGCGTCTGTCTGGTTGGTCTGCCACCTCTGGGTTCCGTTCGCCCCTGAAAGCGCGCTTACAACTGCCCAGGGGGTTCCGACATCGGCCCAGTAGAATTGGGTCGTCGGGGTGAGGTTGACCTGCAATGTCTTGCTGAAGTTGGAGAAGGTCAGGGAGGGAGGCCCGTAGCCGCTTCCTCCGCCAAGCACGGCGAAGGAGAGTTGCAGGGAATACTGATGGTGGAGCTGGATGGTGTAAGAAGCCCCGTCGAAAATCGGAAAGGACGAGAGCGGGCTCCTCCATCGCTCCGCGGGGGTCCCGGCCGGGATGGAAAGGGTGAACGACCCTCCTGCGTCCATCCAGTAGGACTTCGGAGCAGGGGTAGGAGAAGACGATGTGAAGGTTCCGTAGAAGGCGTAGGAAATGCTGAAGGCGGGGGGACTCCCGCCCTCAACGGCGAAGTAACCGACAGAGACTGAGAACTGGTGGAAATAGAGCACGGCGATGGTAGCTCCGGAGGAGGCAGTGCCACTGAATCCGTTGGTGCTCCACCTCTCACTGTTGCCCGAACCCTGAAGCACGTTGTTCACGTTCCAAGTCGAGCCGAAGTCGAGCCAATAGGGCAAGGGGGTGGTGGTGAGCGCGGAGCAGTAGGTTATGAGTCCCAGGAATGTGCATGACAGGCTAGGAGTGCCGTAGCCACTCCCCCCTCCTGAGACAGAATAGGAGAATACCTCCTCGACCTGCTTGTAGTAGTTTCGGGAGACGACAGCCCCTCCTGTGTTGACGGTCAAAGATGGACTCTGAATTGAACTGAATCCCCACCTGAACTGGGAAGGGGGATTGGAAGCCCAGATGGGAAACCATACGGTGGTGCCGTAGTCTGCCCATCCTTGGTTCGCAGAGCATGGGGCAGTGGGTGCTGCAGTCGATCGGATAGTGCACACCGTAGAGCCCGCAACACCAAGCTGGGTGCCGTTCATTATCCAGATCATGTTCGAATCAAAGTCCGGCTGCCCTTGCGCCTCGACGACGAAGGTGTTCTGAAGCTGGTAGTAGTTGTAGAAAAGAACGTTGGCCGACCCTGATGCCGGAGTCTGAATTACGTAGCTCGTGTACGAGGTCCACGAGATGTTACCCCTGTACCTGCTGCTAGACCCGTCGCCTTGAACAGTAACCGTCATCGTGCTCGAGGGGTTCACCATTACCGGCGTAGTAGTCCCCGCCGGTGTGCAGAGCGCGGTCGACGGGGTCGGAGAGCCCCCGGTGAGCGTGAGCGTTTCGGTCGCTGCAGCCGACTCCATCAGCTGGCACTTCAGGTTCACCGTTACCGTGGCAGCATGCGTCGCTCCAGGCATGAACACCAGCAGGATGGCGCAGGCCAAGAGAACCGAGAGGGCCCAATGCTGAAGCTTGAATCTAGGAACGGGGGCTCGGACCGGGACCATCTGCGGTCTTGCGCGGTTCGGTCTTTTCACTTAAACGCTTCCACGCTCCTTCTGTCAGCGGAGTCTAGGGCCGCAGCGGCGAGGAACGCTCCGCAACGAGGAGTAGCGGGTCTGGCGAGGCCTGGGGCGAGTGGCGCATAAATACGGTAGCAGCCACGGCTGTGGTGCGGATGCAACTCAGAAGCGCAGATCAGCAGTCGAGACCTCTCGGCGGCTTCAAAGCCCTGCCGGCCGTCTCATTGGTAGCACTGGTTGCTTTCCTCCTGTCGTGCCCGATTGCGGCAGTCGCGACGGGATTGACGGTGACGGTGAAGACCGACCTGCCAAGCTACTCGGGCGCGCAGTCGCTGACGGTGTCGGGAACTGTTTCCCCAACGCCCACGTCCACTACCTATATTGTGATCAAGGCCACGAGTCCTTCTGGTGCCCAGGTCCTGTACAACGAAGCCCAGGTCAGCACCACCGATGGTTCATTTTCGCTTCAGTTCGTCACGGGCGGGCCGAACTGGGTTGCAGGGACATACGTGATCAACGCGACCTACGCGCCAGCGGGAGCCGCGGTCTCGGGTTCCAAGACGGTCAGCTTCAGCTACTCTCCATCCTCTGCGACCACCTCGTCGACTGTCACGAGCTCCTCGGGAGTCACTACGTCGCACACGAGCTCGACCGCCGCGTCGACGTCCAGTACGACCCACAGCCCCACTTCATCGACAGAGAGTTCGACCACTAGTCAGGCTACGTCATCTTCCACTTCAACAATGTCCACGTCCACGACCCCTACGCCAACGACGACAGTTGCGACAACCTCCAGCAGCGGGGGAATACCTGAGTTCCCGTTCCAGCTCGTCATCGTCTCTCTGCTAACGGTGGTCATGGTAGCTGCCTACGCCGTCGCCAGAAGCATGGCAATGCGCCGCGGCGACTCGGCAAGTCCGGTCCTGTGAAGAGCGGAAGTCTCCGGCAAGAAACCAGCCAGAACCAATCCTTGATTCCGGACCCCTCGCAAGGGCGAGCGGCTTGAATTGACGCGAAAGAGTGTCTACTCTTAAAAAGGAGAACGGGAGGGCAAGTCCGTCTTGTCCGCACAGGTCGCGACCCACGAGCCGCAACAGCCGCTCCTCCCGAAGCAGCCGGAGGTGAACATCGGAACGAGCGGGCATGTTGACCATGGCAAGACGACTGTCACTCAGGCTATCACGGGAGTGTGGGCGAGCGCCCACAGCGAAGAACTCAAGCGCGGAATCACGATCAAGGTGGGCTACGCAGACGCCGCATTCTACAGGTGTCCAGAGACCCCCGCTCCGGCAGCCTATTCAACGAGCCCCCAGTGTCCGGTGTGTGGCAGGAAGACCGAGCTGCTGAGGGCCGTAAGCTTCGTGGACTGCCCCGGGCACGAGAGCCTCATGACGAATATGCTGGCAGGGGCCTTCCTGATGGACGGAGCCCTCCTCGTCATCGCGGCAAATGAGCCCGTCCCGAAGCCCCAGACCAGGGAGCACCTGCAGGCGTTACAGATGCTCGGGATGAAGAAGGTGGTAATCGCCCAGAACAAGATAGACCTCGTCACCGATGAAGAGGCCCGCATCAACTACGACCAGATCGTGAAATTCGTCGAAAAGACCGTGGCTGCCGACGCCCCGATAATCCCCATCTCGGCGCAGCAGAGGCTGAACATCGACGCCTTGATCGAGGCACTGGAGAGCGTGATCCCGACCCCCAAGAGGGACGTCGGGGCCGACGCGCTAATGTACGTGGTGAGAAGCTTTGACGTCAACAAGCCCGGAACAGGAGTCGAGGAGCTTTCCGGGGGGGTGCTCGGCGGGAGCCTAGTCAGGGGAGAGCTCAGGGCCGGAGACGAGGTCGAGTTGAAGCCGGGGATGGTTGACGAAAGGAGCGAGAAGTTCGTGCCGGTCGTTACCAAGGTCTCGGCTCTACAGACAGGGGCAGGCCCCACGGAGAGGGTCGGGCCAGGAGGACTGGTCGCTGTCGGCACCCACTTGGACCCGACCTTCACGAAGGGGGACCAGATGGTCGGGAGCGTCATTGGGAAGCCCGGAACACTTCCCCCCACCTGGGAGCACATGACCCTGGACACAGAGCTCTTCGAGACGGCGGTGGGGCTCGCCGAGCTCGTCAAGGTGGAGAAGGTCAGGCCCGGCGAGAACCTGAGGCTGAACCTTGGTACGGCGTTCGCACAGGCGGTAGTCACGTCTGCCAGAGGGGACATCATAGAGGTGGACCTCAAGAAGCCTGTAGCCGTCGAGGCCGGGATGCGGGCTGCCCTTAGCAGGCGCATAGCAGAGAGATGGCGTCTCATCGGGTCGGGCGTTCTGAAGTAGGACTTGCGCAAAGTAATCTTCGACAGCAGCTTTCTGATGTCGATATCCGAGAGCCCAACAGAGTGGCGTGACGGCATACTGGAGCTCCTCGGGGGCTTCGAACCCGTGCTCCTTGACTGCGTCAGAGACGAACTCCTGGCCCTGTCGAACGGCCGGGGAAGGAAGGCGCGACTGGCGGGGCTGGCCCTCCAGCTCGCTGCGGGCTTCTCGCCAGGGCCGTGCGGCCAGGCAGGCGTCGACGACGAAGTCGCCTCTGCGGCGATTGGAGGCGGGGCGGCCGTCGCGACCGTGGACCGCGCGCTGACGGCGACCCTGCGCGCAATGCACGTTGACGTGGTCGGGCTCAGGTCGGGAAGGGTGATGCTCAGATGAGGGACGGCGAAAGGCGGATTAACACGGCAGGGAGGGCAAAGAGGAGGATGAAGACGCCGCTGGACTTCGACGAGGCAGCTGAGGAGCGCAAGATCGTCGCTTTCATCAGGAGCGTGACAAAGCAGGCGGCCGCGACGGGCGTCGTGGTCGGGCTGAGCGGAGGGGTGGACAGCTCGGTTGTCTGCGCCCTCTGCACGCGGGCCCTCGGAAAGGGAAGGGTGCTGGGGGTCTTGATGCCCTCGGCGAGCACCCCGTCGGTCGACGTGTCGGACGCGAAGGAGCTGGCGTCGTCCCTCGGCATTGAGATCAGGGAAGCCAGGATAGACGGCGTGGTCGAGAGCGTGCTGGCAGTCCTGGGGATTGAAGGGTCAAAGATCGCGAGGGCCAACCTCCAGGCACGGACTAGGATGATGGTCTTGTACTTCTACGCCAACACCCTCGGTCGGCTGGTCGCCGGGACCGGCGACAAGTCAGAGATCCTCGTAGGGTTCTTCACGAAGTACGGGGACGGCGGTGTAGACTTCCTTCCCATCGGTCATCTGTACAAGACGCAGGTCCGCCGCCTGGGAAAGCGCCTCGGGCTGCCGCGCAGAATCCTTGAGAAGCCTCCGTCTCCGCAGCTCTGGCCCGGACACAAGGCCACCGATGAGCTCCCTGCCGACTATGACAGGCTCGACCTGATACTGCACTATGTGCTCGAATCGAGGCTCTCGGCTGCACAGGCCGCCTCTCGGGCGGGGGCCGACGCCTCGGTCGTCGGGCGGGTTCTGGAGATGAACAGGCGGTCGGCTCACAAGAGAGCCCCCCCTCCGGGCCTCCGAAGCCGAGGGGAAAGCTCATGAGAACCGATACGGATATACGTGGCAGAAAAATGGGGCGTCAGTCGTATCCTTGTTCGAGCTAGTGAACCTAGAGGATGTCGTGCGAGTCCCTCCAGACAAGTTCGGCTCTCCCCTGGAGAAGGTCGCCCTCGAGCTCCTGAAGCTGAAATACGAGAGCACGATAAACCCGGATCACGGATACCTGGTTCTCGTCACCAAGGTGGAGGTCGACAAAGTCGGGAAGATCATCGCAGGGGACGGCGCCACCTACCACCGGGTGAAATTCGAAGTTCTTTCGTTCTTCCCGCTGAAACAGGAAATCGTCGAAGGGGAGATAGTGGAGGTGACTGACTTCGGGGCGTTCGTCAGGATCGGCCCCGCTGACGCGCTTCTCCACCTGAGCCAGATCATGGACGACTACCTCACGAGCGACGTGAAATCCGGCATCATCACGGCGTCGCAGAGCAAGAGGTCCCTGAAGGTGGGGAGCAAGGTGAGAGTGAGGATAACAGCGGTCAGCCTGGGGCACGGCATCTCGATGGGGAAGATAGGGGTGACCTGCCGTCAACCATTCCTGGGCGCCCTCGAATGGATTGACGACGATGTCTCGAAGGCGCAGAAGCAGCGCAAGGTCGAGGAGAGGGCCGAGAAGCCAGTGGGCGCGAAATGAAGGAGCTGGCGTGCCGCAAGTGCAAGACGCTCACCAACGAGAAGGCGTGCCCCAATGACGGTTCGACGGAGCTGAGCAAGGAATGGTCGGGCCTCATAATCATAATCAACGCCGAAAAGTCCCAGGTGGCAAAGACGCTGGGAATAACCAAGCCCGGAAGGTACGCGCTAAAGGTAAGCTGAGCTGGTGGGGCGTGACGTACAGGCTGCCGGCGGACCTGCGCCCTAGGCTTGCGAGGCCCATGGGAAGGCTGTTCAAGGCCGCCGTGGTCGGGGGATCTGCCTTCGCAAGGGCCGTTGACGGGTCCACAGTCGTGGTCACTGTAGGGGACAGGGTCACCGAGACCATCGGCAAAATGGGAAGGGTCCCCGACGTCCAAATCGTAGACGGCAGGGAGAACCGGGTTGAAAGGCGCCTCCCCGACGTCCCCTGCAGGAGGACGATCCGGGTCAGGAACCCCCCAGCAACCATAACGGAGGACGCAATCGCAGGAATCAGGGAGGCTTTCAAGGGCGGGAAGCGCACCCGGGTACTGGTGGACGGGGAGGAGGACCTCCTCGCGATCCCCGCCATAGTTCTCGCCCCGGCATCAGCGGCAGTCTACTACGGCCAGCCGGGGGTCGGAATCGTCATGGTGAAGGTCACCCCCGCCTCCAGGACAAGAAACAGGGCTCTTTTGGCGAGGATGGACGCTGTCGGCGTCGTCTGAAGAGGCAGCCAATTTATATCTGCCACGGCTCGGGGTGGCTCATTCAAATTGCAGGTCCAGAAGAAGGTGGAGTCGAAGCTCTTGGGGAGACAGTACATCGAGCTCTCCATCGACGGCAAGGCAGGGAAGCTCACAAGGAAGGAAGCCATTTCGAGCCTGGCCAAGGAGTTGGGCGTAGGCGAAGACACCATAGGGCTAATCAGGCTCGAGGAGCAGTCTGGAAGGTCCAGCGTCCTCGGCAAGTTCTACGTCTACGGCACCAAGGATGCGAAGGGAAGGCTTCATCCGCGCTATCTGGACGAAAGGTCTCTCTCGAAGGAGGAACGCGAGAAACTCAAGCAGGAGAGGAAGAAGGCGAAGACGCCGGCCCCGGCCCCGGAGGCTAAGAAGTAGGATTGTCAAAGGCACCAGCTCCGCCCCCGCCAGCGCCAGCTCCGGCCGCGCCTGAGGCGCCCCCCGCGGAGGAGAAGAAGCCGGAGAAGAAGGAGAAACCGAAGGCCCCGAAGCGCAGGATACAGTCATACAAGCTCTTCAAGATCGATGGAGAATCGCTTACGCGCCTGCGCAAGGAATGCCCGAGGTGCGGGAAGGGATACTTCATGGCCCAACACTCCAACAGGCTCACCTGCGGCAATTGCGGCTATACGACCTACACCGACACCGCAGCCAAGTAATACCGTCTGCGCCAGCCCCCAGTAGTGTCCCACGTCACTGGAAGCCAGACGTCAACAGCCTGCTCGAGTCTCAGCTGCCGCCTTCCTGACCAATCTGGCTGGAGGGCACATCGTCCTATGGGCGAAGTGATGCGTCCCCAGGAAGTGGCCATTGGTCGGTGAAATGCCATGCCTCGTGTCACCGTCTTTCTTCGAAGTTCGAAGGCGGGACCAAGAACAGCTCGGGCTTGCAGACCTTGCAGCGCTTGGCCCCGAATTCGTGGGCGGCGGTCGCGAGGCTGTCGACCCAGAAGTAGCCTCCTTGCTTGCCCTTGTTGATGCCTACCTTGACGTTGAAGGCGTCGACGCTGATGCACTTCGCGTTTACCTTGTGAACAATGGCAGGGCGGGCGGAGTCGGTTATCACGAAGTAGCCGTCGTCTGCCAGACGCAGCTTGCGCAGCTCTTCGAAGTCAGGTATCTCCTTGGTCTCCGCCATGTAAGAATCCATCCAGTGCGTCTTGAAATAACTATTCCCAACGCAGGACTGTCGATTCCGGTCGACAGGAGCTCACTGACACTTCGTGACCGCGCCAGGAAATGGAAAGGGGGCGGCGAACGGTCGAACATTGATGAGTCCCACCGAGTCAATTGCCACGAGATTCGAGAACTCGAGTCACCCGAAACTCCTGCCATACGGCGAGCCAGAACACCACCAGCGGAAGGAAGAGAAGGAGTTGTTGTAGACTGTACCTGCGCACCATGTGCCTGTTCTGCGACATCTCTTCTGCCACTTCCTCATTCGCGTCCCCCTTCCTCACGATCACGGCCGCGTAGAATAGCAGCGGCAGATAGTTGATGCCGGTGAGCAACAGGTAGACACCCAGGAACAACGGCCCTGACCAGACTAATGCAATCCCGACCCCGAAAATGACGGGGGTCCCAATGCCGAACTCGGCAATTATGAAACGCGGGCCGTGGAGCGTGATGTCCAGTGCGACAAGCCTGCGGACGTTGATGACACGGCCTTCCGTCATGCGCTACCCCGACCTGAGCCTCGTAACATGCCCGGCAGTGCTCTAAGAGACGCGCGGGCCGAGTGAACTAGGGCCCCATGGATTCGCAAAGCCGCAAGCGATCTGTTACATCGGGTTGCCGCTTTGGTAGAGGCCCATCAGGTTGCCTTCGGGGTCGACGAAGTAGGCGGTCCATCCCATGTCCTGACCGATGTCCTGTTTCTTTCTTAGGGTCTTTCCACCTTTCTTCTCGATGGCCTTCAGCGTAGCGTCGATGTCCTCAACTCCGATGGTTATGATGGGGTGCTCAAAGGGCTTGGTCCTCTTCATCATGCCGCCGTTGATCGAGCCTGACTCGGAGAAGACGCCCTTGTCACTGACCTTGGTCCCGCCCAGCATCATGTAGTCCACGCCAGGCATGTCCATGGTCCACCAGCCGAAGACATCCTTGTAGAACGCAGATGCCCTCTTCACATCGTTCGCGGGGATTTCGAAGTGCACGACCTTTCCTGTCAAGTCAATTTAGGCCGACGCAGGCGGGGCGATATAAACCTAACCTGTTAGGGATGCAGGGCCGAACAGTCTTCGGTGGCCCGCTGGCAGGTTGACTGCAGGCTGCCGGGACGCGGGGAGGATTGATACACATTCTGGCGCCGTCATGATACCGCGGCGACAGCACGCACCCGGCGAGATCTAGGCGTATGCCAGCATCAGCTCTCTTAGCGATTTGGCCAGTGCGGGAAGAAGGAAGGGCTGGAATGGCCTCAGGTACTTGACAGAGCTGGCTTTCGACACCACCTCCCTGGAGCCCTCGGCCGCGTAGGCTTGGAGGAAGGCCTGTGCGACCTGTTTCATCGCGCCCTCCTTGTTCGAGAGCTTGGCGGTATAGTATACGAACTCGGCCACGTCCCACGCCTCGTCCCCCCCAGGGTCCGCCTGCTCGAGGTCAGTGAGGGTCAGCCCGCGGGGCGAGACGATGACGTTGCTCGCCTTCGCGTCCCCTAGCGCGTATCCTGCGGCGTGCACCCTTGACATGAGCCTCCCGTATTCGGCGACCTGGGTCAGCCCCCCTGCCCCCGACTTGCAGAAACCGTCTATGGCCTTGGACAGGGCCTCCCCTTCCACGAACTCTTTCACCAGGATCCTTACGTCAAGGGAAACGGCGATTATCGTCGGGACCGGCACCCCCGCAGCCCTTAGCGCCCGCGTCACCGCATACTCCCTGTCCAGCCTCGCGAGCGGGGTCATCCTGAACTTGTTCGCCGCCGCGGCCCAGACACCCAGAAGAGCCCATTTCAGGGACCTGATGTCTGAGAAGTTCTTCAGGACTACCGACGTTTCCCTCCCGGCCCCCCTGAATGTCAAGACACGGGTTGTCGAGTAGGGGTCACCGATGAGCCTCTCGTCGGCCGCGAACTCCGAGAACCCGAGCAGGCGAGCCACATCCATCTCGAGCCGCGACGCGTCGGGGATGACGGCCCCCTCGTCCAGCCGCAGAAGCATCCGCGGCCTCTCGAGCTCCGGGAGCGGTGCCGGCTGCTCCCTCATCCTCCGTAGCTTGGACTCGGCTTCCTTTCTGAATACGGAGAACCCGACCCTCCCCGCGTAACCGTGCACGGCGTACTGGGTGACTCCGCGGGTTGTCAGGGCGAAGATCGACTGGACCTTCGTGAAAGCGTCGCCCTTCATCTTCTCCGGGTTCATCCTCACACCTGCCCCTTCCATAGAGAAGTAGCCCCGGGCCAGCAGGGAGGCGGCCGCTTCCCTGAACCCGTCGGACGAGATGGCCCTGTTCTCCGCTCCGAGGGAGCAGCTGTACGTCTGGGCATAGCTGTAAAGCGCGGGAGGGTAGACGACGGCCCTCCTCCTCAGTTTGTCAAAGAGAAAATAGTCGAACGGGACCAGCAGGTGTCGGCAGAAATCGCCGTAGTCTGACGAAAGCTCCAGAAGGGCCTCTATCATCACCCTTCTCTTGTACTCGGTCTCTGCGACGCGAAACAGCTCGGAGTTTCTTATGGGCTCGTAGACGTTGAGGAACCTCCCGACGACGAACTCCCCCAGGGACGAAGCGCGGGCGTCCTGCAGCAGCAGTCCCTCATCTACGATCAGGGCGGAAGCCGCCACGTCGTCGCCGACGTACTTGTAGCGGACCCCCTCCCTGAACCTCTTCGCCACGACGATGAGGTCGTAGTCGGAGTCCGGCCTGGCGTAGCCGGCCACTTTGGACCCGTACGCACAGACGGCGACGACCGACGAGGGCCTGACGAGCGATTCGGCGATCTCCCCAAGCTTCGACCGTTCGTCGACGGTGAGCCTCAGGGTTTCATCTTCTTCTGGATCTCTTGGACCTTGGCGAGGACCCTCGGGTCGAACTTCGCGGAGGCGACCTGCTCTATCCCGAGCCTGATCATGTTCTCCTCTGGGTTGACCCACCTGACAGGCAGGGACTTCCCCACCCACAGGTCAGAAACCTTCTTGTTCAGCGCGGGGTCGCTTAGTCCGCCCTTGAACTTCCTGCTCACGAGCCCCGTGAGCGACTTCTCTGCGAAGAGGAGCCTCGCGGGAACGAGCCTCTCGTCGTCTGCGTACGAGGACTCGTAGAGGGTTGCCGACTTCTCCTCGCTGAGGACGTTTGTCCTGCTAAGCCGCCTGACGAGGTCGACGTAGTGGGTGAACTCGTGGGCGGCGACCGCCTCGATGGTGCTCTTGGTCCCGAAGGCTACGAGCGCAGCCGTGAACTGGACCAGGATCGAGAGGCTTCCTGCCGCAGTCGTGGGGACAACCCGCGCGAAGAGGACCCCCATCTGGCCGTACTCCGCCGGAGTATGGGCCACTGGGAGGACCGGCTCGACGTAGTAAGGAGGGTAGCTGAGCGAACTCGCCTTCTCGACCCTGTCTACCGCCCCGGCGAGGTACGACATCCTTCTGCGGACCCTGCGGGCCATGGCAATGGGTATCTTTCCCTGGGCCTCGGCCTGGTCGACAAGAATCAGCGGGTCCACGACGGTGCGAATCCTCGCACGCCCTTAAGAGTGTTCGTCAGTCTACAAGCTTGAAGGTTACTCGCGTGATTCTCCGCGAGACCTCCATGAAAAGTTCTGCGTGCATTACTCCGGGGATTTTACCGATGATCTCGTAGACGGTCCGGTGGAGCTCGTCCAAGGACTTTCCCTTCATGTTCACGAGGAGGTCGAATCGTCCCGTCACTTCCCGGATGATCCTCACCCCGTCGACCTTTTCGATTTCGGCGAGAACCGTCTCCCGCTGTTTCGGGTCTATGTTCAGACCGGCGACTGCCCTTGCCTTCATCCCGAGTAGGTCCTCGTTGACCTGGACCGTGAACCTCTGAATGATTCCGCGCTTCTGGAGGCGCTTTATCCTGCTATACGTCACGGAAAGGTTCACCCCGAGCTCCTTGCTTAGCTGGGGGACGGAGATCGAGGCGTCGTCGTAGATGGCCGTGAGGATTTTCATGTCAGTTTCGTCAAGTCTTGCCAATTATCCTGCAGCCCCTACCGAGTTTGATGCGAACACTTGTATTTTTACTTTTCATTCAGCAGAGCAACATTTCGGAAAAGGGGAGGGTGAACCTGAATTATCTAACCAGATTTCGCCTGTTCTTCCACTTTCTTCGCGTTGACCAAGTATATCTCCTCGCTGATCATGTTGCCCCTCACGAGCTTTCGCTTCTTGGCCCCGCCTTCCTTGGTCCTGAAGCCGACCCCCTTGGTCAGGAGGACGTAGTTCTTCCCGCCCCCCATGACATCGGGGCGCATGGGGAAGCCCGCCTTGTCGCTCCCGCCGGTTATCATGATCTTTCCGGGAACGCCGATCGCCGTCGCGTCGACGACCTCGCCAATCTTGCGGCCGAGCAGGAGTTGGGCATTCTCTTCTTTGACCTCCTTCGACTCTGAAGTCTTCGTCTTGGGGTCAGCGACCACCAACTTGAACTGGGCCAATTCGTTGACGCCCGCCCCGACGAGGATTTAACCATTGAGCCGTTCGGACGGCATCTGCCTTCCGCTGACGAGGATTTTGCGACTGCTAGAAGCCGAAGAGCGGGTCGGTCTCCGACTTGATTTTCACGATTTCCTCCAGAGCGGCCTTCTCTGTGGGGGTTAGGGCCTCGAGGTACTTCGTCCTGACGAGCCTCACTTCGTGGCTCCTTGGCATCGTGTAGAGCACGTCGTTATCCCTGACCTGCCGGCCGAGGGTGGGCCCTTGCACCGAAATCGCGACCTTGTCCCCTTCGTTCGCCTCCGGGAGGCTCTTGCCCTGGTCCTGAATCTGTCCGACGGGCCCGAGCTCCTTCCCGCTCGAGTCCATTAGCTTGACCTTTGGCCTGAGCTTGCCGGCAAGGATCTCCACCCCGAAGACGGCCGGGTCGTTCCTGCGGAAGGACGCCCCTGGAATCGCCTTCAGCTTGCACGGGCGGGTGATGCTTGCGAGGGCCGCTCGCTCGTCCGATTCGCGCGTCGCCACTGACCAGTTGACGTAGTTGTCTACTACTTCGTAGATTATCCCGGACACGAAGACGGGGACGGAGCCGGCGTACTCCTTCGCTTCAGGGAGTACATTCGAGTCGAACCCCAGTATCGCTCCCAGGTAGGGATCGTGCTCGCCCACGACCTGGGCGTCCACGATGTCGTTCTTCGATATGTCACCTATGTCGGCCTGGCGGATGGGGATCCCCCTCTCTTCCAGCATCCTGAGGAGGGCCTCCAGACCTCCCACGCTCGCGGCCTTTACGATGACTCCCATGTTGTCAGTCTTCACGACGACGCTCGTCAGCTCCTTCTCGAGTTCGGCCTTCAGCGTCTCGAACTGCTTTTCGGTCTTGAAGGACGCGACGGAGGTTCCAGCCACCACGCCGTTGAGGTCGGCGGAGACCAGCTTCACGCCCGCAGCAGCGTACATCGCGTCCACCGAGGTGAACTTGTCGCGAGGGTCCCGCATCTCGTCCAGGGGCTTCGGGATGAAGAGGGCCTTGACTTTCGACTTCAGCGCGCCGTCCCTTCGGACGAGGGCTATGGTGTCGCCCACGCGGAGCTCCCCCTCCGTGAGTATCACGTTGGCCGTCTCGCCGATCCCCACCTCCTCCTGCAGTTCTATGATGATTCCGCGGCCCCCCTGTCCTTCGCCGATGACCTGCAGCTTCCCCTTCAGAAACTGCTGCGCCAGACCGATCAGGACGGCGAGCAGCTCGGGGATCCCCACCCCGGCCCTGGCAGAGACTGGGACCACGGAAACCTGCTGGCGGAAATCCTTGACTCTGTAGTAGGCCTCAGACTGGAAGCCCTGCCTCGACAACCCCCCCACGACGTTGTACAGTCTCTCTTCGAACTCGTCGTTCCACTGCGGGAGCTGCTCCTTCATCACCTGCAGGAGGGGACCCTGGCTCCCCTTGTTCCAGCCCTTGATCATGTCGATCTTGTTGAGGGCGACGAGGAAGGGGACTTTGCGTTGCTTGAGGATGTCGATGCTCTCGATGGTCTGGTTCTCCAGGCCCTTCAGGACGTCGACGACTACCACCGCGATGTCAGCGGCGGACCCCCCCCTGAGCCTCAGGTTGGAGAAGATGGCATGCCCTGGAGTGTCGATGACGAGGAGCCCCGGGACTTCGAGGCCCCCTCCGGCCTTCGTAAGCAGCGGCCCGCATATCTCCACGAGCGTCTCGAGGGGAAAGAAACTCGCTCCGATCTCCTGAGTGATTCCCCCGACCTCGCGGGCACCGACGGCGGTCCCTCTGATCTTGTCAAGCAGTGAGGTCTTGCCGGCATCCACGTGACCCAGAACTACTACCACAGGTTGCCGCAGTCGCCCAGTTGATTCCGACATGGCCAAAGCCCCTCCTTATTCGCCCTCACCCGCTCACGTTCTGAAGAAGGCCTTCGACTCTTTGGAGAAGCTCTCCCCTGAGTCCGAGGCGTGTATGACATTGTCGGTGAGCCCGAGGCCGAAATCTCCGCGAACTGTCCCGGGCGCAGCCTCCCAGCTCTTGGTCGCTCCGACCATCCTTCGGACGGTCGCGACCGCGTCCCTGCCCGAAAGGACCACCCCGACGACCGGTCCCGACGTGATGAAGGCTACCAGATCTCCGAAGAACGGCTTGCCCTTGTGGACACTGTAGAAATCCTCCGCCTGGTCCTTCGACATGGTGAGCATCTGCAGGCGCTTGACTACGAACCCCTTGGCCTCGAACCGGGCGATGACCAGTCCGACGAGCCCCCTGCGTACCGCGTCCGGTTTCACGACTACCAGCGTATCTTCGGCCTGGGCGCTCATTTCATCCCCTTCCCGCGAGCCCATTTCAGCTTCCGAGGGTCCCTACCTAGTTTCTGA
>DATFYP010000010.1:0-3441 GCA_035314985.1 Nitrososphaerales archaeon
ATGGGCATACGTCGTCAACTCCCTGCAGAAGATAATCCCCTCCTACGAGCTCGCGTCGAGCAGGATATCCCTCTACAACGACAGACGGATGAGAGCCGAAGTGGTCGCCTTCGCCGTGAGGAGTGGGTCTCTGGTCCTTGATCTCGGCTCCGGTCCCGGGACCCTCTCCAGGGTCGTTGCAAAGGCCGGGGGCGATGCCGTCCTCCTGGACGTCTCCAGGGCGATGCTGGACACGGCCCCGTTCGCGCTCAAGGTGCAGGGGGCGTTCGAGTACCTTCCATTCAGGAGCGACGCGTTCGACGCAGTGGTCTCTGGCTTCGCCGTAAGGGACGCGCTCGACCTCGGCGCGGCGCTCGGCCAGGTCAGGGGGGTCCTCAAGAAGGGCGGGAGGTTCGCGTTCTGCGACCTGGGGAAGCCCGGCTCGGCAGCCAAGGCGGTGATGATCGCAGCCTATCTCAGGACGGTCCCGAACGTCATAGGCCTCCTCACGGCGGGGAGGGGTGGGCTGCGATATGGCTCCCTCTTCGACACGTACTTGCTCGTCCTGAACAACAGAGAGCTCGCTGCGGCGCTATCGACCAGATTCGGGAGGGTGTCGGTTCACGAGACCCAGTTAGGGGGGTCGATCGTGGCAAAATGCGTGCGGGAGTGACGGAGGTCAGGCCCCGAGCTCCTCTGAGAGCTGGGCCAGCATCCTCTCCATCCTGTCCACGGGGATCCTGCACCCGGCCGCCTTCCTGTGCCCTCCCCCGCTTCCCCCCATCTCAGACGCGATTCGGCCGATCGCCTTCCCGAGATGCACCTTGCACTCGCTCGTGCACCTGAGACTCACTTCGTACCACCCCTTTTCCTGCTCCTTCAGCGCCACCCCGACCTGGACCCCGAAGGCGCCAATGAGGAGCTTGGCAACATTGCCAGTCGAGCGCTGCGTGGTCACCATGTAGGCCAGCTCGCCCATCTTCTCCCCCTTCCGCTTGACTTCGTGTTCTAGAGCCACCATCGCCGACAGCTGCTCCACCGCGAGGTCGGGGACCCCCGGGATTTCGTGGGGGTGTTTCATCCTCGAGAGCTCTTCGACCAGCATGTCGGGGAAACCACCCCTGCCTGCCTTTCTTGCTATCGCGTAGGCAAGCAGCGTAGCCTCGAGCAGGATGAACTGCCGGTCGGCCTGCTCAATCATCTTCTTCGCCATGGGCGAGTCGTCCATGTAGTCCGTGACGGCCCCCAAAAGGGCGACCATCTTGGCCCTCTCTGGCAAGGACTCCCTGAACGTCGCGTAGGCGAGCATGGCGGCGCATTCGGCCTCGTCGTGCACGACCCTCACGCCTGCTTCCTTGAGACCTCGTTTCGCTTGCTGAGACATCAGGTGATGGTCGATGTAGGTGACCTTCGCGTGAGAGGCGATGCTGCCCATCCTGGAGACGAACTCGTCCATGTTGGAGTTGTCGCTGCCGAGATCGCAGAGCACGAACACCCCCACGTCCTTCGGAACTCTCCCGAGGTCTTCCATCAGCGTAACGTAGTCCGAAAGCACCACTTCTGCGCCAGTCGCGGCCCTGACAAGCGCCGCCGCCCCGATTCCGTCCACGTCCTTGACGTGAGAGATGCAGAGGGCCTTCATCGGGGCGCGTTTGCCCTCCCCCCATTTAAGCTGGGGTCAAGGGAGATCACGCGCAGGCTGCCCGGCCTCGCTCTGGTCCAGCAGGAACGTAACGGGGGCCCTGATGGCGCCGACGAGCGACGGAAGCACGAGGAGGAACAGGAGGGTCCTGAAGTTCAGCGTGATGGTGAGGTTCGAGACTGGGAGGGAGAGCGTCCCCCCGCCTCCGGCCGCCCAGATGTAATACGCCGCTGCGACGAAAGAGCCAGATGAGAAGACCACGGAGACCGCCCTCCCTTCTGTAAGGGCTCCCAGAACCTGGAGGCCCGTGATCAATGCGCCGAACTCGTAGATGAAGGTCAGGCTGGCCAAAGGAAGAGACGTCAGGATTCCTCCGAGCGCAGACGAGACCACCGACGGGATGAGCACCCAGAGAGTCGCGTTCACGACGAGGAGGTAGGCGGCGCGGAAGACCCTTCTCCTCAGGGGGACGCTCTCTGCTATCACCGTCCGGTCACCCCGCCTGCCCTCCAGCCGAGACGAACCTGGTTGTTATCACGAATGTCACGAAGGGCTCTATGGCCAGAGTGACGTTTGCCCCTACCGAGATGTTGTTGGGGCCCGAGGGATTCAGGTTCTGCAGGTTCATCGCGAAGTGCAAGGTCTGCTCCTGGCCGGGGGGGACGGTCACGCTCGCGTCGGCGCAGGTCACGGTCACCGAGCCGTTCGAGGGCAGGCACGTGAGGCCCACTGCCAAGGGATAGAGCCCCCTGTTGGGGATCGTGGCGTTCACGTAGACCGTCGCGGACGTCCCCTGGACGACAGTGCTGGTGGTGATGTTCGGTTTCTGGGAGCCGGAGCCCAGGGCGCCGACGACCCCCGTGACGTCCTCGTAGAACGAATAGGCTATGGTCGAGAATGCGACGAGGGACACCACCGTTATCACCAGCGAGGCGGCCCTGAGGGAGCGTGCGGCCGTCGACGGTTCGCGCTTCAATTGCTCTTCTTTTCTTCTTCCTGCTGCTGCGTCATGATGCCTACGCCCTTGTCGACCTTGAAGGTCACGACCCCTACACCCTTCTCGATCTTTGCGAAGTCGATGCCCCTGAGCATCAGCAGGGAGCCGACCCACCCCATGACCCCGAGGAAGAGGACCTGAATCGCGGCGTAGAGGAGGGTGCCCATTGACGTTGCCAGGTCGGTGCTGGGTGCGTTGCTGCGGTAGCTGACGAAGACGTCGTAGCCCAGGTAGAATGTGAAGAGGAGGAGGACCAGCCCGACGACGGCGGAGACGAGGCCGAGTGTTGTGTTTGTCTTCACGCACCTCGTCTGAAGCATCAGGCTATTTAATGCTGAACGCCGTCTCAGACCCTGACCACGGGGCGGCCCTTCTCGTTGTCGTACCAGGCCCGTCCCATCGCCTCCGTGTTGAACGAGGCTCCCACCCTTCCCTTGGAGTCCACCGTGACTATGCCGGCGGTCCCTCTCCCGCTCACCCGCGAAATCAAGCCGATGGCCCGGCGAGCCCCCGTCAGGGCACCCGATGCCTTGACGAACTCGCACGCCTTCAGGCAGAGGGCGTTCCTGATGATCTCCTCACCGGTCCCAGTCGCGCTTGCAGCCCCTGTCCTGTCTGCGTAGACTCCCGCGCCAAGAATCGCAGAGTCCCCCACCCTCCCTGGGAGCTTGAGCCACATCCCCCCGGTGCTAACTGCCGCAGATGGCACGCCGTCGGAGTCGATCGCAGCGGCTCCGACCGTGTTCCCCTCGTTCAGGCTCTTCCAGAGCCTGAGGTTCTCCCTTCCCACGGGGGTCGGCTCGGCCTTCAGCTTGGCGAACCT
>DATFYP010000011.1:0-6056 GCA_035314985.1 Nitrososphaerales archaeon
TCGGGGCCCACGGAGCCAGGAGTCGGATGTCCCAGCTCCGACGAGCCGCCTGATTCGCAGCCGCCTCCTCGCCTCGTTGAGAGGGTCACGATTAAATATCATTAGGGGCTCTCTCATCGCGTGGCAGAAAAGCCAACAGCAGCTTTCGTCCTCTCCCTGATCGGAGGAATAATCTACCTTCTGACTGGAATCATCATCGCAGCAGCCTCTGCTTTCATCGGGTCTCTGGCGAGCTTTGCTGGTCTCGGGGCCGTAGGCATCGCCGTGGCCGCAGTCGGGGCGGTGGGGCTCATCAGCGGCATAATCATGATCGTGGGGGCCGTGATGATGAACTCCTCGGAGAAGTCCAAGGTCCGGACCGGGGCGATCCTGGTCCTCGTGATGACCATCATCGGGGCACTCTTCACGGTCGGCGGGTTCGTCATCGGTTTCATACTCGCCCTCATCGGCTCGATCCTCGGCCTGACGTGGAAGCCGACGGCATCGATGCCTCCGCCTCCAGCACCACCTGCGTAGCCAGCAACGTCCGACCCGCCTCTAGCTTCGAGGTTCCTGGTCGACCCAGCGGTGAAGCTGCCCGTCTCGGGAGCCGAGGTTCGCTGCTCGCTGTTTTGCTCGACCGCCCGCCGGCCGAATTCGAGGGGGCCCATCAGGGGTAGACGCCCACGTCCCCTGCCCAGGCAGCTCCAGCCGGTCAGCTCCGTCCCTGACCCAATGCTCAAAGGCTAAATCGCCCTGTATTTTCGGGCGTTCAGATGGCCATGATGGGGCAGGTCCCGAGGTTCTTCTTCCTGACGAAAGGCGTAGGCAGGCACAAGGAGCAACTTGCCTCCTTCGAGGTCGCCTTGAGGGACGCAGGCATCAGCTCCTTCAACCTCGTCACCGTCTCGAGCATCATTCCTCCCGGCTGCAGGCAGATCACGAAGGAGCAGGGGGCGGAAATGCTAAGGGCCGGCGAGATCGTCTTCCTGGTACTGGCCCGCAACTCCACCAACGAGCCACACAGGCTGCTGGCATCGTCAATCGGGCTCGCCATCCCCAAAGATGAAACGGTGCACGGGTACCTTTCCGAGTGGCACGATTTCGGCATGACTGAAGAGGAGGCAGGGGAGTACAGCGAGGACCTGGCGGCCCAGATGCTAGCGTCCACTCTGGGACTGGACTTCGACATCAACACGTCGTGGGATGAACGCGAGCAGGTCTTCAAGTCCTCAGGCAAAATCATCAGGACAGCAAACATCACCCAAAGCGCGGTCGCGATCAAGGGCCAGTGGACCACAGTCATCGCGGGCGCTGTCTTCATCCTGTAGCAGCCTGGGCGACGTGCAGCTCTCTCCAGCGCGAACACTGCCATTCGCTGCACGGAGTCGTGGATTTCCGGAAGAGCGTGGTCGTCTTCTATTGCCTGAACCTCCAATCTCGGTGCTGCTAGACGGGATGAACGCGTTCTGGCTCCTGACAGCTTGCTGGATCCTTACCGTCAGCCTTGCAGGATTTGCTCTCATGGGGGTAGACAACTCCAGAGCCCGGCACCGCGAGCGGAGGGTGCGCGAGAGGACGTTCTACAGGGTGGCAGCGGCCGGCGGAGCGTTCGGGATAATCCTCGGAAGCAGTGTCTTCCATCACAAGACCCTGAAGGACTCCTTCACCACAGTCGCCTATGCGGCCGCGGTTGCCTGGGTCTTGGCCCTCGTCTGGCTCCAGAGGTTCCTCGGTTCTCCCGCAGGCTAGCGAACCTTATGTGCGCCCGCCGTGACCCACGGGTCGGCCCTTGAAGATAGACCGCTGCGAATTCCCCGACGACCTCCTTTACGACCTTGACCAGGGAACCTGGGGGAGGCTGCAGGGGGAGACTCTGCGCGTCGGAATCACTACCCTGCTTTCGTGGTCCATGGGGACCTTTTCAGCCGCCACCGTAAAGGAGGTCGGGACTGCTGCGAGCCGGGGCCACCCGATAGGTTCTCTGGAGGGCTCGAGGCACTTCGACGTCTTCCGCTCGCCCGTCTCCGGGACCATCTCGAGGACGAACGCCCGCCTGAGTTCCGAGCCGGAGCTCCTCAACAGGGATCCCTATGGAGAGGGGTGGTTCGCAGAGATTAAGGTGGCAGACGCCGAGGAACTCCGCCTCCTGGGGAGGCTCCCTGAGGCCGGGCCCGCGATTTCCCGCCAGCTTCGAGAGCGCCACGTGCGCTGCTTCGCCGCCTTCCCAGACTACGAGCTCTTTGACATAGGAGTGGAGTGCGCGGCAGTCCTCGTCAAACTCAACGAGCTCCTCGCCAACAGCCGGGCCGGCGCGGTGGTGCACATCGTCTCCGACGACAGCACCGCCGAGATTGAAATGCAGAGGTGGGCTGACCAGACCGGTAACGCCCTGCTCGACTCCCGCAAGGAAGAGCTCTTCTACCATTTCATCGTCAAGAAGAGAGGGTAAGTCGCCCGGACGGCTACCTCTCAATCGGCAGCCTGATCGAGTTTCCCCACTCCGTCCAGGAGCCGTCGTAGTTCCGCACCTTGGGGTATCCCAGCAGGTACTTCAGCACGAACCAGGTGTGGGACGACCTCTCGCCTATCCTACAGTAGGTGATGACCTCCTTGTCCCGGGTCACCCCCTTCGAGCCGTACAGCCTCTCCAGCTCCTCCATCGGCTTGAAGGTCCCGTCGGCGTCGTTCACGGCCTGCGCCCAGGGGATGTTGACCGCGCCTGGGATGTGACCGCCGCGTTGGGCGTGTTCTGTGGGGTATTCTGGGGGCGCCAGAATCTCACCTGTGAATTCCTTGGGCCCTCTGACATCGACCAGCACCTTCCCATTGACCCCCAACGAGGCCAGGACGTCGAACTTGTATGCCCTGATGCCATCGTCGGGGGGAGAAACGGTGAATTCGGCCCGGGGGTAGGACGGGACGTCCTTGCTCAGCGGCCTGTCCTCCAGGAGCCATTTCTTCCTGCCTCCGTTCATCAACTTGACCTTGGTTACGCCGTAGTACTGCAGGTCCCAGAAGGCATAAGCCGCAAACCAGTTGTTGAAGTCCCCGTAGAGCAGGACCCAGGTGTCGTTGGAGACGCCGCTGCGGGCGAGGAGTTCATGGAGCTGCTGCGGCGTAAGTATGTCGCGCCTCGGCTCATCATTCAGGTCCTTCTTCCAGTCGAAAAGCACCGCGCCGGGGATATGGCCCTGGCCGTAGTTCAGCGTCGGGTCGTAGTCAACCTCCACTACTCTGATGTTCGGGTCCCCCATGTGCGCTTGGACCCATTCGGTGGACACCAAGAACTCTGAAGGCGCGCGCTCCTCCTGCTGACCTGAGAGCATGCTATAACATATGTTATCGGTCGTTATTTGAACCTTACCAACCCCGGTCAGATTGCGAGCCCGAAACCCTGGATGAACGCCTCTGCCCGCCTGATTTCGATTAGGAAGCTCACACCCTTCGTGGTGATTCTGTAGGAGCGGTTCTCGCCGTCCTGCTGCATTTCGATCAGGCCCTTGCCAGTGAGCTCTTCAAGGTACTTCACCAGCCTGTCGTGGGAAAGGTTCGCCTTGTACAGTATGTGGGTCGGCTTGGCGTCTCCTTCCTCCCTTACGGCGTTGAGAATGTCGAGGTTAATCCTCAGCGTGCTCCTCGGCTTCTCAGGCTGGCCCAACTCTTGCACTCCTGATCAGGAACACGAGAAGCGAGGCGAAACCCAGGAACTGCACGGCGGTCCCTGCCAGGAAGAGCCACCCTGTCAGGTCGACGACAGACACTAGAAGCACGACATGCGCCGAAAGTATGAGGGCAAACGCCAGCAGGACGAGAAGCGAGAAGCTGCTCCTGCTCCTCGAGTGGATGAGGATCCCCTGGAACACCACGAACGCGAGAAGCACCAGCGCGACGAAGTAACTGGCCACCGCGAACCTGTAGAACCCGACGAAGTCGACGATGCGGCCGCCGGCTACCGCCAAGATGGCCGCGGCGGCAACCTTCCTCGCCCTGCCGAACGCAATGTAACTGTAGCCCACCGCGATGATGACTTAGGCCAACACCTGTATCGAGAGGTAGGTGAAGGTCGCCAGCACCGCAAGAACCCGCGACCTCAGAACCTCCACCAGGGTCTGCCCGAGGGCGACCGATGTCCCGGCCTCTGCCAGCAGGCCGACCCCGAGCAGCATGAAGCCCACCGTGATTGCCTTCAGGAGCGGGTTCTCGGCCAGCCTGTCGGACCTGTACGCGTAGTAACTGGTGAGGAAGGCGACCACCGCGCTGAGCACGTTCAGGGAGAATAGGATCAGGGGGCCCAGAGCCGGAGCCATGAAACGACTTTCAGAGCCCTCCAGATTGTATTAACCTTTCGTACCCAACGTATGGACGCGGCGTCCAGACGCTCCCTTCCGCCCCGCTAAATACGAAACGGGCTCAGAACATCCTGAACGCAAATGAACGCGAAAATCCTCGCAATGGCGACCACGGTCGGGGCGATGGCGATTGTGGCCATGCTGTTCGCCTACCCGGCGATGGCATCCTCAGTCGCAACCCCGGTCACTCCAAGCATCCAGCAACTCGCGCAACAGCAGAGCGCCACCAACCAGCGGGCCCAACTCTCCGTGGGGCAAACAATCACCCTCGCCAGCATCGCAGGCGGATACAGGCAAATCGGCGACAGATCAGTCAACGGAACCGCAGCCGGCTCCCTCACCCTGCTGGTGACGGGCGCCTTCAAA
Source organism: Nitrososphaerales archaeon (assembly GCA_035314985.1). Lineage (GTDB taxonomy): Archaea > Thermoproteota > Nitrososphaeria > Nitrososphaerales > Gagatemarchaeaceae > DATFYP01. Next base: position 4,698 of record DATFYP010000011.1, read on the forward strand.
GGAGGGTACGCCCTCTCAGTCACAGGGGGCAGCATCGCCCTCAACCACACCACCTACGCGGTCTCCGGAGGCTCTGGCGAACTCGGGCCGAGGGGGATTCACATGGTCGGTCAGGGTCAGGCTGGCAACTCCAGCCAGTTCCTGTTCGCGGCCAGGAATCTCGGTAAGCTCGGCGGCACTTCCTACGGAGTGCTGCGCATCGACCTAGCCAACGGCAGCTCTGAATTCGCGATCCGGCTGCTGGTCACCATATCGTCATAGGCTCGGCGCGGACCTGAACGGTCCCCGCCTCCCCCTTTTTGTTCATGCATACACAGCGGCGGGCGCTCCGCCCGCCGGCTCCGGCTCGGAACCCACTTGGGGACCGTCGGTCGGGTATCTACGCCAGACCTTCACGAAGAACAACACCATCGCCACGTCCGCCACGAGAGTAAGAGGCAGAGCCCGTTCGGCGACCACCCCGAAGGCCGCGATAGGCATGATGAGGCCGAGCGCCAGGGAAAGAATCACACGCTCGTTTCGCCGGCTCCCCAACGCCCTCAGGATGCAGACGAGGAACGCTGCCTGGACCGCGACCACAACGACGAGATCGACGGCCGCCGGGAGGTTGGCGGCCGCGGGAAGGAACTCCGACAGCAGGACTGCAGGATAGAAGACGATACCGAGGACCGTGGCTCTCGCCGGCCCCATCCGCGGCTCTTCGTACTTCGGTGCCAGGGCCTTCGAGGGCGCACGGCGAGCGGCGAGAACGAGGATTCCTATCGCTGCCCAGCTCGCGAGGAAGACCGGCCACCCCATCCAGAACTGCTCCACTCTCCATACGACCAGGAAGAGAGCGGCGACGTCAGCTCCCAGAACTAGAGCTGCCAGCTCCAGCTTGCGCCCCGCCAGGAAGTTCTTTCCGCGGGTGCCTGGCAGAGCCAGACCTAGCAGAAGGATTGGCAGCGTAATGCTGAAGATCATATGCACCGGCAGGATTCCGACAACCCAAATCCAGCTCACTCCCAGCCAGTGGCCGTACGTCCCGAGGGTTCCGACCGGACTCGCCTCCGGGTTGAAGAGGGTGCTGAGCGCCACCCCTTCCTCCAGGACGCCGTAGGCGGCCCCGAGGAGTAGTACGGTCGCCAAACCCTTGTTCCACCTGATCCTGGCCTCCCTCACGAGTAGGACCCCGGGGCCGTACAGTCCCAGGTTGGCGACCAGCTGGAACGCGAACATGGGCGGGTTAAGGGCCAACGCGTTTATCGGGCTCGAACTCGAAAGATACTCCGGGATTCCCGGGGAAAGGAGGAGAAGGCAGACCACGGGATGTGACTTCAGGAACGTCTTGACCTCATTGAGTAGGCTCAATGTTCCGAT
>DATFYP010000012.1:0-12120 GCA_035314985.1 Nitrososphaerales archaeon
CCGGCCCCCGCCACATGGCTTGAGTTCAGGTCGCCCGACCAAAATCGTCCGCTTCCTCTAATGGAGGGATCCGAACCCATAGTTGGACTCTCCCCCGGGGGCATTGTTGGCGGTGTTTGAACACCGATGGGAGTCCAAGCCGGCGCCGGGACCCTCGCGCACACGAGGAGAATAGTCTGAACCCTTAAAGGAAGGAGCTGACCATTAATCCTCCAGTGGGCGCATGATGACTTCGGGACGGGCAAGCCGTCTCTCAGTAGGTCGAGAGGCCGTGACCCGGACTGGGCCGGTCGCCCTTCTTGCGATGCTGGTGCTATCGGGATTCACATCTGTCATTGCGCTAACATCGGGATCAGCCGGGGCGTCTGCGGCGAGCGGCACGGGGACGCTCACCCTCAGCCAGAGTGTAGGCGTTCCAGTCTGGAGGTCTTACTACTCGGACTTCGGTGACAGGGTCTGGGTGACTGGGAGCGGGTTTCCCCCTGGGCAGGACGGCATTCAAATCGCGATGGTGCCGTTCACTTCGCCTGTCGTCCAGACGGTGGCCCACGGGTGCACATCCGGTGACGTGTGCGATTTGGGGTCCCTCGCCTCGGAGTTCGACCCGTCCATCGCGGGAACGAACCGCGCCGCGGTGATGGCCGATGTCAACGGCTGGTTCAGGGCGCAGGTCGACACGCCCGCCGTTAGGGGCGGGGGCTATCTAGTCTACGCCATCTACCCCAGAGCCTCTGGAAAAGTGGTGACGGCCACCCAGTCTTTCACCGTGATCCCAGCAGTCTACGTCGTCTCGGACCTCACCGGTTCCCCGAGCTCGGGGCCCCAGGAGCCGGTGCAGCTCGCGGGCGTCGGGTTCGGGAGGGGAGAACAGATTAGGCCGGCGCCATCCAGCTTTTTCGCAAACGCAGGGCACGCGACCATCACCGCAGGAAGTACTCCCGGCGTCAATGAGGGAACCTTCGACGTGGGGCCAGAAACGACCGACAGCCGCATCTGCACTGGGCTGACAGGGGCTCCATATTGCGTCGGCAACTTGCCGGAGGGTCCCCAAACTCTCACCATCTTGGGCGTCTCCAGTGGTTCCGCCGTGCCTCAGACGTTTACCATTGTCCCTCAGATAGCCTTCTGGTCTGCTCCAGGCTGTACCCGTCCGACCTACAGCATCGATACTGGCGCGGGCGCCAGCTTCTGCATGTCAGGCACTGGCTTCCAGAGTGGAGAAGCGGTTGCCGCGGCAGGCACGGCTACGGTTGGAGGGGTGCCTACGACTCACGGTGAAATCATCTCTGACGGCAACGGAGCCTTTGGCCCGACGGTCGTCACGCTTGCTCGGGGGACGGGCGCAGGGCTCCTCAATGTGGTCCTCGGAGGAAACACCTTCAGCTACTCAAGCGGCAACATTTACCAACCCAGCCTTGGCCTGGCCGACCGCTTTCGGGGAGTCCTAGTCGGCTCGCACGCGGGCCAGGGCGCGTCCGTGACCCTACCCGAAGGGGCTTCGAGCAGGGTGGGAGAGCAAGGCGTGATGGTTGGCTACGGCTACGGACCCGGGCTTGCATACGGTGGCAACAACCTGAGGTTCGTCCTCAACCCAACCAGCATCCCGTTCCTGCAGGTGGCGCCGGCCAACGGTGGCGACGCCACCGAATCCTCGGCGACCGATGCCAACGGGGCTTTCGTCGCCTTATTCGTCGCTCCCGTTGCGCAGCACTTCGCATACACTCTGCACGACAGCACCCCTTCCAACGCGGCGCCAGACTCCACTTACACGGTGAACCCGGACGTGAGGCTCAGCAGCGATAGCACCAGCGCCGGACTGAAAGGACGGCTGTACCTTGTCCACGGTATCTCCGGGGGGTCGGATAGCCAGTCGGGCCTTGCAGCACTCGGAGTCGCCGGTCCGCCGCTCGGTGACCTGACAGTCTACATCAACGGTGTCTTCTGGGCCGGATGCAGGAGCGTCGGGAGACTGTGCGACTCAAACCTGTTGGGGAACGGACAGCTCAGCGCTGACACACTTCTCCCCGCCCTTGGGTCGATTCCATCGACAGACCTCCCCCAGGGCGAGTACGAGGTCAACATCACAGGCATCTACCGCGGGGACTGGGCCTCCGGCCGCTACTTTGTGGACTCGGCCACGGGGATGGAGGCAACCCTGACGGTTGACCCAATCGCACTCGCCGGCTCGCTCGGTGTCAGTGCAGGTAAGGTTGGCACGACCGTCCCCCTCCAGACGGGGCCTGCTGGGGGCGCCAACCCGGGCATTCATGGCCTCGAGGGCAACTCGCCGTATAGCATAATGTGGGATGGGACGATCCAGGTGGGCACGTTCACCTCCACTGCCTCTGGCGGAGTCCCCGCAGGAACGAAGTTCACCGTCCCTCCAAGCGCCACCGGACTGCACCTCGTCGATGTCCAGGCGAGGAGCGGCTCATCAGCCGTGTGGGGTCGCATCTCCAACCACAGTCAGTCACAGTTCCTGAATCTCATCTTCACCGTCTCGACCATGACCCTCGCCTGCAGCCCTTCAACCATGCTCCTTGGGACATCTGCGGCATGCAAAGCCTCCGTCGAGGACCCCTCCTCTTCCGGCAGAGTCACGTGGTCGAAGGCTGGCGGGAGCGGAAGGGTCACCTTCTCCTCCGCTTCGTGCACGCTCAGGTCTGGCGGGTGCATGGTCAACGCCACTGGCTTCGCCGTCGGCCCTGTCATTCTGAACGGGACGTACTCGGGCGACACTAACCATCCCCGTCAAAGCCTCACCATCATCGTAACGGTGATTTCTGTGAAGGTCTCCTGCATCCCATCACTTGTGGTTGTCGGCTCCACCTCTACCTGCAAGGCGACAGTGTCCGGCACCTTCCCAACCGGGAGGCTCACCTGGTCATCGGCCGGCCAGGGCAAGTTCTCTCTGCCTGCCTGCACACTCTCGAAGGAGACATGCTCCGTAAGGTACACCCCGACCTCGGCCAGTTCCCCTGTGAACATCACGACTTCATACCTAGGAGACCGGAACAACCCGCCGTCTTCAGGGGGCTTCAGCCTCCAGACCCTAACGAAGGTCTCGAGCCTCGCCCTCTACTGCGCGCCGGTGACAGTGGCCGCGGGGTCATCGACTCCCGCAAGGTGTACAGCCAAGGTCAGCGGATACCTTCCAAGCGGCCAGGTGGCATGGACGCAGTCGGGCTCTGGTTCGGTCTCCTTCTCGGCGGGTACCTGCAACCTTGCCAATAGGCTCTGTTCGGTGGCTCTGGCTGGAGCAAAAAGCGGCGCAGTCACCGTCCGCGCTTCATACGGAGGAGATTCCGACAACACTGGCAGCTCAGGAAGCAGCATGTTGACCGTGAGTTCTGCCAGGGTGAGGCTCGATGTCCTATGCACGACTTCAATGACTGTCGGCATCGTCAAACCCTGCAGCGCAACCCTGGTGGGCTACGCCGGTTCGGTGGCGGGGGAGAAGGTCGCATGGTCTCTATCGGTCGGAAAGGGGCGGATTCGCTTCTCATCTCCAGCGTGCACCCTCACTTCCAGAGGGACGTGCACAATCAACGTGACTGGCACCTCCTCCGGAGTCGCGAAGATCGAAGCCTCCTACGGCGGCGACTCGAGCAACGCTCCCGTCTACACGCTCATTCACGTGACGGTGGGAAAGACGGCGACCCAAGTCTCTCTTTCATGCACCCCTGCGAACCTGACCCTGGGGGCAACTGCCACCTGCACTGCCAGCATCAGTGGGTATCATGCGAATGGAACAGTCACCTGGGCGGACATCTTGGGAACAGGGAAGGTGACCCTCTGGTCCTCAAAATGCACCCTGTCGCTCGGAGCGTGTTCCGTGGGGGTTACGGCGACTAAGCCCGGGAGCGTTGTTATCAAGGCGACATACCACGGCGACCCAGGCAACAATCCAAGTTTCAAATTCACCACGCTCACTTGCTCAGGTCGCAACGCCACATAGTCTGCCGGCTTCCATATCTCCTTGGATACGATTTCAAAGCTGCCGATATGAGCCAGCGTCGTAAGGGCAACGAGGCACTCCGGCTGGTACCCTGGCGACTTGCGCCGGCACCGGCGCCGCAATGCTCACCAAGTGGCTCCCTGCGGTTGCAGCCGCCTTCGGGTACCTTGATTTGAGATTGCGGACCTTCATCGCGCCGGCATGACCTGGAAAGAAGGCCGGCATCTTCTTGGTATTCATTCGGATTGCCTCCTTTGGCATTCGTTGTTGAGTCCGTCGCCCAAGGTCTTGTGCCCAAGCAGACCAATCTGGATTTCGCTACGATAGGTTGGACCCGGCGCAGGATGAACGCTGCGGGTTGCTGGCTCGCCTGCACCGGAAGCTCCTTTCCCGTGTAAGCCTCTCCGGGACAGTTTCAGGCTTCTCTGCTCAGTCGGAGCACGACTCGGGTTCTTCCATGCGGTCACTCCGAAGTGTAGTCGGCCAGGACCCTTACTCCCTCGAAGCTTATCTAATGCGAGTTGACGCTCGGCATGATTGAACTACACCGAGCCATTCGTCCCGACCCCGGAAGACATCATATCGACGATGCTCACCTTGGCCTCCGTAATGCCAGGCGAGACTGTGCTGGACCTCGGCTCGGGCGACGGCAGAATGGTGATTGCGGCTGCCAGGGACTTCCATGCCAGAGTGGTAGGGGTGGAGGTTCGCAGGCGCCTCGTGATAGAGTGCCGCAGAAAGGTGAAGGAGATGGGGCTGTCCCACCAAGTCGTAATCCTGTGCCGCAACTTCAAGACGATAAGCCTGAGGAAGGCCGACGTCCTTGCCATGTATCTTTCGAGCTACACCCTGAACTTGATGGCGCCCAAGTTCTTGAAGGAACTGAGACCGGGCGTCAGGATCGTGAACTTCGATTACCCGATTCCTGGATGGGTGCCCGAGCGGAGAATAGAGGTCACGCCCGCGGGCTGGAAGAAGCCTCGCCCGATCTACCTGTACGTGATGGGAAAGAGGCCGGTTCGTCAGGCCGCTAGGCCTGCCAAGGCAAAGTGATTGCAAGGTCCTGGACGGTCGATTGGCCTGAGCCATGCCTCCCGTGCCCGTCTCCCCGGGGCGCTCTCTGGCTCAATTTGCCCTTGGGGGCATGGCTGGGGCTCCGTGGACAGCTATCCCCATGGGTCCTCTCTTGACTTTGTGCAGGATTCGCTAGCTTCCAAGCCACCTCTCCAGCCACGAGAGAATCGTCTCGTGCCAGAGGATGCTGTTCTTGGGCTTCAATACCCAGTGCCCCTCGTCTTGGAAATAGAGGAGCTGTGAGGGTATGCCCCTGCGTTGGAGTGCAGTGAAGGTCGAGATGCCTTCGGAGTCGGTCAGGCGGTAGTCCTTCGCTCCGTGGATTACAAGCGTGGGCGTCTTCCACTGCGACGCATACCTCCCTGGCGAGAACTTCTCGTACAGCTCAGGCTTTTCCCACGGCGTGCCTCCGAACTCCCACTCGGGGAACCACAACTCGTCCGTTGTGAAGTAGGAGGACAAAACGTCGAATTCCCCGTCGTGGCAGACAAGGCACCTGAAGCGGTCTGTGTGGCCGTTGATCCAGTTTATCATCCAGCCGCCGAATGAAGCCCCCAGCCCGGAGAGGCGGCTCCCGTCCAGCCACGGAAAGGTCTTCAGGGCGTAGTCGAGCCCTTTCATCAGGTCCTCGAACGGCTTGCCTCCCCAATCCCTTGAAATCGAGTCGGTGAACTCCTGTCCGAAGCCCACGGACCCGTGGTAGTTGATCGACAGCACGGCGTATCCCGCTCCCGCGAAGACCTGCAGGTTCCACCGGTAGTGGAAGGTGTCTTCGGTGGTGGTCTGGGGACCGCCGTGTATCACCAGCGCCACCGGATACTTCCTGCCCTCCACATAGCCGGCCGGCTTCAGGATCCAAGCTTGTACATCTTCCGAATTCGCTCCGGCGAAGTGGAACTCTTCGGGCTGCGACATCTGCACGGCCGCCACCCGGCCGTCGTTCAGGTGGGTAAGGCGGCGGAGGCCCGTCCCGTCGAGACCGACCGTCCAGACGTCGCTCGGGGCCACCAGGGAGTCCTGCCCGAAGAAGACGCGGTTGCTCCCGGCGACTGCCACGGCGGTGTTGTGGTGCTCGCCGACGAGGACGCTGGGCCGGCCGCTCAGAGCGTTTACCTTGAAGATCTTGACGCGCGCGGACTCCGGCGCCGCAGCCACGAGGAACTTGGAGTCGACCGACCACTCCAGTGAGTTCGGGGATCGGTCCCATCCTTCAGTAAGCGTCATGGTCTTGCCTGACTTGCGGTCGTAAAGCTTGATTCGGCATCTGTCAGACTCGAACCCGGGCCTCTCCATTGAGAGGTAGGCGATCTTCTCTCCGCCCGGGGAGTAGACGGGATGGAAGGCCGTTGCCCGATTCTCGCCGGTGATGCACCGAGGCGCTCCGCCCTTGGAGGGGACCAGAAAGACGTCCACGTCCGTGGACCAGGCCCGATCGTCTGCTGCGTACGTGGAGAAGGCCAGCTCCTCGCCGTCCGGTGACCATGAATAGTCCTCCCTGCTGCCGAAGGGTTTCAGAGGACAATCCCCGTCGAGGCCCTTCATCAGGTCCCTCGGCGCCCCGTTCACGGCCCACTCTTGCTTCTTCCTCGACTTGCTCAGCGGAAGGGCAAAGATGTGGCTGCGCTTGCCCTCGTACCACTTGTCCCAATGGCGCACGAACAGGCGGTCGAACTTCATCGCCTTCGGCTCGAGCGCTCGCTGTTTGTCTCGCCTAGCTGTCTCCTCCAGACTCTTTGCATCGACGTAGACTTCAGCAGAGAACGCGATCCGGCCCCCTCCCGGACTCCAGCGAGGGTTGTCCACCTCGACCGGGAACCTGACCAACTGCTTCGGCCTTCCTCCCTCAGGACTGACTGTCCAGAGCTGCCGCGGTCCGCTCCGGTCCGAGACGAAGGCAATGGTGCTCCCGTCGGGGGACCACGTAGGCGATGTGTCCGAATGGCCTCTCCCCCTGGTTAGCTGCGCCGTCTTCTTGCCATCCGCCGAGACTAGCCACAGAGACCTGGTGGTCTTGTCCGACTTCTCGTCCCAGGACCGCTTCGTATAGGCAACCCAGTTCCCGTCAGGCGAAGGCGCCAGGTCCTCCAGACGGTGCATCCCCAGCATGCTCCTAGCGTTGAACCGATGGGATTTCGCCGGGCTCGGACTCTTGGGATCCACTCGCTGCCTGGACAATCTCGACTGCGCCGCCGTAGGCTGGACCTGGCTGAAGATGAACCCTTCGCGTTACCCGGCCGACATCGCCTGAAGCCTGTTTCCTGTTCAAGCCCCATAACGGGGGAAGTTCATGTTTCGCCTTCGATTCAGGGCATGACGCTTTTCTTCTTGTCAAGTCCGCCAAGTCGAGGAAGGGACCTGAGACTCTCCCAGGGGTCACCTACACGGACGTGAGAGTCGGGGCAATCTTCAAATCGACAGGCCACAGTCGACCCATCCAATGGAGACATACTCAGTCCATTTCTCGTTCAGCCAGCGCTTCGACTTCCCTGCTTCGAAGGTCTTCGACTGGTGCACAGATTACACGCCAAGTGACCTCGAGTTGATGGGAGAGAACGGCCGCAGGCGAGTAGAACGGATCAACGATGACACTTTCATCCTCACAGACGAGTACGGGACCACGGACAAGAGTGTCCTCCGTACTCGCGTTTCGGCCAAGGTCGTCCGAGTCTATCCAGAGGGCCTCAGTTGGACCAACACCCGGATCAGCCCAGATGGCATGTACAGTCAGTTCCTGTATCAACTGGTGCCCGAGAAGGGCCGTTCCCGCCTGGAGTACACTGGTTCACAGATTTTCTCAGGCAAAAGGCCAGGGAAGAGGAAACTTGCGGCAATCGCCAAGAGGCTGACCGCTGAAGACTCGAAGAGCTGGCGAAACTTGGCAAGGGCAATGGCAAGTGAGCTCTCTGAATGAGCGGATCTTTCCTCGGTGCCGAACGTCACAATGTCGCTTCTAGGGCGGCCGCTCCGAAATGGCGGACAACTGCGAGGTCCGACAGCGCCAGGAGTGGGCGACCACAGCATTTATAATGGGCGAGAGTGACATCTGGCCTACCCAGGTGTGGTCTCAACCAGAACAGAGACGCCCGAAAGGGAGACCTTCCGTAAACTCGGAAGCACTGGGTACCTTACTCTTGTCAACACCAGTGTAGCATGCGCACGAATCCTCTGTTGAGGCTCCACTGTCATGGCTGCCTCTTCTACCGAGCGGGGTGAGCTTTCCCACTCGTTTTCTCAGGGGCGGAACAAACCAGCCCTGCCCTGAACCGGAGAAGGTATGTCTTTTAACGGGTAAGTTCGGGGAGCTTACACATGGCTTCAATCAGAGTAAAGGACGACGGTTCGACCCCTATCGTCGAGAAGGGCCGTGAATCGCCGTTCAAACAAGGCGAGTTCTACGTGTTCGAAGTCGCGGACGACGTTGCGCGCTATTGGAACAAGATGGCCCCTGCGAGAAGAGAGGAGCTATTCAAGCAAGCAAGGAAGGAAGGAAGGGACGTCAGACTCCTCGTAGAAGCTTTCGTTTACAAGCCTGCCAAGATAAAGTGATTGCAAGGTCGGGAACGGCCGGCCAACCTGAGCCCCACTCGGCGTTGCAGCGCGAGACGCCAGACGGTCGTGTTCGAGCGGGCCTGCGGATCCAAGGGCGGTCAGACGTCGCCAACATGACAGCACCGACGAACACGAAAGGTCACATCGACGGCGACAAAGAAATGCAGCGCTGCGGCAAGGTCGGGTCCTGATCCGGAATCGTCAGGAAAGCCTTAAGCCAAATCGCATGACGGGACAACGCCGAGTGTGACGGTTGGTCGGCGTTGGTCATCTGGATTGGTTCGAGCAACTGCCCTGTGCCGTTACGGTATGCGACAAGAACTACATGATTCTGTACATGAATGACAGAGCCGCAGAAGTTAGCTCGAAGGAGGGAGGGAAGGCCCTCATCGGGAAGAACTTGATGGACTGTCATCCCCCCGAAGCCCAGGAGAAGCTCAGGAAGGTTATGGCCTCAGGTCGACCAAACGTATACACGACTGAGAAGAAAGGTGCTAGGAAGCTGGTGTATCAGTGTCACTGGATGAAGGGAAGACGGGTGGGCGGGCTCGTGGAGCTGTCCTTTGAGCTTCCCCGTGACATGCCGAACCATGTGAGGGTCTGAGCTCCATGGCGTGAGACAGGAATGCCGGGGGCAAACTGGGTGGTTGTCTCAATCCCCCCTAGACAGCCTTGAGTTCCGCTTCGGACTCGCGCTGGTCAGAATGAGAACCAAAGGGCCCTCGGAGGAGGAAAGAAGAGTCCGGGTCGAATGGGTGTCAGAACCACCTGCAGTCAGGCAAGGTTGCGGAACTCTAGGAAGCACAAGAACGCAATGAAGGTGCAGGCCCTATTCCATGACAGACCTGCGGCAGAGGGGAGGGTGATGGGGAAGCGAGGATACCGGCTCGAGGAGAGGGAGCCAACCTCAAGCACGGGCGTTGGCAAGTGCAGGGTCTGCGAGTACAACTCGGTCTGCCCGAAGAGCCTGTTCGGGGCCCTTGGACGAAACGTTTTGAGCCCCTGGTCGGACCACTGATCCCGTCTACGGTGGACTAGATTCCGTATATGTTCACAGACTTCACGTTGACGAACTCCTTCAGCCCGTACTTCGAGAGCTCGCGGCCGATTCCCGACTTCTTTACCCCCCCGAACGGCATCCTCGGGTCGGACTTGGTCAGGGCGTTGACGAAGACCATCCCTGACTGGATCTCCTTGGCGACTCTCTTCGCCCTAGCCAGGTCTGTGGTCCACAGGCTCGAGCCAAGGCCGAAGTCGGAGTCATTGGCGGCCCTGACCGCCGCCTTTTCGTCACGCACCACCAACACCGGCGCGGCGGGTCCGAAGACCTCCTCGCGGATCACTTTCATGTCAGCCTTGACCCGGTCAAGGACCGTGGGGGGATAGAAGGCGCCCTTTCCGGGGAGTGGCTTCCCGCCCACCCTGACACGAGCGCCTTCAGCGATCGAACTCCGCACCTGTCCGTAAATGGTTCTCACTGCCTCGACGTTCACCAGCGGGCCCACGTCTGTCCTCGGGTCCATCGGGTCCCCGGTCTTCTTCTTGCCCATCTGGGAGGCGAACTCGTCGATGAACTCCTCTGCGACAGCTTCCTCCACGATGAACCTCTTCGCGGCGATGCAGCTCTGCCCGTTGTTGAGCACCCTCGCCTCTGCCCCGGTCTTCGCAGCCTGCTTCACGTCGGCGTCTTCCAAGACGATGTAGGGGTCGCTTCCGCCCAGCTCAAGGACAGATTTCTTGAGGTACTGCGCCGCAAGTCCTCCTATCCTCTGGCCCGCCTCGACGCTGGCTGTAAGAGAGACGCCCGCGATCTCCTTTGATGCAATCAGCTTCGCCACCGTGTCGTGCGCTGTGATTACGGTGGTGAAGACATGCTGGGGAAACCCTGCGCTCTCGAAGGCGTCCTGCACTGCAAGGGCGGAGCCCGGGCATGAATTGGAGTGTCTCAATATGGACGTGTTCCCGGCGACCACTGTCGGAATTGCAAACCGCAGGACCTGCCAGAACGGGTAGTTCCAAGGCATTACTGACAGGATGACGCCGAGGGGGTCGAATTCCACATAGCTCGACTTTGCGTCGGTCTCTACATGCTCCTCGGCGAGCCAGCCCTTTGCATGCTCGGCGTAGTGCTCTGCCGTCCAGGCGCACTTTTCGACCTCCGATTCGGCCTGGGTGATTGGCTTCCCCATTTCAAGAGTCATGAGTTTTGCGTAGCTCTTCTTCTTCGCCCGAAGCGCCGTTGCTAGTTTCCTCAGGTAGTCGCTCCTTTCGTCTATCGAAAGCTTCCTCCACTTCTCAAATGCAGTATGCGCCCTCTTCGCTACCGCCATCACCTCGTCGTCGGGCATGATGGGATACGACTCCAGATGCTCGCCGGTCGCGGGGTTCGTGGTCTCGACCGTACCTGATTTGCTTGCCTTCATCAAGAGACTGCGACCTGCTTGGTTAGAAAAGGGTTTGGACAGAAGGGACGAAATCGGGATAACCTCTTAGGTGGAAAGCGTATTTACTGGACGTCGGCCCGAGAGAGACAGCGCCCGCCATGAATGCAGCAGTTCTCAGACAAGTCGGGGGGCCTCTTGTGATTGAGGACCTTGCAAGGCCCCAGCCGAAGGAGAATGAAGTCCTGATCAAGGTGTCCGCCTGCGGCGTCTGCCACAGCGACCTTCACCTCGTGAAGGGCCACACCGCTTTTCCCTTGCCTGCAGTCCTGGGGCATGAGGTCTCGGGGATAGTGGAGGAAGCGACGGGTAAGGACGGCGGCCTGAAGTCGGGAGACAGGGTTGTCTGCACAGTGATAATGCCCTGCGGGTTCTGCTACTACTGCATCAACGGTCACGAGGACCTCTGCGAGACATTCTACCTCTTCAACAGGCTCAAGGGGGTTCTCTACGACGGGACTACGCGCATCTTCGACCACAAGGGTCAGCCGATCTGCATGTTCAGCATGGGCGGGATGGCCGAGTACGCCGTCGTCCCCTCCAACGCGGTGTTCAAGCTCCCCGACGGGATTCCGACCGAAGACTCTTGCGTGTTGGGGTGCGCGGGCATGACCGCCTACGGGGCAGTGAAGAACCAGGCTCAGCTGAGACCCTCGCAGTCGGTTGCGGTCATAGGCGTCGGAGGTGTCGGTTCCTCCATAATCCAAGTGGCCAAGGTCTTCGGGGCGGCCCAGATCATCGCCGTCGACGTGAAGGAGAACAAGCTCGAAGCGGCGAAGCAGTCGGGGGCAACCGACGTAGTCAACGGGGCCAAGGAGGACGCGACACGAAGGATACTGGAACTCACTGGCGGCAGGGGGGTCGACGCCGCTTTCGAGTCGACGGGGAGGCCAGAGACCTACGCTATGGCCCTCGGCAGCGTCAGGTCGGGGGGAAGCGTGGTGGCGGTAGGCCTCGCGTCCGCGAACACGACGATTCCCATCGAGCTGAACAGGTTCATCAGGAAGGGCATCAGGCTATTGGGGTCCTACGGCTCGAAGCCCCGCCAAGACATGCCGGAGTTGCTTGACCTGGTGAACAGAGGAATCATCGACGCAA
>DATFYP010000013.1:0-3414 GCA_035314985.1 Nitrososphaerales archaeon
CGACTCCATCTGCCTCTTCACGGGGCCCGTCCCGTACGAAGAAGTCCCCGACTACGTGAACGCGTGCGACGCGATGGTAGCCCCCTACAATCCGTCCCTCTCACCCATCAGGGCGTCGAGGGGAATGGGGTCTCCTCTCAAGGTCCTGGAGTACATGGCGTGTGCCAAGCCCGTGGTCACCACGAACCTAGAGCCGACTAACAGGATACCGGGGATTTCCGAGGCGGCAGTCCTGGTTCCTCCGGGAGACTCCGACGCGCTGGCCGGTTCCCTGAGGGCCTTGTTGCTGGGGCCAGAGCGGGCCGGGACTATGGGGGAGGCGGGGAGGGCACTGGTGGAGCGCGGGTACTCCTGGCGAGAGTTTGCCGTCCGCCTCCATGGAATCCTGGAGGAGGTCGCATCGGGAGAACGGTCGTGACAGAAGGCCCGCCGCTGGTCACTTCTGTGGTCGTGTCCTACAACGACGCGGACACGATAGGCACCTGCCTGGAGTCGGTCCTGAGTCAGGACTATCCCAAGCGAGAGACCGTTGTGGTCTGTGACGAGGGCTCCACCGACGGCACCAAGGCGACGCTCACGTCACTCCTGTCAGCAAGTCCGGACAGCTTCGACCTGGTCCTGGTTCCGCACACGGGCAGGTCGGCAGCCAGGAATGTGGGCTGGAAGCGGGGGAGGGGTGGCATTGTCTTCTTCGCAGACGCGGACGACGTCTATCAGCCCGACTACGTTTCAAGGGCGGTGCAGGCGCTAACCGGCGAGAAGACAGGATGCGTCTGCGTCACCGGTGCCTCTCTCATTGAGGGCAGCGGGGTCGCGTCGCGGATGCTGAAGCTCTACAGCCTCGTCCAAGTGAAGAACAGGGCAGAGTCACGATTCAGGCCTTCGTGGGCCTGGGTATACACGAGGAAGGCCCTCGAGGCAGCAGAAGGCTTCGACGAGCGTCTCAGCCAGGCCGAGGACAAGGACCTCTTCGAGAGGGTGCAGAGGCTGGGCTTCGACGTCGCTGTGGTCGACGGCATCCACTGGCTCCACAGAAGGCCAAACACCAACTCGAAGTACTTCAGGAAGACCCTCAATGGCGGCGTGAGGCGGATCCCCTACCTTGCGAAGCGACATGACGTTCTAGGGTTCATCAGAGCGACGGGAATCATCTGGTTCCTCTGCGTCACCTGCGTCCTCCAAGTCGTCTACTGGCCCGCCGCAGCAGCAATGGCCGTCATGCTTCTCGCAGCCGTCGTCTACAGAGGAGTGTCCACCGCGTCCCTGGTATGGGAAGGGACCACGCGCAAGCTGGATCTAATGCTGTACCCCTTCTTCAACCTCGCTTCCCACGCGGTCTCAGCGGTGGGGTGCCTCGTCGGGCTGGTGCAATACCTGGCGTCTCCATCGAGAGAATCGCAACGGCCGTCGTCGGGTGCCTGAGGGTCTGACAGAGAAGGCGAACCGCCTCGAGGTCGGGGTCGTGCCGCAGGGCGCCCCGGTCGACGGCATTGTTGCGGGGATCTTGGACATGCTGGGGATCGCGCACTCGCCGTCGGAGTCCAACCCGACATGTTTGATCGACACGCGCGCGAGGGCGGCGACAGCCGACCGCCTGGGGCCAGGCGAGAATGCCGCGACCGTCTTCTTCGACGACTTCCTTCCGATCGACCCCCTCCTTCACGCCCTACAAGGAAGACCGGCCACTTCATCGGAGGCGCACGTAGGACCCGATCTGAGCGCGAATGCAAGGGCTCTCCTTGAGTCGATCTGCGGTCGCTTCTGGGCGCGAGGGCTCCCCTTCGTGGCAAAGAGCTTCTGGCCCAAGGATGCGCCTGGTTGCCTCGTCCTCACCCACGACGTAGACTGGTTCGACTACTCGCCAGCGCACAAGGCAGTCCGGAGAGGGAAGTCTATCCCCCGATTCGCGGGTCTCCTTCTCAGGTATGTGATGGGGGCGCGGTCCGGAACAAACATCGCCTCGACCATTCAGCTCGAAGCCGGCTTCGGGGCGAAATCTACCTTCCTTTACAGAACCCATTACCCGTCGGGCCAAGAAAAGCTTCCGGCGGCCATCCGAGCCTGCCAAGACTCCGGGTGCGAGGTTGCCCTGCACGCAGCGAAGAAGTCTCACAAGAACCCGCTTGCCATGATCAATGAGAAGGCTGAGATGGAGAAGGCCGTCGGAGGACCAGTGTCTGGTCTTCGGGAGCACGCCTTGAAGTTCGAGTACGACAAGACTTGGAACTGCATCGAGGGCGCGAAATTCGATTACAGCATGACCTTCGGCCTGAACGATAAGACCGGGTTCATCGGGGGGCTCTGTCACCCCTATCACCCCGTTACCCTAGAAGGGAGACCCCACTCCTTCTGGGAGATACCGACCTCGTTCATGGACTGGACTCTTGTTCGCGCTGGAATGAGATACGAGCAGATCGCAGACCTCGTTCGCCAGCTGAGGGATTCCACCATCAGGCTGAACGGATGCTTCTGTGTCAATTTCCACAACACGTACATCGACAAGGACCTTTTCCCCGACATAGAGCGGGCCTACAGACTCCTCATCACCGAATGCAAGACTTCGGGCTTCTGGACGGCGACAGCCAAGGAGTGCGCAGAGTGGTGGACTCGCCGCGACCGCTCTCGCTTGGAAGCAAGAGTCGAGGACGGCTCTCTGGCCGTCGAGGTGAGCGACCCGGACGTGACGCCCAAGGTCTACTGGCCCGATGGCAGAACCGAACTGTGGGGGCAGGTCAGCAAGGTGGAAGGCCGCTGAGTATGGCCGCACGGCTTCTGTTCTTCACCTTTGACTTTCCCCCCAGCGTCGGCGGAATAGAGACAAGGACTATGAACTACGCGAAGGAAATCGCAACGGAAGGGAACGACCTCGTCATCGTCCACCTTCTCAACCCTGGCGACCGCCTGAAGCTGCTCGGGGAGAGGTCCAAGTCCCGAGAGTCGTTCGTGGGGGCCAGGCTGTTGAGGTACGCCTATTCGTTCCAAACCACCCCGAGAACGTTCCTTGCGTCCATTCGGGATTCGGGATTCCGAGACAGAGACGTCGTCCACGTCTTCACGGGCGCAAACACCGCGATAGGCTTGTTCTACATCGTTCTCGGCAGACTCACGGGAAAGAAGACCGGCGTATCCATCTTCGGGAAAGACTTCCTTGCCTCCAGGCCAAGCAGTCTCTTCTTCGTCCCACTGCTCCTCTCTCTCACTTTGGCGAACCACGTGATGGTCAACTCCCTCTCCACTCTTCGGCACCTCCCCCCGGCCTTCCGCAAGAAGGCCAAGGTCCTATACCCAGGCATCGACCCGGAGGAACTGGGAACCGTCCAACCGCGTGCCTCAGACACCGACCGCAGGAAGGTTCTGTTCGTCGGGAGGCTCGTGAGGCGCAAAGGGCTGCCCGAGCTCCTGAGGGCCTTCGAG
>DATFYP010000014.1:0-2567 GCA_035314985.1 Nitrososphaerales archaeon
CCTGCAAAGGCCCTTTTCGAAAGATAGCCTACGATGAATCCTTCAGCGGCCTTGATCACCAGCGTCCCCGGCGCGTAGTACGGAAATCCGAGGGAGATGTCCGAAATGGCAGAGCCGACCCCGCCCGCGAAGGCTCCGACATAGGGCCCCATCAGCAGTGCAGAGGTGTATACCATGATTTCACCCACGTTGAAGTAACCGTTTGTTGCCGGGATGAAGACCGAGAAGACTGCAGTAGCCGCAGCGACAAAAGCAGTGAACACGGCCGCAGATGCAACCGTCTGGCTCCTCATGTTCTTACGGAGCCCGCGCCACGCATGATATACCTTACTCGATTCGCATTGAGCACAATGAGACGCCCCAAACATTCTTTACGTCAGAATTGCATCCACTGGGAGTATTGTCGGTGGTCCGACAGGCGCATCTCCCCGGGAACTACGAGCTCTACGACCCGTCCTCGAACGCCCTCGGCCCCAGCCTGTGCAAGGGGTGCTGGGAGGAAGCAGGCGTACGAAACACCGAATCGCTTCAGTCGGTCTGGGTCGCCGTTGAGGGAAGCAGGATGGTGTGGTGGCTCTGTAGTGGTCATGCAGACGCAATGAAGACCAACCCCGGCGGGATGAAACTCCTGAGGAGCGAGGCCGGTGTCGTTCTGTCTCCGAGAATCTAGGCTGTGCCGAAGGCCCTTCGCAGGATGGCCCTGCCACTGTGCCCCTTGAAACGCTCCTCCTCCCAGACATCAGCCCTTTCGTGGTATCCGTACATCTCCCAATACCCATCCTGATACTTCGGAATCAGCTCCATCCTGTTCGCCCACTTCGCGCTCTTCCATCCGTACAGGTTAGGAAAGAACGGCCTTGCTGGGAAACCCTGCTCGGCGCTCAGGGGCTTGCCGTTGATCTTGAAGGCCAGTAGGGCGTCGTCCTTCATCGCATATTCCAATGGGACCGGAGCCGTATATCCGTCCACACAGTGGAACATGACCCACTTCGCTTCGGGGCTCACCCTGGCCTGATCGAGCAGACCCTTGATCGACACGCCCTCCCAATGGACGTCCTTGATGGACCACTTTGTCACGCAATCAAAGGACTTGACGTATGATGTCTGCGACATTGCCAGCATCTGCTCGTAACCGAATTGCAGAGGGGTACCTACGAGACCGTCGACCTTGAAACTCCAGTCTTCGGGCTTGATTTTCGGGATACCGAGCGCCGCGTAAATGACGAAGCGCTTCCCCCACACCTGATTCGGGGGGAGTTCACTGCTCACGCCAGTCACATCTGGTAGGCCGACACCGAAAGAACCGGAGGGAGGGCGTCGCTTATCCTCTCCCAGTCGTTGCCCTGGTTCCGACTGCCCCAGAGCTGGCCCGTCTCCGTCCCGAAGTACACTCCGCACGGGTCTTCCTTGTCCGTGGTCATGGCGTCTCTCAGAACCGTGTAGTACGAAACCTCGGGGAGGCCTCTGTCGAGCTTGACCCAGTCGCCTCCGCCCTTATCCGAAGCCCAGACGGCGAAGTGCCCGCCCGGGGGTATCCTGGAGAAGTCCCCTTCGAGAGGGGCGACATAGAATCTCTTCCTCTCGTTCGCGTCGACCGCCGCCGGGAACCCGAAGCGTGAAGGAAGATTGTCGCGGACGTCTATCCAGTTCTCCGCCGCGTCGTCGGTCCTATAGACGCCGAAATGACTCTGCATGAAGATCGTGTCCGGAGCCTCCGGGTTGTGGGCTAGCCTGTGGACGCACTGGCCGTACTCGGGGTAATGGTTCGGCTGGTAGTCGACGAAGAGGTTCTTGTTCTGGAACTTCCACGTCTCGCCCTCATCTTCGCTGCGCATCACCCCCACCGCCGAAATCGCAATCAGTATCCTCTTGGGCCTGCGCTCGTCCAGGACAATCGAATGGAGGCACATCCCGCCTGCCCCCGGCTGCCATTTCTTCCTCGTCTTGTGGTTCAGCATCGCCTCGTTTATGGTCCAGTGCTCCCCTCCGTCCTCTGACCTGAACAGACATGCCGGCGCCACGCCGGCGTAGACCACTCCGGGTTCGTCCCCAAGCCCGGGCTCGATCTGCCAGATCCTTTCGACCGAGAGTCCAGACCCCTTTGGGAACTTCGGCGGGGTCTTGGGCTCCTTCCAAGTCTTTCCAAGGTCTTTGCTCCGCACGACGTTCGGGCCCCAGTGGCCGTAAGTGAGGGCAGCCATGAGCGTCCCAGAGCGGCCGTCGTAGGTCATGCGTGGAATCTCCTTCCCCTGATTCGAGTGCCCCTCGAGCTTCCACTTCTTTCTTGAGCTGTCAGAAGTGAACACGAAGCCACCTTTCTTGGTCCCTACGAGGAGTAGAACCTTGTTTCTGCGACCGGCCAACTTTCGCCCTACCCACCTGAAACCGCGGGGAGTATATGAACTACGTCGTTGTCCTTTAGTTTTGTCTTCTCTTTCTGGAGTTCCCGCGAGTTCTCCGAATTGACGAAGACATTGACGTGTTGTCTGATCTTCTCCTGGTCGTCCATTATCCTCTGGCCCATCCCAGGGAACCTCGAGTCCAGCTTGGCGACCATCCCCTTGAGG
>DATFYP010000015.1:0-13575 GCA_035314985.1 Nitrososphaerales archaeon
CAGCGCGGGCGCCTCAATAAGAGTCAACCCGCGCGGGGCCGTGAACAGCACCGGGATCATCCGCAATTCAGGCAACTTCAAGATATTCCATGGTGCTACTGTTGCCAACGGCGCCGGAGGGTTGCTCGCAACGTCTGGCTCCCTGGTCGACTCGGGGACGCTGAACGTCGCCCAGGAGGCATCGCTCAATATCGACGCGGGGACCGTGGACATTAACGGGTCGCTTGACAGTTCCGGCTCCATGAGGCTGTCACTGCCTGCCGTCGTCCGCGTGGACACCCAAGGGAAAATGAGCAATGCCGGCGTCTTCGGGAACTTCGGAGGACTCTACATTGAGGCAGGAGGGACCCTGACCAACGTGCAGGGCGGGGCAATCAACACCGCCAACATCCTGAACAATCTGGGCACCGTAGACAACTCCGCTGGCGCCACCATCAACAACAACAAAGGAGGCAACATCAGCCTCTACGGCTTCAGTTACACCAACAACGCGGGCGCGATGAACAATGGCGCCGCGATCACCAAGTACTGCAGGGCAGTGATGTACACCCCCGGGACGCTCACCGGCAACCCCGTGACCATCGTGAGCTGCTCGTCTCTAAGGACCACTGCCACCTCAATCAGGCTCAGTACCTCGTCCGTAGGCGCCAAACAGACCATCTCGATAAACGCCACCGTCGTTGACACGTCGACGGGGGCAAAGGCGTTGCCGACCGGAGCCCTGGCCTGGAGCGACGGGAAGGCCGGCGGAGTCTTCGCACTCTCGGGCATCTGCACTCTCTCGAAGGGATCCTGCGCGATATCCTACGCCGCTCCGTCAGCCGGGGGCACGATCACGCTCAACGCGACCTACGAGGGAGACATGGTTCACCAGCCCAGTTCCACCGCGGCACAGCTGACTGTCACCTCGCAGGGCACCTCCACCAGTACCGCAGGAAGCTCTTCCTCGACCTCTGCCACGTCAGGCACGGGAGCGCCCGCAGGCGGAGGCGGAATCCCTGAATTCCCGGCGCAGCTTCCAGGCGTTGCTATCTTGACGGCTTTCATCGTGGTTGCGTACCTGTCGCTAAGGCGCAGGGTTACCGGGTAGGCCGCCGTCGGCGCGGTGAAAGGCCGAAGGCCTAATTACCACAGCCCATCTTGCCAACACAGAAGCTTGGAAAAGGTCAGCGTAATCGGCCGCGGAACGTGGCTGGACAAGGTCGCCTCCGAGGTCGTCGCCAGGGAGAAGAAGCTGGGGAGACGCCTTTCGCTCATGCGGGTCGAGAGCGGGCTAGGCGCTTCCGGGCTCCCGCACATCGGGAGCGTGGGGGACGCCATCAGGAGCTATGGGATCAAGCTTGCGCTGGAGACGGCAGGATTCAAGTCCGAGCTTATCGCCTATTCTGACGACTTCGACGGGCTGCGGAAGGTCCCGTCCGGCTTCCCAGCGTGGCTCAAGGAGTACATCGCGCACCCGGTCTCGCGAATCCCTGACCCGTTCAAGTGCCACTCCACCTACGCCGAGCACGTCGGTGCCGTCCTTAGGGACTCGCTGGACAAGCTGGGGATAGAGTACAGGTTCCAGAGTGGCTCAGAGGCGTACAAGTCCGGCGTCCTCAACGAACAGATCAGGACGATCCTCAAGCACTCGGCGGCCATAGGGAAGAAGATCAACGAGCTCGTGGGCCAGTCGAAGTACGAGGGGCGCCTGCCATACACGCCTGTCTGCGGCCAGTGCGGGCGCATCTACACGACCCAGTCCCTGACCTTCGACCCTCGCCATGACCAGGTACATTACAAATGCGAAGGGACGGAGCTTGGGGAGAAGTTCCTGAAGGGGTGCGGCTTCGAGGGTGACGCCAAGGTCTCCGAGGGGAACGGGAAGCTGATGTGGAAGGTCGAGTTCGCGGCGAGGTGGGCGGCTCTGGACATCCGTTTCGAGGCCTACGGCAAGGAGCTGACAGACTCCGTGAAGATCAACGACTGGGTGGCTGAGCACGCGCTGAAGTTCCCCCCGCCCTACCACGCGAAGTACGAGCTCTTCCAGGACAAGTCAGGGAGGAAGATGTCGAAGTCGGTCGGCAACCTTCTCACCCCTACCGAATGGCTCCAGTACGCCTCTCCCGAGAGCCTCCGCCTCCTGATGTACAAGAGGATAGTCGGGGCAAGGAGCGTCTCGGTGGATGACATCCCTCTCTACATGGACGAGTTCGACGGCCTGGAGGACTACTACTTCTCCAAGAGGAAGGACCCCAACCCCATGAAGGACGCGAAACAGCGGGGGCTCTACGAGTACGCGGTCCTCCTCAAGGTCCCTGACGCGCCTGGAGTCCACGTCCCCTACCGCCTGCTTGAGCAGCTCGCCTCGGTCGCCCCCGAGCGCGACTCCGAAGGCTTCGTCTGGAAGAGGCTCGCCGCCTACGGGCTGGTCAAATCGGAGACCGAGGAGCTGTCCCGGCGAATAGGGTGGGCGGCTGCGTTCGCAGGAAGAAAGGGGAAGCGCGAGCTGCACGGAGCGAAGATCGGTCCCGACGCCAGGAAGGCTCTCGCCGTGTTCGTCAAGGGCCTTCCCAACTGCCGGACCCCGGACGAGGTGCAGAACCTCGCCTTCGAATCGGCCAAGATGAGCGGCCTCAAGCCCGGCGAGCTGTTCCCAGTGATCTACTCCATCCTACTAGGGGTGGAGAGGGGTCCTCGCCTTGGCCCATACGTGGTCGACGCTGGACCAAGCCTGGTCTCCGCAAGAATCAAGGAAGCACTTTCAACTGCTGCCTAAGACATAACTATACGCCGAAGTCGAGGGGGATTGGGCCCGTAGCCTAGCACGGATCAGGGCGTCAGCCTGCGGAGCTGGAGTTTCAAGAACCAGAGGCCGAGGGTTCGAATCCCTCCGGGCCCGCTCAAACCCAGAGAGTCTTCACTTCAGAGAAATGAGGGTCGTCGGTTACACACGGCAAGCGGAGTCGCTTCGCCGTGGCCATGATCAAGGCGTCAGCCATCGGGATTCTCAGTCGGTAGCTGATGTCAGCCCCCTCCTTGGCGACTTCGGAGTCTACTTCTACCACATTGAACTCCTTCTCGATTGTGTCTGCGCGCAGGTCGGCTACGGCTCTGCCTTCGTTCGCAAGCGTCAACTTGGACACTTCGTAGATGGTAATTGATGACACGAAAGGAGATTTCGACCTGTCCAGAAGATCTTTCAGCTTATTCGTCGTCTGTTGATTCTTGGAGGTGAAGACTGCCCAGAAGTAACGCGTGTCGAAGAGCATCAGCCTTCTTCCCTCAAGGCGTCGAGCCGCTTGAAGGCCTCGTCCTTGCTCATGCTGCTCGTTCCTGCCAAGTCGATCAGAGAGGGCAACTTCGTGAACACGACCTTCTCACCTTCGGCATCTACTCTTAGCCTGGACCCCTCATGAATTCCCAACTTCTGCCTAATCTCGATTGGGATGGTGGTCTGTCCACGTCTTGTGACTGCCACCTCTTTGGCCATACGTTCATGGTTCGATTCCTGATATTAAAGAATTCCTACTGATTGGTCATTCCTACCACCGGGCGCATCCTTGGGTCATGGCTCTTGATTCCTACTTCGTGAACTGTCAGTAGAGTAGGAGTCTTGCTACTAGGCGCCAAGGGTCCGAATCCCTCCGGGCCCGCTGACAGCTAGCTCAGAATGAACTCTGCTGGCTCAAAAAAGCCTGATTCAGGCTATCTCAGAAATCCTGCCAATGCGCGCGCGAGGAACCGGGGCACCCTTGAGTTGTTGTCTAGCCTGCCCTAATGTCCTGGGTTATGACCAGGCTCGCATTCCCTGCCTGGGGATTGATCCACAAGAGGTCATATTTTCCTTGGCCCACGTTCGCTGAAAAGGCCCCAAGACTTGTGCTCGCAAAGACGTAGTCAGAAGAGGGGATGGCGTATGCAACCTGGATCGGTCTTGCAACCTCCACGATTGTGCTGCTTGAAGTGCCCGCCTCGAACACCGCGTAATACGAGCCAGCCTGGATGTCCGTCAAAATTGTAATGGCAGTCCCTGACCCAACGAAGACGTAGCTCGGTGCAGAGCCCGTTCGGTTGTATGTGCTGAACTGGGCAGGCGTCATCAGGTAGAAGGAAACGGGATCCGAAGCTAGAAATTCGCCCGACAAAGAGCCTGCCCGAGAGGCGTTGATCGGTTCATAGGAGTGACTCCTCGAGGGGACTGTGAGTTCCGAGCCTCTGGCGATGACGACTGCTCCGAACTCGCCACCTTGATAGTTGCTGTACTGAGTGTCGGTCATGATGTAGAAATTCAATGAGGAATTGGATGAGAAAGCGCCTGTTATCGTCCCTGCAGAATTCATCTGAATCTCATCGGAGGAGGCCGAGCCGCCACGTATGATGTGTCTCGTGCCTGACGGTATGAGGACGTTGGAGTTTCTGACACTAATGAAGTAGGTGCCTGCGGCCAGGACGATCAAGGCAGCTATGAAAAAGATCACGGCCTTTCTTGCTCCAATTCTCGAATGGCTCTTCCTCGGCACAGTCTGCCGTGCTGGGGGTTCCCTAGAATCCAACTTCAACTGTCCCAGACAACTCGGCGACCATGCTATTTAGACCCAAGCGATGTCTCGGAAAGCGACCAGCGAGTCGCGGAATCACTCTCCCGGCCTGCTTGAGGAAGCCCCTGCGGGCCCCCAGGCATCAGGTGATTCCTGCTGCGCGCAACGCGTATATCGCACGCCTCACGATTTGTCTGGGCTGTATGACCAACAGGAAGAAGGGGGAGGCTTCCGCCAAGGAGGACCCCGACCTGTTCCAATGGGCGGCTCTCAACGCAACGGGGCGCCAGCTCTATGGACCGAAGTACGTGAAGAGGGAACCGGCGAAGAGCCCTACCGAGGACATTCCGGACGACTAGGCCGCGTCCGGGAATTCATTCTCCTGATCCGTTTAGGAGCGGACCCCTCTGGGCCTTCCAGAGGGCAGAGCCCGTCGATTCGGTGGCGGCGCGCCGCAAACGGTTTTTATCTCCGAGACTATCCGATAGGCAAGGATTCACAGCTTGCAAGATGGGGAGCGCAGACTCGCCGCCGTAATGTTCACCGACATCGTCGGGTACACCGCCCTATCCCAGAAGAACGAGGCCCTCGCGATGCAACTGCTAGAAGAGCACCGGAGGCGCATCCGGCCGATCTTCACGGAGCACAACGGGAGGGAGGTGAAGACCATCGGGGACGCGTTCCTGGTCGAGTTCGCAAGCGCTCTGGATGCCGTGAGGTGCGCCTTCGACATCCAGCAGTCGATGCACGAGATGAACGCCGGTCGCCCTGAAGGCAAGAGCGTCCTCATGCGCGTCGGGATCCATGTCGGCGACGTCATCCACAGTCAGGGCGACGTCTACGGCGACTCGGTGAACGTCGCCTCGAGGATTGAGCCTCTTGCGTTGCCCGGGGGGATCTGCATCAGCGAGCAGGTGTACGACCAGGTCAAGAACAAACTCGAGTTCCCACTGGAGAGCCTGGGAGAGAAGGAGCTTAAGAACGTCAGCGGACCGCTGGAGGTTTTCAGGGTGGTCCTCCCCTGGGAGGGAGAGGGCGAAACGGAATCCAAAGTGGACGGGCACCGGATCGCCATCCTGCCCTTCGCCAACTTCAGCCCTGACCCCAACGACGAGTACTTCGCGGACGGGATCACCGAGGAGGTCATTTCAACGGCCTCAGGGATTAGTGGCCTCAGCGTCATTTCAAGGACTTCGGTAATGGGCTACAAGGGGACCAAGAAGAAGGTCGGAGAGATCGGCAGGGAGCTCGGGGTCGGGGCGGTCCTCGAAGGGAGCTTCAGGAAGGCGGGGAACCGAATCAGGGTCACGACCCAGCTGATCGACGTGCTCAAGGACAAGCATCTGTGGGCCCAGAGCTACGACCGGGAGCTCGATGACGTGTTTGCCGTCCAGAGCGACGTCGCCAGGCGGATCGCGGACGCGCTCCGAGTCAGGGTCCTTTCCCCCGAGAAGGAGCGTCTCGAGAGGAGGCCGACGGAAAGCACGGTGGCTTACTCGCTCTACCTGAAGGGGCGATACCTGTGGAACACGAGGTCCCGTGAAGGGCTCATCAACGGCCGAGAGTGCTTCGAGCAGGCCATCAAGGAAGACCCCGGCTTCGCCCTCGGGTATGCGGGGCTGGCTGACTGCTGCCTTGGGCTCCGTCAGTGGAACATCGACCTCGAGGCGAACCTGGCCAGGGCGAGGGAGATGGTCGTCAAAGCACTCGAGCTTGATGCGGGGCTGGCGGAGGCTCACACCACGAAAGGGCTGACCCTCCTGTTCGAGTACAACGTTCGGCAGGCGGAGGAGGAGTTCAAGAGAGCGATCGAGCTGAAGCCCAGCTACGCGACGGCCCACCAGTGGTACATGTGGGTCTTGCTGGCTCAATTGAGGTGGGACGAGGCCCTCGAACAGATAGAGAAGGCAGTGGAGCTCGACCCGCTGTCGCCCATAATCAACCACAATCACGGGTACTACTTCTTCTCAAAGAGAGACTACGCCAAGGCGCTTGAGCCATACAGGAGAGCCGTGGAGCTGGGGCTGAAAGCCGGAGCCGGGGACGTTGCGATGACCTACGGAAAGCTGGGAATGTATGACGACATGAGGCGCGAGGCAGAGACCTACGTACAGCTCTTGCAGGCGACGTTTCCTCTTGCGAGGACGGCAGCGGAGATAATGTGCGCCTATGCGGTGGGTGACGAGCAGACGATCAGGAGGTCTCTCCCTGAGCTCGAAGCCCACTACCAGGAAGCCGGCCTCAACGCCTACGTGGTCGCCATGTTCCACTTCTACCTGGGCGCGAACGACAAGGGGTTCGAGTGGCTGGAACGCTCATACTCCCGGGGCGAGGATGGACTCATAGGCATCACCTACGACCCGGACTTCGACCGAATCCGTGCCGAGCCCAGATACCTCGAACTCGTGAAGAGGCTCGGGCTGGCGTAAGAGCGCCCTCCAGCCTCGCCAGTTGAGCCTCCAGACAGGGCACCGCCGGCTCCCGGGTGCGTTGACCTCCGAACAGGCCAAAGTATGGTGGCCGACCTTCTGCTGGCTGCGTCGGGCACGACCTGCCATGCAGGACTGGCGTCGACTACGCTGGCTTCCTTACCGTCACGGTGAAGTACCCGAAGGCAAACAGGTTGTTCGGGTCGCCCCCATAGGCGGCCTTGACCCTCACGGTTCCTGCTGCGGTTCCTGTGATACTGACTGAGCATGATCCGGTCGGCGAAATCGTGCACGTCTGCATGGAGAAGGTGGCCTGGCCGGTTCCGGAAGCCTTGAGCCACATGACCGTCTCGTTTAGCGCCGAGACCGCGAAGTGCTTCAGGGTCGCGGTGCACGTCGTGTTGCCGCCTCTGACAAGGCTCGGCCCGGACGCGCAGCTCACGGAGAGTGTCGGCTTCCCGATGAGCACCGTCATCGTCGTGTTCTTGGAGCCGTATGTGTTGTTCAGGTCGCCGCCGTACACGGCCTGGATGAGGGCCCTGCCGGGGGTCTCCCCAGTCATCGTCACCGAGCAGCGCCCTTTCGCCAGGAGGCAGAAGCTGTGCGTGAATGAGAAGGACCCCGCCCCGAACTGTGACCAGACCACGGCCCCCGTGGGCACGTAACCAACGACAGTCGCCGTGCACTTCACGAGCCTTGCAGCCCCCGCCCTGGTGGAGGCCGGGACGCAGGAGGCCGCGACCTTGGGAACTCTCATGTTGACCCGGATGTTGACCGTTCCGAACGAGGCCTGGTTGCGCTTGTCGCCCGGATAGCTCGCGTTGAGCGTCACAGGCGAGCCTGGCGAGGTTGGGATGTACGTCACGCTGCACGATCCTGCCCTGATCGCACACGCTGACGAAAGGAACTTGCCGGTGCCGCTGCTGCTCCACATGACCTTCCCCAACGGCGTGGTCCCGATCACTGTGGCCGTGCAGCGTACGGCCTTGCCCACCGTTGTCGAGTCCGAGGCGCAAGCGGCTGAAGTCATGAACGTGGGAAGCACGCTCAGCGTGTTGTCCCCGAAGTTGGCGACGTAGACATCCTTAGTCTGCGGGTCGAATGTCAGCGCCGCGGGCCCCTGGCCGACCGTCACGTTTCTGAAGACGCTTCTCTTGGCGGTAGAGATCAAGGTGACGTTGTTGTCGAGGAAGTCGGCCACGTACACGACCTTGTTGGAAGGGGCATATTCCAGCGCGACAGGGTCGTTGCCGACAGAGATGTTCTTGATCACGTGGAACGCGGAGTTGATCACAGAGACGGTGTTATCATCGGCATTTGCAACATACACTTCCCCCGCCCCTATCCCATTGAAGGATGGCGCGAAGACGACGGCGCGCGGGTTGTTCCCCACCTGGGTGGTGTTTATCACAGTGTCGGCGCCGCCCTTGGTGTCTATGACGGAAACCGTGCCGTCCCCCGAGTTGGCGACGTATATCGCATTGTTCGAGGGATCGTAGGCCATGGCAGTGGGGTCGGCGCCCACTGTAATGTTCCTAATCGCCACGCCGCTCGATAGGTCGATGGCCGTAACGTTTCCGTCGTCCGCGTCGGCGACGTAGAGCTCATTGCTGGAAGTGGAGATGACCATGGCGCTCGGCCCCGAGCCGGCTTGAATCGTCGAGTGGCCGCTGATTACGTTGTTGGTGGCGGTCGATATGACCGTGACGTCGTTGTCTTCAGCGTTGGCGACGTAGATATTGAGGGTCCGGGTGGAGTAGGCAACGGCGTCAGGGCGTACCCCGACCGGGATGGTCTTTATCACCGTCGCGGTGGACGCGTTCACGACCGATATCGTGTTGTCGAGGGAGTTTGCTACATACAAGAGCCTGTTGGCATCGGCGTATGCTATTCCAGTCGGTTCGTTGCCGACCGGGATCTGCGTCTGCGCGTAAACCTTCGGGGTGGCAGGCAGGGATCCGAGGAATAGGCCGAGAATCAGGAGGACGGCCGCCTGGGTGCCGAGCCTTGTCCGACGGGGGATCATTCGGTACCTCGCCTCCGCTCTCGCGGGATTCCCCACTCAGCCGAAATGCGCGTGCATTCGAGCGCGCTCGCTGACCCGCCGCGTCCTGTCGCACAGACTGCAGCCCTGAAGGGCGCCGGGCGCTCGATTCCCATGGGCCTCTTATGACGCAGCCTTCTCTTATCAGGTTTGCTGTCCGGGGGCTACGGCGGCGACCGTTCAAGCGGATTGAATGCCCCTGCTCTCCGTCGGGCGGGCGGGTGATTAGCACGTCTGCGGTGCGTCGGAGTTCATTACAACGCACAGGATAAATAGGTTTGAGTCCGTGTATCATCTCAGAGGTATAGTTGGCAGCCGTCGAGCGCCCCTCTTACAGGACGGTCCTGGCGAAGAGGAACTTCGACCTCCTCCTCGGCGGCAGGGGCTTCTCAGACCTCGGCGACTACTTCGGCAACCTCGCGCTGTCCTGGCTGGTCTACGGCATAACCGGCTCGGTCTTCAGCCTGGCGTTCACATGGGTGGTCTTCATGCTTCCGCGAGCCGCGGTCCGGCTGTACGCAGGGGTCTACGTGGACAGGTGGAACCGAAGGAGCATCATGCTCGGCACGGAGACCTGTCGCATGATACTCTTTGCAGTCATAGGCGCCACGGCGCTGCTGGGGTCGGCGACGTCGGTCCTGATCTACGTGGTCGCCGCCTCCGTCGGGGCCCTCGGCGCCTTCTTCGACCTTGCGAGCGACGCGCTTCTCCCCGCCGTGGTCGAGAAAGGAGAGCTGTTGACGGCCAACGCCCTCTTCGAGTCGGTCTTCCAGGGGAACAGCATCGTGGGGCCTGCCCTCGCCGGGTTGGCGATCTACGCCTTCGGGATCGCGGTCCCCTTTCTGATCGACAGCCTCTCCTTCGCGGTGCTCGTCGTTGCCCTGTTCTTTGTGGTCCTCCCGCAGGCCCCTCCGACGGCTGAAGGGCCTCCTTGGTCCAGCCTTTTCATGGAGGGGTTCAGGTACTTCAGGGGGAGGATGGAGCTTGTGATGATCTCCGTGCTTACGTCGGGGTTGAACTTCGGGCTCGGCGCCTTCTGGTACGTCTACGTGCTGGTCTTCGCCAGGGACGTCCTCAAGGCGGGGCCGGTCGGTTACGCTCTCTTCGGAGCGGTTAGTTCCGCGGGGTTCCTCTGCGGGACTCTGACCCTGGCCAGGAGGGGGAGGCTGTCTCGCCGGAGGACTGCGGTCATCGTCTCGATGCTGGTGGCGGCGGCCGGCGTGACCATGGTGTCGTTCGCGTCCAATCTCATCTGGGCCCTCGCCCCCACGGCAGTCTTCGGCCTAGCGCTTCCGTTCTTCGACATCGTCGGCACAACGTACTACCAGGAGACTGTCCCGAAGGACATGCTCGGCAGGGCGCTGGGGTTCAGGCGCTTCATTGACTTCATCACTGCCCCGGTCAGCGTCGTCTTCGGCGCTTTCATGGTCAGCTGGGTGGGCGTGGCCAACGGAATTCTGGCCTCCGGGCTCATAATGTTCGGCTGCGCGTTCGCCGCCGTGTCAGCCAGGTCTCTGAGGAGGCTCGACCAGGCCGCACCGTTTCAGACTGTCGCAGGCTGAGCCGGCCCGTCCAGGAGCTGGATCAAGCCCCTATCTGCGGCAGAGAGTACGGGGTGACGAGAAGGAACACCCTGTATGTCTTGGTCAGGGAGATGTACTCGAAGGCGACCCCAGCCCTGGGGCCGCTGTGATTGGTGACGTACGTGGCGAAAACCTGGTATGCCACCCCCCCGGTGACGGTCTCCCTCTTCGCGTCCGGGAAGCTGATGGTCACTTTGGTGAAGGTCCCGGGAATCCCGACGCTCGTCGCCCCGGTGCTGTTCGAGGCGCCTGGACATCCGATGATCGACGTGGGACAGACGGACTGGAATTTCACCCCGTAGAAGGTTATCGAGCTGTTGGTGAAGTAGCTGTACCCGTTGCTCGGGACCACGGTCTGGGCGGTAACCTCGTCGGCGAAGTACAACGAGGCACCGACCTGCATGAAGAGCAGGTTCCCCACGTTCAGGCGGGTGACGGTCTGCTGAGGCTGCGGGGCCAGCGCGAGCCACCCGTAGGTGGCAGATGCCCCGAGCGCAACCATCACGACCGCGACGACGGCGACTATCTTGTTCTGCATCGAGCACCTCGGTCGGCGGCCGAGGCCGTTAATAACGTTGCAAGCGGGATTCCATTTGGCCCTGCGCCGACCTCGGGTGGGGGAGGTGTCGTCCTGATGCTAGGCCCACCGGGTGAGGTAGCGTCTGACCTTGGGCCTGCTCAGGTAGAGCCACGTCAGACCCGTGAACGCCAGTATCAAGGCCATGTTCTCGTAGAGGAAGGGAGTCCTCAACTGGTCGCCCTTGGGCGCCAGATAGTAGAGCACGAATAAGCTTCCGACCGTGAGGAGGTCCAGGGCCGATATGCCGAGTCCGGCGATGTAGGAGAAGGAGCTCCCTCTCCAGAGCCAGTATGCGACGCCGAGCTGGACGACCGAGATGACCTGGAGAAAGATCCTAAGGGTCAGGTCCTGCACGAGAAGGGAATAGGTCGACGCAGGTCCGACCGACCCCCCGGCGAGCGCAGCCTCTGGCCCGAACATCGCGTCCGCGATGTAGAAGTTGTAGACGGCTACGGCACACCAGATTCCTATGAATACCACCAGCCCCAGAGGCCTCTTCCAGGGGGTGGAGGTCGACAGCGAGCTCCCCTCCCCCTCGGTCAATGACGATGGTTCTACTGCTCTACCCTCAAGGGAGTTGGAGCCTGCCGTCAGCGGAAGGAGCGTTCTCGAGGCCATTTCTCCCCCCCTCCTTCTTGTGAAATCATTAAGGTTTGCGTGAGGAAGAGGCTGTCGGAGCGCCCTCCGTCCATGGGGCCCGTCTCGGGGTCGTGACGCCTTCCCGGATCTCTCCTGGAGCGTCCCGGACTCCCAGTCGTTCATGCGCGCCTTTAGAACGACTTTTATATCCAACGCAGGTTGGGTGTGCCAATGCCATTCGCGTCGCCCGCTCGAACCGTGAACAAGCGCCTCCTGAGTTCCATTGCCATCGCCGTTCTGGGCATGATGCTGCTGCTCTCATTTGCCGCAGTTCCCTCGACGCTGGCGTACTCTTACCCCTCGACAGCATTTGGAGTGGGCAATTCGCCGAACGCAGTTGCGATCAATCCAGCGACCGACAAGATCTACGTGGTCGAGAACGCCGACAGCAACCTTTCCGTCGTGGACGGGAGCAACAACGCCGGAGTGGCCAACGTGACGGTAGGGACCAACCCGGTGGCGGTTGCAGTCAACCCCTCGACGGGGAATGTCTACGTGGCGAACCAGGATGACAACAACGTCGCCGTCATCGACGGGTCGAACAAGTTCGTGAGCAACATCTCAACCGGGACCAACCCGATTGCCGTCGCCGTGAACTCGGCGAACAACAAGGTCTACGTGGTGAACACCGGGGACAACAACGTCGCCGTGATCGACGGGGCGACGAACTCGGTTGTTGCCAACATCAGCGTCGGGAACTCTCCGGACGCGATCGCCATCAACAACAAGACCAATACCGTCTATGTAGTGAACGGAGCTGACAACAACGTCGCCGTCGTCGACGGAGCCAACAACGTGGTCACCGCCAACGTCTCGGTGGGCGACTCGCCCCAGGCGATAGCGCTGAACCCGAACACGGGGCTCGCCTACGTCGTCAATAACGTCGACAACACCGTCTCCGTGCTGCAGGCGTCCTCGGACACAGTCCTCCTCAACATAACCGTAGGCGTCGCGCCTTCGGCCGTGGCGGTAGACACGGCGAGGAACCTTGTCTACGTCGCCAACAGTGGCGACGGGACCGTCTCCGTCATCGACGGCTCCAGGAATGCCGTCGTCGCCAACGTAACCGTGGGGAACACCCCCTCGGCGGTAGCCGTGAACTCGGCCAACGGCAAGGTGTACGTGG
The DNA here is from genome assembly GCA_035314985.1 of Nitrososphaerales archaeon. Classification (GTDB taxonomy): domain Archaea; phylum Thermoproteota; class Nitrososphaeria; order Nitrososphaerales; family Gagatemarchaeaceae; genus DATFYP01. Next base: position 12,922 of record DATFYP010000015.1, read on the forward strand.
CCAATTCTGGAGACAACACCGTGACCGTCATCACGCCCTCCACCGGCAATCCCTCCACCACATCCACCACTCCGACCACCCAGACCACTCCGACTGGCCAGACTTCTCAGACCGGCGGGGGAGGCGGGATCCCGGAGTTCCCAATGCAGATCGGAGTGACACTGCTCGTCACCGTCGCGATGGTGGCGACCTTCATGCTGGCGAGAAGGGCCAATCAACAGAGACAGTAGGTCTTGAGCCGCCCCGACAGCGGCGTCCTGAGATTCGCTGCCTGGGTTTCCCTGGCCACATCGGTTTCATTCCTCGTCTACCAGACCCAGGTCTACACCTTCTTTCTCCTCCTCAACGGGTCGTTGGACGACACATTCGGGACCGCCTTCCCCGCCTTTCCGTTCGCGGCCCTGCTCGGGGTCCTCTTCTTGCTGCGTTGGAAGGACCTCCACGCCATCCTGGTTCGAGAGCGGGGGGTGACTTCAAGGCCCAGTGTCAGGGTCCTCGGCCTCGCCCTCACTGCCTTCCCGCTCGCCTTTTCGAGCTATTCCGCAGGCTCGCTGGAGCTCTCCGCGGCTAGCCTCATCCTGGTGTTCTATGGCACCTCCGTGCTCCTGAGCCCTGGCACCGACAGGATTCTCGTCCCCTACGCCTCGCTGTACC
>DATFYP010000016.1:0-53394 GCA_035314985.1 Nitrososphaerales archaeon
CTCTTAAGTCTTGGTGAGGTTTATCTTGAACATGGATGTTTCCTTCGGAAGCGCGTGTGAATGAAGTCGATTGAAACACCTGAAGGCCTTCTGATCTTCGACAGACGAACAGGGTTGAATGTCCTCTTCGACGAGCTGAAGAAGAAAGACGCGATTTGGCAGAAGCCGCTGTACGTAGCTCTCGCGATTACCAACCGTTGCAACAGAGAATGTAGGTGGTGCTACGCGGCGTCAGGTCCTGGGTTCCCAGTGGAGGGCTTTTGGATGAGGGACAGGGTTCTGGACCTCGCCAAGGCACTCGATGAATACGGCGTCCTCGGCCTCGCGCTGGGGGGCGGAGAGCCGTTCACTTACCCCCGCTTCGCCAATCTGTGCCGGGACATTTGGGACTCCACTGGGCTTGATGTGGGGGCAACGACAAACGGGGATCTTGTGACTGGCGAAGACTTGGAGACGCTCAAGGGACACTTCGGGCAGTTGAGGGTCAGTGTATGGTCCGAAGGGGAAATTGGCAAGGCCGTGAAACTGCTTGGCAGAGGTGTCTCAATCGGGATCAACACCCTCCTCTTTCGTGGAGGCTTTCACCAAGTCGACAGGATAATTAGGGCCGGGGTCGCGGCAGGGATAGAAGACTTCCTGATTCTGTCCTGCAAACCGGTCGGCCGAGCCAATGGCGTTATGACTCCGACCCGGGAAGACATCGACCAACTGGCTTTGTTGATTAGGATGTACCCCAGCGTCGCATTCGAGGTAGACGCTGCGATAGCGATGGAATTGCAAGGAAAGAGTGTGATGTTCGCACAGCCCTGGATCGAGGAGGGGGGCGGCAGCAGGTTCGCTATGATAACCCACGACGGGTTCGTCAAGCCCGACAGCTTCTCATCGCATAGGGTAAAGCTAAGTAGCTTCGGCGATTTTCAGTCGGTGTACAATCATATGCGGGAGCTCGTCGGCGCTCCTCTCTCATCCGGACTGATGGAAAATGGTTAGGGTGTGGTACTCGCACGCCTCGAGCCACAGCTCGGACGTGTTGGTGGTTGCAGAATTCCCGACTGCCAAGGACGCCATGTGGGCCGTCGAAGTCGTGCAGAACTGGGTGGATGATCCGTTCAGCCGAAAAGAGTTCGATAAGGACTTCGAGGACCCACTCGTCTATCACGAGGGGAAGACCGCCATTTCCTGCTTCTACAGCCAAAGCGAAGAAGCGGTGGACCACGTCTGCGACCTTCTCAAGAAGGACGGAGCATTGGAGATTCGGAAAGCGTGGAGCCCGTGGTTTCTGTCGATATCCGTCGAAGGTGCCACCATGAAGGAAGTTGAATCAAAACTGAGTTCGTTTCCGTCATCCTGCAAGGGCGTCTTCGACAGCCAGAAGTACATTAGGGGTAACAGTTGTTGGAGATTAAGAGCCGGTGGGAGGTACGTGTATACGACGAGTGGGTTCCTTTTGGAAGAGAACTTGCGCTTGTCCGATTCCGATGACAACGCATCGGGGCGAGAGCAGCCCGAAGGCGTTCTCGGCGCAGAGGTCTCCGAGCTGAGGAAGCTCGGGTGTTCTATCCGTATGTTTCGCGACTGCAGTCAGTTACTAGAGCGACAGCGCCTGAGTTTGTACTTTGTGAAGACGTGTGAATCGCAACAACAGGCTGAGGCCTTCCTTCAAATGGTTCGTGACAAGCTTGTGTACCTGTTCGGTCTCGACTCAAATTCACGGGAACTTCCGAACAAGGTGGAATTCAATCGCAATGTAGCCAGGGTAGTCGGTCAGAAATTCCTCAATGTGTCTCTCGAGAAGGAGGGGCACATGATATACGAGAAGGGGTTGATTGGAGACATCCTCTCTGGATCTGCCGAGAAGGCAAGCAGTGTCTCGGAACAGTTACACTGCGAATTGGATGTGTCTTATTCTGGGGAGAGATGGGTGGAAAAAAGGAGATTCCAGGTGTACCAAGATGGTAAACTGGTTAGAGATCAAGTCCCGAGTGAGGTCAACCTGGTGGCGCCTCTTGCCCTCCAGTTCCAAGAAGTGATGGCCCAGCTCGAAAAGAAGGGGCTTTCAAAAGAGGAGACCCGTGAGGCAATGCGAATCTTCCTAGAAATGGCTGCGAAGAAGCGATTCGAATGGTATGATTTCTAGTAGCGGACAGACCGCAGTGGATTGAATCATGAGCCCCTGTCGCGGGGTCTCAATGGTGAGATTTGTTTGCTTGAGTGAGTCCGGCGTTACCTTTCCGCCAGTTGGTTCGTCTTCAGGTAGGCTCGCCTGTACACCCAGGAGTTCCCGAACCGCTCCCTCTTGATGTGTTGCCTTTCCGCGAGACGCGACAGGTAGGTCGATATCGTGCTGAGCCTCACCGGCTGACCGTACTTCTCTTCGAACTCCCTCGCCACGTCAGCTGAGGAGAAATCCCCGGCGGAGAAAGTCGTCTCCACCAAGATCATCACCTTTCCGAAGAAGGTCCCTTCGTCGGGGGCCTTGGGGTGGCCATGCTCCAGCGGCACGTCCATGATCTCGAGCATGTCTGCGGCCTTCATCAGCTTCTCACGGGAGAGCTTCCCTTCGAGTGTTAGCGCGTACTTGGTGCCGTCTTCGTCTTCCAGCTCAATCCTGACGCGCTTCCTCATCGGCCCGCGTCTGAGGGCCTGAGTCTGTTAAATTGAGTGACGGTGTGAACTTGTGAACTCGCTGCGAACATTGTTTGACTACCAAATGAGAGCGGGGGGGCCGTTCACCGTTGTTCACAAATGGGATTTCCCGAGTAGGTGTCCAATGGCTCCACTGGAAGTGGTGGGGTCGGAATTGGGTTTGTTTTGCTCGTTGGGGAATCACCGGCTCCAATGGAAACATAGGGGCCTGGACCTAGCCCTCGTTTAGGTATCCTTCACAACTAGTTCACAGCGGACCCCCGACCCCTCCCTTTCCAGTGGAGGATCCTCTCTGTGTGGTTTGGTGTTGTGTTCGCTCTGTGTCACCCTCTGCTGCTTCTCTTGTAGACCCCAAGCCTTATCCAAACGATACCGCTATTCAAGAGCGGGCCCCTTACTAGCGTAAATGAAACAATAACTACAGGCGGGCCAAACAGAGGAAACAGAGGAAAGCCAGGGGCGGAGGCCTTATCTAACCAGTGTTTCCACTGTTCTCTCATGTCTGGGACGATTGACGAGATCTTTCGCCGGGCAAAGGAAGGGAAGGCTCTGTTCGTGGACCGCAGCGCCCTCAGCCCTGAGTACATCCCGGAGAAGCTCCCCTTCCGCGACGGCCAAATCAAATCCGTGGCCCAAGTCTTGGCGCCAGTCCTCCACGGCTCCAAACCTTCCAACCTGCTCCTCTACGGCAAGACTGGGACTGGGAAGACTGCGGTAGCCCGTTACGTTCTGGCCCGGCTCAAGAAGGAGGCCGGCACGGGGCACCTGCTAGTGGCATACGTGAACACAAGGCTCGCAAACACCGAGTACCGGACGCTGGCGGAGTTCGCCAAGTTCCTCGACCTCCCCCCAGAGAAACAAATCCCCTTCACCGGGCTGTCGATTGGCGAAGTCGTCAGCAGAATCTTCGCCGAGGTCAGGTCGAAACGGGCCGACGTCATACTGGTCATGGACGAAATCGACTATCTGGTGAAGACGTTCGGCGACGGTATACTCTACGAGTTCACCAGGTCGAGCGAAAGGCTTGCGCCTGGGCTCCTCTCCATCGTCGGGATCTCAAACGACCTCAGGTTCAAGGAGGGTCTCGACCCCAGGGTCCTGAGCAGCCTGAGCGAGGAGGAGCTGGTCTTCCCGCCGTACACGGTCGACGAGCTCAGGCAGATCCTGACGGAGCGGGCGGGGACGGCGTTCAGGCCCAAGGCGGTCTCGGACTCCGCCATCAACCTCTGCGCCGCCATGGCAGGCTCCGAGCACGGCGATGCCCGGAGGGCGGTCGACCTCCTCAGGATAGCGGGGGAGGTGGCGGAGCGCGAGGGGCTCAAACAGGTGGACGACGCGTGCGTGAATAGGGCTTCCGACAAGATGGAGCACGACAGGGTGGAGGAGGGGATCCGCTCCCTGCCAATCCAGAACAAGGCCATATTGCTCGCGGCATCGAAGTTCGACGCCGGCACCAACACCGGCGAGCTCTACCTTGCCTACAGCACCCTCTGCAAGAGGAGTGGCCTCGATGTCCTTACCCAGCGGAGGGTGAGCGGGATCTTGGCCGAGCTTGACCTGATGGGCCTGGTCGAGGCTTCGGTCGTCAGCAAGGGAAGAAGGGGCCGCACCAAGCGGATAAGGCTCCTCATCACCGGGGAGACGCTGGCCAAGACGCTTTCGGAAGACACGACCTTCGCGGGCCTGCTCTAGGCGCCCACGAAGCCGGCAGCCCCGAAGTTCCTTCTCATGACCTTCAGTGTCGACAGGTCGATCACAGGGACGATGCTCGGCGTAGGGTCCAGCCCCATGTTCACCTGGAAGTTCGTCTGCCCCTGGAAGGTACCCGAGTTGACCATGAGGGTCCCGCGGTAGGTGAGCTCCCCGTAGGTGTGGACATGCCCCGAATGCATGACGTCGGGGACGGGGTCGACGACCATGAAGTCTCGGAGCTCCGGTGAAAGGGCCGTCCTCTTACCGTAGGTGGGAGCCAGGTGCCTCGAGCGGAGGAGGAGCTTCATCGCGTCCGTTGGGTTGTCGTAGGTCAGGTCGGGGGTCGTCGCAATAACATCATCGAGGCTCTTCCCATGGTAGATCAGGAAGGTCACGCCGTGGAGCTTGACGTAGCACGGGTCGCCGACCCACCTGACGTTGTCCATGGCGTAGAGCGACTCGGCCATGTCGGCGCCCACCGCAGGCTGGGGCAGCGCCTGCCTGACCGCGTCATGGTTCCCTGGCGATATCACCATCTGTATCCCCGGCGGGACCTGCTTGAGCAGCTCCGCGGCCATCTCATACTGCTTCTTGGGGTCCCTTTCGGCCAACTGGAATTCCTGGCCCGGATAGACCCCCACCCCGTCGACCAGGTCTCCAGCGACGACGAGATACTTCACCCTGGACACTACGTCCACGTCCCCCAGGCCGCCGTTGATCCACTGAATGAACCGCTTGAAGTCTTCGAGGAGGAACATGCGGCTCCCGACGTGGAGGTCCGAAAGCAGGACCGCATACACCCGATGAGAGGAACCGACTGGCCTCTTGCCCGGCACGTCGGGGAGCACAAGCGAGTTCGCGTAGAGCTGCCCGGACCTCCCCCTGCTGACTTCAACCACCACCATGCTATCCAGAGGCGCCTGCAATGCGCTCTTCGCAACGGCGTCGTCCTGGCAGACAATCCGCACCGTCCCTGACGGGTCGTCCAAGGTGATCTCGACGTTGTTCCGCCTGTTCGCCCTGCTCGCGAGAAGCCCTGCCACCCTGGCCTTCTTCCCCTGCTGCAGCCCCTTGGCCTCCGACATCTGGCTGACCCCCCTCATGTCTGGCCTCCCCTTCACCACCCCGAGCAGCCGTTCGTACCGGTCCCTGAAGAGCCGGTTGAAACCCTCGTTCGCTTCGATGGGCGATATGGCCGGCGTGGGGTCGGACACGACTTCAAGCTCCACCTCTTCCTCGACTGGCGCCCTCTCCTTCCGGCCGTCGGAGGCGGACCCGGGGGGGAGGGCCTTCGCCACGTCCTCCTCGGTGATCATCCTGGCTTCGGACGGCCCCGCCGCCTTTAGCGCCAGCAGCCGGTCGACGAAGGAATCCACGTCGAGTTCGGCGGGGAGTCCGTTGATCATGTCGAAGGCTTTGGCGTCGAAGATGTAACCTGTAGCCAGAACCCTGGCGACGGCCTTCGAGTCTGGCATAGAAGGGCAGAAAACCGGGTCTCGCTATAAAGAGGATTCTACGCACTGCGTCCCCTGCTGGACGAGAGACTCGAGGAGCTGGGGGTCCTTCGACTCACAATAGAGGCGCGTCTTGGGCTCGGTCCCCGACGCCCTGAACATCACCCAGGAGCCATCGTGGAAGACAAGCTTGTAGCCGTCGAGGGTCCGCTCATCCGAGATCCTGAGCCTGCGGAACGTCTCTCTCGCCTTCTCCATCAGGGCGGGCATCTTCGCGGAGGCGTCGAAGTTCACCTGGCGGTAGCGCCACTGCAGCCCTTCCATCACGCTCCCAAGGATGCCGGGCTCCCGCGAAAGAAGGTCCGATATCAGGGCCGCGGCGTTGATGCCGTCCTCCCACAGGCCCCATCGCGGGTCGACTATCTTGCTGGGTTCGCAGGCGAAAACGCCCCCCTCCGCCTCGAGGACGGCGAACGTCTTGCCCACCCTGCTCCGCAGCACCTTGAGCCCCAGCCTTGTCGCCTCCTCCTCCACGGCGGAGGAGGTACTCTCTGAGACAACCGCACTGCCTCCCGAGAGGTGCAGGCCTCGCAGCGCCAGAATCGCCACCACGGAGTCAGGGATTAAGTTGCCCGACCCGTCGAGCATGACGAGCCTGTCGGCGTCCCCGTCGTGGGCGAACGCGAAATCGACCCCTAACGACGGCACGACCTTTGCGAAGTCTCTGAGGTTCCCCGCCGTCGGCTCCGGGGGCCGGGCCGGGAAGCGCCACGAGATCTGGGCGTTCACGGGGAAGACCTTGTGCCCCAGCGACTTCAGCACCTGAGGCGTCACCAAGCCTCCCGGGCCCGTGGCGCAGTCGATGGCGATGTTCAGAGAGGTGGCTGCCCTGCTGAATCGCGAAACGAGGGCCGCCATATATTCGGCGAGGATTCCTTCGTCCTGGTTCAGCCAGCCGAAAGTACCAGAGGGCTTCATCACATCCACGGCCATCGCCCTCTCAATCCTCTCCTCGTCGGCCTTCGGCAGTTCCATCCCCTTCCTGTTGAAGACCTTCACCCCAGAGAATTCTGCCGGGTTGTGGGAGGCGGTCACGGCGAAGCCCGCGATGCACGACTTCGACCTCGTCCCAAAGGCGACCACAGGCGTGGGGACGACGCCGAAAGCGTAGACGTCGCTCCCAACCGTATTGACTGCCGCCATGACGGTTCTTGCAAGCAGAGCCGAAGTCTTTCTTCCGTCCCAGCCTACTGCGTAGTCGCCCCTGCCCGAGGCGAAGGCGATGGTCTCGGCAAGCCTGTAGACCTGCTCGGGGGTCTGTGTGCGGTTGAACACGCCCCTGGCCCCAGCCGTGCCGAAGACCCTGCCCAAGCTCATCGCTCCAGAATCTTGGTCCAGAGCTCCGGAGTGGCTTCCTTGGCGAGGCTCAGCATCTTGCTCGCAAGCTCCCTGATCTCCCACTGGGCCTGGAGCGCGGTCCTCTGCCAGACTATATGCATCAGGCTCCTGGCGTTCAGCGTCATCACCAGCTTCGTCTTTATCGCGCTTGGGAGGACGTACCTCGCGTCCTCCTTGGGGATTCCGGCGGCGACCATCTTCTCATACGCCGAGTATACCGCCTTGAGCGCCTCGTCGTAGGCCCCGAGCGCCGCTTCGTTCTTTTGTACGCTAGGAGGGGTCACGACCCCTTCGCGAGTGGCGGCAGAGAACCGCTGCGACTCCTGATCATAGGAAGCCGCCCTGTGCCTCACGAGCTGGTGGGTGGTGACCCGGCTGCAGTCCTCGATCTCAAACATGTAGACGACGTGGTCGAGCAGCACGTCGGGGTCGTCGGGCGCCCCCTTGGCCTGGATTGCGGCCTTGAGCGCTGGAAGGTCCGTGTTGTAGAGCAGCTTAACGCGCATCGGCCCTCTCCCCGAAGACCACCTGGTTGAAGACGGGACAGACCTGCTTCGAGTCGAGTTCTGACACGACCGACTCTGCGAACCGCTTGGACGCGGGCTCCCTCCACATCTCCACAAGAGTCCTCGCATTCAGGGAGACAAGCCACGAGTCGGCGCCAAGGCTCGAAACCCGCGAGTAGGGGAAACCTCCGACCAGCCTCACCGCTTCAGCTTCGCTCATCCCCTCGACCATCAGGGAGAGGGTGAAATGCTCGAGGACGTCAAGCGACTTGTCCTGCAGGCACTTGGTCAGCAGGTACTTCCAGTACTCGGCTCCCTTCTGCTCCAACTCAGATTCAATCTCCTCGATCGTCTTCGTGCTGTAGCACCTCCGCATCGCCACGGCTATGGTCCTCTCTGGCTTGGGGCTCGACCACACAAGGGAGACCTTCATCACGTGTTGGCAACCCACGGACGGATTTGATATAAACATCTGTTACCCGAAGGCGCCTCTGCCCCGCCCCCAAGACGGTGCAAACGGACAGGCAAACTCAAGTTTGCAAAGGCGCGGCTCCAGAGTCCCACAGTTCCCGAGGCCAAGGGTTTCCTCTTGAGGAGCCGTCTACACGGCTTAAGAGATTAAAGGGGCGACCCAGGGGCACCAAACCAGCCGGGGTGGCAGAGTGGTTAATGCGCGGGCAACCTGCCTAGGCGTTGAGGCAAGTCCGCAACTCGAGATCGAAGGACCAGTCAGCCCGTGACCTTCGGGTCGCGTGGGTTCGAATCCTACCCCCGGCGCCTCAACAATCACATCGCCAAGCGGCATCAACCCGAGGACGTACCAGACTTGCGCAGCCGAGCAGGGAGTGTATCAGCCGGTCTTGAACGACTCGCCGCAGCCGCACGTCGTGACGGCGTTGGGGTTGTTCACAACGAAGCCCCCGCCCATCAGCTTCTCAGCCTTGTAATCCACAACCGAGCCTGCGATGAACGGCGCGCTGGACCTGTCGACCACCACCTTGGCGCCGCCCACCTGAATGGTGAAATCGTCGTCGGTGGTCTTGTCGTCGACGACCATGCCATATGAGAGGCCCGAGCAGCCCCCGGCGGTCACGAAAATCCGCAGCGCGGCCCCCGGCTTGCCCTGCTTCTGAAGGTAGAGCTTCAGCTCGCTGGCGGCGCGCTCCGTCAGCTGGACTACCGGCTTGATTTCGGTCTCCTGGCCCATTCTCGGGATTCGCACGGTTCGCCTGTATAAAAGACCAGTGGGCTACGGATATACCCACGAACTACGAGTTTCTCTTAAGCGAGAATGGGTTGTACTGAGGCGGGGTCAGAAATGAAAGGAGACGAATGGACGGAAGATGCCCAGAGGGTAGCCAGCGAGCTGTCTCCGAAGGTGAAGGCCATGCTGTCTGGTCGCTTGAAGGTGGAAATCCTACCTTGGGTCTTCTCGATGGAGGCATCTTTCACTCTCTTGCTTTATGACACACAAAACCCTCTGACTCTCGTGGGAATACTCCTCATGGGGTGCGGGCTTGATGTTCCCCCTAAGCGGTGGGACGCTCTCTCATGTTTGGCCGCTCTTCACAAGAGAGGCTGGCTGACTGTGCAGGGGGAAGAGTACGGCCTCAATCCTGAAGCACGATGGACAATCTATGAGATTGCAGGCAAAGGGGATCGGTATGGACGCTGGTCAGCCCTCCACGAATGGATGAGGTACCACCCGGCCGAACCCATGGCAAAAGACTAAGCGGAAATCTGTGCTATACCGCCAGCTTCTGCGCCGCCTTGGCCACTTCCAAGTACGGCGGTTCCTCGGTGGGAACGTCGGTCATCCACCTGTAGCGCAGGAACCCACGCCGGTCGATCAGGAAGACCGAGCGCTTCGCCACTCCCTTGTAGCCGAGAGACACCCACGGGTCGTGAAGGACCCCATAGAGTTTGACGACCTTCTTGTTGAAGTCGCTCAGGAGGGGGAACGAGAGGTTGTAGGTCTGGGCGAAAGCCTTCAGGGAAAAGGCGCTGTCCACGCTTATGCCGACCACACGCGCGTGCGGGCCCTGGACGGAAGCCATCGAGTCCCTGAATGTGCACATCTCCTTGTCGCAGACCCCGGAGAAGGCGAACGGGAAGAACGCGAGGATGACCGGGCCGTCCTTCAGGAACTCGCTCAGCGAGCGGATCCTGTTCCCCGAATCTGGAAGGCCGAACTCGGGCGCCTTCTGACCTATCCTCACGACCAAGGGCGCGAAAAACGGATGTTTCTGATTTAAGGTCTACGCTCACTTCAAAGGCGGCCTTTCACACGCCTGCCAGACCGAGCGGCGAGCGTCACTTTTGTGGGAGCTTCTGCAGAAGGTCGAAGTACTTGTCCATCAGTGAGACCAGCCTGTCTTGGGCCGCAAGGTCCTTCTCGCCCTCGAGCAGGGCCGCCGTCTCATTGAGCTTGGCGACTAGGACCTCTCTCATCTGGGCCACGACGGTGTCGAAGGAGACCTCCCCCGTCTTCAGGACCCCGGAGAGGTCCTCGTGGCCGGTACAGTAGACTTTGCCTCTGTACCTGACCTGGACCCCCCCGCACTGCTGGCACGGCTCTCTCATGATGGTGCCCCCTCTCCTCACCAGGTCCGCGGCCAGCTTCGTCTTGCTCCCGCCAGCCCCACTCATTGCCCTGACTGAGAGCTGGGCCGTATAAAAGACGCCGCTTGGCGAAAAACACTTATTCCCACGGCTTGCGCACCACCTTCGCAAAACAGGTCATTATCATGAGCGCCAAAGTCAAGAAGCAGCAGGAGAACGACGCGAAGCTCGCGAAGGCCACGGCCAGCCTCCAACAGATCGCCGACTCGAACATCACCCCCCGGAACATACGCAAGACCATGAAAGACTCACTCATGATGCTCCAGGATCAGAAGCAGAGCATCGCAGTGAGGGCAGCGAACGCAATCAGCGTCTTGGACGAGGTGGCCCAGGACCCCAACATGCCATCCTTCGCCAGAGTGACACTCTGGTCCGCGGTCTCCGAACTGGAATCGATAAGAGAGCAGTAAAGCTTTAACACATTCCAGCCGAACGGACACGCTAATGCCAAACTGCCCCAAATGCGGGAACAAGGAAAGCCTTCCAACGAGGTCCTTCTCCGTCATCGTCGAGCCCGCCAAGGGGGAGCGCGGCATGACCGAACGGAGGGTCGGCATGTACACCTGTTCGAGCTGCGGAACCAAGTTCCCGACTGTCATCAGCAAGCAGCAATATCTGATTGTGGCTGAGGATCAGCTGAAATCAATCCAGGCCGAGCTCGGCACCCTGAAGAAGGGAAACGAGGAGCTCCGCACGAAGATTCAGGCGATGTCAGAGCAGCAGAGAGGGCTAGAAGACAGCATGGAGAAGGCAGCGAAGGAGAACGAAGTCAGGCGGCTCCAGACGAAACTGGCCGAGCTGGAGAACTTCGTAGACTACCTAAGAAAAGAAAAGGGCGAACTCGAGCAGAAGGCTTCTAAGGTCCGGTAGGCTTAGATTCCCTCATTCGTACTCGACGGGAGTTCATACCCTGCCTCTGCTTCGTAGGTTGCGGCCTTCTCTTCCAGCACTGCCTTTTCCGTTCGGAGCGACTCCACCTCGCTCTCAAGAGCGCTGGCAGACTTGTCCAGCTCATACGTGGCTATCTTCTCCTTCAGGGTGGCAATGCCAGAAAGCAGGGACGCCTTCTCCGATTCCAGAGACCTGATCTTCTCCTCGAGCTCTGTCCTTTGGTCGGCGAATTGGGTTACTGCTTCCAATGGTACCATCACCGTGAAGCGACTTCGGATTTATTCTCCAGACGACCTAAAAACAATTGATAAGGCGGTTAAAGCGATTCAATCCCTCCCTGGATTCCACTCGCAGCGTTTATGAAGAGTCGACGTTCTGGCGGCCTGAATGAATACAGGCCTGTGGACTTGGCCACCGGACCCCAAAGGACAGAAGCGCGTAATCCGAACGGTCTCTGATTCGCCGCACCTCACTGCGGCGCTCCAGGCGATTGTCAAGAGCAAGGACGGCATGAGCAATTCGGAACTCGACGAGCTGCTGGCCGACAGCTCCAACTGGATCACAATATGGCTGGTCAAGCAGCTGCTTGCACTGGGCTTCATCGAATACAGGGTGGATTTCTTCGGAGGCCCGGCAAGGTATGCGCCAACGGACCTCGGAGGGAACGCGCTGTCCGCCATCACCGGGCAGCCGGCTCCCCAGGCACCGCCGGCGGTGGTCGCACAGCCTCCGGCCAGACCAACGTCTGCCGGAACACAGCCGCAACCTGGAGCCCCAAGCGCGGCGGGCAGCCAAGCTCAGCCAGGCAAGGCCTAAACTCGCCCAGAACCGATTTCACCACAGGCCCACCACGAACCGAAGAGTTTACACAGCCCACCAAAACGGGAAATCTCGGAAGCAAGCCGTTTGGACATCGCCGTTGAGACGTTCAATCTGACAAAGTCGTACGGGAGCACGAACGCACTCGACGGTCTGAACACCAAGGTCAGGCAGGGGGAGATCCTTGTCCTCCTAGGACCGAACGGCTCGGGGAAGACTACATTGCTTCATCTGCTGGCCACGGTCCTCAGGCCGACGCGTGGAACGGCGACTGTGATGGGCTATGATATCGTCAAGCAGCCGCTGAAGGTGAGGGAGGCAATCGGCATAGCGTTTCAGGAGCCCAGAGGCTTCTGGAGGCACAAGCCGTACCACATCCTGTCGTTTCACGCCGGGATATACGGGCTGAAGGGGGAGGCCAAGGACAAAATCGTCGACCAGACTCTGAAGGACTTCGACCTCTGGCCCTCGAGAAACAAGCGGTTCATGGAGCTCTCCGGAGGGCAGGGCAAGAGGCTGGAGGTCGCGAAGCTGTTCGTCTTCCGTCCCCAGGTGGCGGTCTTCGACGAACCCACGGCCATGGTTGACCTTGAGGGGAAGAGGATGATATGGGACAGGATCAGGGACCTCAGAAAGGCCGGCTCTACGGTCATCGTGGCGACAAACGAAGTGAGAGAGGCGGAGTACCTCGCTGACAGGATCAGCATAATGAAGGCCGGAAAGGAAGTGGTCACAGAGGACCTCCGCACGCTCAAGGACAGCATAAGCGGGGGGGACGTGGTCGAGGTGCAGTTCTCCACCCCGGCGTCGGCTCAGCTCCTCCATGCCATCGAGGCGGTCCCCGGCACCGTCCGGGTCGTGCAGGACTCGGAGAACGCCCTGAAGGTCTTCGTGAACAGGTCGGAGGACTGGCTTCCGCAGATGATGACGAGGGTCCAGTCGCTCCAGACCAAGGTCACGTCGATCAGGGTCGCCGAGCCTTCCCTCGACGACGTGTTCCTCCACTACACCGGAGACGAGCTGGCGAACCAAATCAATGCGTGAAATGCTGTCGCTGTTCGCATTCGACCTCAGGGAGACATTCGACTCCGTCCCATGGACGGTCTACTTCTGGATCTTCTTCGCATTCCAGTACTTCGTCTACGGACAGCTCGTGTCCAGGCTGGTGGTCTCCCTGAACGACTACTACTTCTACTACGGCACGGGCATTCTCATCATAATGACGTTCAACGTCAGCACCTGGGCCGGGAGGAGGTTCGTTGAAGGCGCCCACGAGGGGAGGCTCAAGTATCTCCTTTCGCTCCCGTTCACGAGAGGGGAGCTGTTCCTGGAGCAGGTGCTCCTGGGGCTGGCGGTTAACCTGATCAGGATAGGACCACCCCTCGTCCTGATCCTGTGGCTCGCCAAGATGCCCCCGATCATGTTCGTGACCTCGGTGCTGGTCCTGCTGGCCATGAGCTTCGGGATTATGGGAATAATGATCTCCCTTTCTTTCATTGCGTTCAAGTCGTTCGACATCTTCAGCGCCATAGTCGCGAGCACGAGCGCGATTCTGATACGGTTCAGCACGATCCTCTACCCGCTCGCGTTTCTACCATCGGCCTACGGCACCGTGGCGCGGTTCAACCCGCTCACCTACGGGTCTGACCTGCTCAGGAACGCCCTGAACTTCGACACGTCCTCCCTGCTCGACCCCGGGCTTTCCGCCTTCGTCGTCGCGGCAGTCGGAATCTCCACGATGACCCTCGGGATGGCTCTTGTACCGCGCGCTCTGGAGGGGGTAAAGTCGTCTTGAGCGAGACGGGAATGATGCTGCAGATTACGCGGGTGGACCTGTCTTACTTCTTCAGGACGAAGTGGCTGCTCGCCACCCTGATCGGGTTGAACATAACCGACATGCTGGTGGTCGGGCTCGTCTACAACGGGTTGATGCAGTTCAACTACTTCGAGTTCTTCGTTCCAGGAGTCATAGTGACCGGGCTCTTTTTCGCCTCCTTCGACGTGGGCAGGAGGGTCCACCTCGGCCTGACGGAGGGCGTGTCCCAGTACTACCTCACGCTGCCGGTCAGCCTGAACGCCCTGGTCCTGGCTCACCTCCTGTCGGCGGGCCTTGGCGGCCTGATTTATGCGGGAATCCTGATCGTAATCGCCTCGGCTTCGCTTACGGCGATGCACCTGCCCTCGCTGATTACGCCGAACACCATCGTGCTGCTTCCCGCTCTGTTCGTCCTCTCCATGGGGCTCGCGGGCATAGCTGCCGTGCTCAACCTCTTCTCGAAGGCGGGAGACAGGTATTGGGTCTTCGCAGACGGAATCCAGACTGCACTCGTCGGCCTCAGCACGGTGGCGTACCCATTGAGTACAGTGAGCGGCTTCTTCAAGCCGCCGATACTGACGTTCATCGAGTACAATCCGCTCAGCCAGGGGGCGGAGGCGCTCAGGACGGTGGTCTACGGCTTCTCTTCGAGCCCAGTGTTCAACCTGCCGGCGTTGTTCCTCGGATCCCTCGCTCTGCTGGCGGTAGGCGTGATCTCATATCGACACGTCTTCACGCGGCTGAGAGATACTGGGAGAATCTGAGCTGGTCCCCAGGAGCTTGCCCGCCAGAAGACAACAGGGCACCAAGGGGGCTTCGCTTGGAACGCCGTGCCATGTCCCTTAAGCAATATAGCTCGGGTGCCAACTGACTTCAACCATGGACAGACCCGGGGGAGTCTTCCTGCTTGCCTGCGTCTGCTTCTTGCTCATCATAGTCTTGGGAACCGTCGAATCAGGAAGGGTGGCGGGGGCGAACTACCAGGCGGGGCTCCCCATCTTGGGTTTCAACTTTAGCGGCTGGAGCAGGTTCAACCACTACGGGAACGTCACCGGCAATTCCAAGCAGACTGCCCATAGCATCCCAGGCCCTCAGCTGACCCCGCCAAGCCAGAATCCTTTTTCGTCGTTCGCTTCTCTTGCCATTCTGCCGGCAGTGCCGGACTGGCTCCTCACCGTCTTGGCGGTCGCGTGCTTCGCGGGCGCGTGCCTTCTAATCCTCAGGCTGAAGACGAGCGAGAGCGTCATAGACCTGGAGGAAACGGTGAAGGAGATGGAACTTCAGCAGAAGCGCCTTGCAGAGACCTGGTCGTACAAGCTGCGAAACATGGCCCTCCTGCGCTACTACCTGCTGATGAGGCGCGCCTGTTCGAAGGTCGGGCTCCAAGAGAAGATCACGGAGACTCCAAAGGAGTACATAGAGCGGGCCTCGGCCTTCCTCAAGGTGGACGGCACCTACTCCGTCAGATTCGCGGACGCGGTCAACAGGTGCAGGTACGGCGAGGAGCTCTCGGGAGAGGAGGCCAGCGAGGCGTCGAAGTTCATGGGGGACTTCACCGACGTCATCAGGAGGAGAGCGGATGCTCCCTAGGACCGACTACGTTTACGCCGCCCTTGCGATCGCCTTCGCGGTGGCCTTCGGCCTAGGCGTAGGGCCCTACTGGGTGGACGACGCCGTGGCTCTCGCGTTCATGGCCCTGCTGGTAATCATAGTCTACCTGAGCCAGGGTGAAGGGACTAACGCCTTCGCCGCGTGGTGGGCTCCGGCTTCGAAGGAGAGCCAACTCAGGCCGACGGGCCGGATCCCCGCACCGAACCTCGATTACAAGTACATCCCAAGGAGCAGGATTGCGCACTTCGTGCTCCTCTCCCGGATAAGTCCCAAGTCTCCGACAGGATGGGATTCTTACAATACCTTCGAGCAGAATCTCCTGAACCGGCAAGGCTGGCAGAAACTTTCCGCGGACGAGCTCAGGGCGATCGTCGAAATCCAGCGAGAGTAGGACGAGAGGAGACACTCAGGAAAAGCTCCTCCGCATCCAACGTCTGGCCCGAACCTCATGTCCAAACTGTTTATCTGGATACATCCCAGCAACCGCAACCACATGGACGTCTCAGGTTTTGTCGGCTTCAGAGACAAGCTGGTCGAATCGGTCTCCAAGACGATTCTGGGGAAACCCGACGTGATAGAGCTCGTTACCTACGACCTGTTGGTCGGGGGCCACATACTGTTCGAGGACTTTCCCGGTCTGGGGAAGACGACGTTGGCGAAGGCCGTCGCCAAAGCCATCGGGTGCGAATTCAAGCGTGTTCAGTTCACCGCCGACCTCCTGCCGGCCGACGTCACAGGTACCTTCGTGCTGAACGGCTCGAAAGGGTTCCGTTTCCTGAAAGGGCCGGTCTTCACCCAGATCCTTCTTGCGGACGAGATAAACAGGTCTCCTCCGAAGACTCAATCGGCGCTGCTGGAGGCGATGCAGGAGCGCCAGGTCACTGCAGAGAACCAGACCTTCCCCCTCCCCGAACCCTTCGTCGTCTTCGGGACGCAGAACCCAATCGAGTACGAGGGGACCTACCCGCTCCCTGAAGCGCAGATGGACAGGTTCACGGTCAGGCTGAGGATGGGCTACCCGGGGCACGACGACGAAGTGGCGATTCTAGGGCTCCGCAAGTCCCTGGGGGACGAGCTCCAGCCGGTCGAGAAGGTGTCGAACCCGAAGGACCTGTTGCTCCTGCAGTCGAAGCTCGACCAGGTCTTCGTGGACGAAGACCTGAAACACTACATGGTCGAGCTCGCTTCGAAGACCCGGTCTGATCCCAACGTCGAGGTGGGAGTGAGCCCCCGCGGCTCGATACACCTGTTCAGGCTGTCGAGGGCGAAGGCAGCCTGCTCGGGGCGTGACTTCGTGACCCCCGACGACGTCAAGACCCTCGCAATCCCGGCGCTGTCTCACAGGCTGGTCTTGAACGCCGACATCGGGCTGAAAGGGGTCCACCAAGAGACGATAATCGAGAAGGCCCTGGCACAGACGCCGGTCCCGAAGGTAAGCGGGCCTGAAAGATAAACTCCTGCTGCTCGTGTTGGTGGCACTGGCCGGCCTCTGGATTTCAGTGATCACCGGCGCGTTCTTCGGACTCGCGGTGGTACCCATCCTCATTTTCATAGCGCTGGACCTCAGGACCACGCTCCCCCGCCCGGAGGAGGCGGGGTTGACCGTTTCGAGGTCTGTCTCAGAAACCAAGGCCCTGATGAACGACCCCGTCCTCATGGAGCTCACCCTGGAGAACCGAGGGCCCAGGGTGAAGAGGCTCTTCCTCCAGGATACCCCGCCCGCCCGCTGCGAAATCATCAGGGGGTCGACCTCCATGCTGTGCGGCCTAGGGACCGGCGAGCGGGCCACGCTCAGGTATGAGGTGAAGTTCGGAGAGCCAGGAGAACACAGCTTCGGTTCCTGCTTCCTGCGGCTGCAGTCGACGTTCGGCCTGGCGGAGAGGAAGATTACCCTGCCGTCGCCCCTGACGGTCCGCGTCTACCCGCGGCACCTCGTCAAGAGCCTGGCGACCGGGCCCGCCAAGGCCTTCGGCTGGTCCGGGGTGACTCCGTCGAGGTACAAGGGCGGCCGCCTCGATTTCATCGACATACGGGAGTATACTGTTGGCGACCCGCTCAAGGACATCAACTGGAGGGCTAGCGCAAGGCTGGGGAGGACGCTCGTCAACGAGTGGCGGATCGAACGAGGCCTCGACTGCGTCGTGGTCGTGGACCTCAGCTCCGAGAGCCTGCCGAGGGTCCGCGAGTGGAGCGCAAGGCCGGACGTGGTGACTGCCGCATACGAGCTGACAAGTTCGCTGGTCGCCTCGGGCAACAGGGTGGGGATGCTGGTGATGGGGAGCATTCTGAAGAAGATAAGGCCTGGGTTCGGCTCTAGGCACCTGCAGGTGATGGTCGAAAACCTCGTGGACTCCCAGGAGGGGACCGTCTGGAGCATGGGATACACGGAGGAATTCCTGGAGATGTTCTTCCGAAAGCAGTACACAACGCGCGGCGGAACCCTGTTTTTCGTCTTCGCTGTGCCGAGCGCCGAACTCTTCGAGACCGTCACCTCGCTGTCGGAGAAGGGATTCACCTGCAACTCGGTGCTGGTCGACGTGCTCGGCGGCGAGGAGAGGGCCCTGGAGCGGCAGAAGCTTCTGAAGCCCGGAGAGTCGGAGTTCGGCCTAAGGTTCGCGAGGGCTGAGGAGGACTTCTTCAAGGGCATGCTCACGTCCGCGTCAGACGTGTACGTCTGGAGGGCGGGAGAAGGCTTCGTTGAAACGGGAAGGAAGGTGAGGAGATGAGCTACAGGCCCTACGCCGTCATCCTACTCGTTGCCGCAGCGGCGTCCGCCGTCATCACATGGAACCCTCTGGCGACCGTCATCGTGGGCGGGAGCACGGTTGCCCTGCTGGCGGGGCTCCAATGGAAGAGGGTGGTGCTCACGCTGGCGGCGGGCTGGCTGCTCTACCTCCCGATGGCGGTCGCGCTTTCTCAGTTCTTCCCGGCCTCCTGGAGCTATCTCGCCTCGGGCCTCTTCGCGGTCGTCGTCCCGGAGAAGCTGGTCTTCGAATACGATGTCTCGGCAGTTCTGGGGTCCCCCTCGGGAGTCGACGCCGAAGCGAGGTCATACATCTCCAGACTCTCCATGGCCCACACGAGGGAGATGTCGGTGTACGCAGCTCTGGCGCTGAGCGTGATGGCCATCGCTTCGTTGGCTTCCGGGCTGACTTCCTACGCCTCCGAACTGATTACCACCGCGACGCTCCTGATCCTCATCATCATGATCTATGCGACTCGATAACCCATTCATCAACCCCGGGGTCGAGTCGGTTTTCAGCACAATGCGGGGGACCTGCAGCATGCGGGGCGAAAGGACAACCCTTATGCCAGCAACCAGTTGCACGCAGAAACGGTAGCCATGAATCTCGCCAAACTCGACGAAAGCGACAGGGCCTTGGTGGAGAAGACAAGAGTTCTGCTTCAGAGGCGCGCCTCTGAGATTTCTGGAGTTTCAGCAGGGCTTCGCACAGCTTCGGGGAAGGAGTTCTTCGGGCTCTGCATCGACGCGAAGACAGCCACCGTAGGAGTGTGCGCGGAGTTCTCCGCCATTGGAACGATGGTTTCGAGCGGGGAACAGAGAATCACAACACTCGTCGCAGTCACCTGCGGAAGCAAGGGCAAGTACTCAATTCTGCCTCCCTGCGGAAAGTGCCGAGACTTCGCTAGGGGTTTTGGGAATCCCTTCGTGATTCTCCAAGTGGGAAAGAACATGAGCGAATCAAAGAAGGTCAGGCTCTCCGAATTGATTCCCTTCCCATGGAACGAAGCTCCCTAGCTCTGGAAGTCTGGGCGAGTCGGAACAACCTTCAGCACCCGCAGAATCTTGGTGCGGGGGGTGGGATTCGAACCCACGAACCCCTAAGGGACGAGGTCCTGAGCCTCGCGCCGTTGACCAGGCTGGGCGACCCCCGCGCAGTCTCGACGAGCCCACTGTTTGGGTTAATAACGTTGAGCGGCAGTCACCACACACTTTCGCCAATCTCTCTCCGGTAAAGTCTCCCTCGGCTCGTATCCGACGTTAAATCTCCACGGCATTTTCGGTCCTCATATGGCTGCCAGACTCCACTATCTGTATGATCAGCGCGGAGGCGGCAAGGAGCGCTTCGTCTACTTCTGTTCCAACTGCAGCTGCGTCCTACGCGTCAGGCGCGACCTGGGGCCCACAGGCGAGGCCCTCGACTCGGTGAACGGGAGGTGTTTCGGTTGCGGCCGCACACTCGAAGGGAGCATCGAGTGCAGGCTGACCGAAGTCCCCGACGAGTGGTCTGACATCTATCTGAGCGCCCCGAGGACCATAGAGAGAAGGGTCCCCTTCTTCAGGCCCGCCTCATCCTTCCCCCACTTCTCCCTCGGCTTCCCCCACCTGGATTCGCTGCTCCGCCCATTCATCCCCGGTTTCATGACAGTGATTAGCGGCGCCGAAGCCCAGGTCGTAGCCGAGCTCGCCGCCTTCAGGGCCCAGCTCCCGCTCGAGATGGGGGGCCTCGACTCCGCGGTCGTGTTCATCGACGGCGGCAACCGCTCCGACCCATACCTCTTCTCTTCGTTCGCACGGCAGCACAACTTCAGGCCGGGCGCGGCGATGAGGAGGATAGCCACATGCAGGGTCTTCACCATGTACCAGCTGGCGGACTTGGTTTCGAACCATCTGGTCCCGGCGGCCGCAGACTACGCGGCACAGCTCGTGGTCGTCTCCGACATCCTCGGCACCTTCAACGAGCCCGAGCTCGAAGAAAGGGAGGCGAGGAGGCTCCTGAGCTCGGTCGAGCAGGCGATCAGGCTGGTGAAGAAGAACGCCTTGGTGCTGGTCACCCTCGTTTCACCCAGCCGCTACGACGACACGGTCGTTTCATGGGCCGACACCGTGGTCAGCCTCGCTTCCGCCGACGGCAGGGTGCGGGCCGAGCTCCTGAAGCATCCGAGCAAGCCTCAGACGGTCTCCAGCTTCAGGCTCGGCCAGCTTCTCAGACAGAAGGCGGTCCGCTGATGGGAAGGACCATACCCTCGTTCAGAATCGCGGAGGCCCAGGAGGTCAGAGAATGGAGGGCCTTCAGGAGCGCCCTCCCAAGGCGAGACAGGCCCGCCTTCGACAGGATGCTGAACACCGCCAGGCTCTACACGTCCGCCTCCTCCGCCGCCGTCAGGGCGTCGCGCTTCGAAGGGATGGCCATGGCCGTGATCTTCCACCACCAGAGACTGCTGACCCGGGCGCTGGGGACGATTTCCGAGATCAGGCGGGAGGAGAGCGAAAGGTGACCCTCTCCGACTCGGACATCATCGACGAGCTGGACAGCTGGGGACACTTCGCAGGCGCCCTGAGGGCGGAGGACAAGGCCCTGTTCAAGGAGATGCTGAGGCTCTGCTACGAATACTTCCCTGCCATACAGGCGCGCGAATCTCCATTCCCGAGCGAGGGGCTCTTCATGAGCATCCTCCTGATGCAGCACAAGACCATAGTCTGGCTGGCCGGCGAGGTGGAGAAGCTGAAGGAGAAGAAGGGTGCAGGGCTGGATACTTGACCTCTATCCGGGCGGCCCCGGGGAGATGGTCGTCTGGCTCAAGCTGGAGGGCGGACGGGCAGAGAGGCTGGTGGACCGCTGGTCCCCGTCGATATTCATAGCCGCGGATGACAGGTCGGACCTCCGCATACCGCTGCAGGTGGTCGGCCCTGACCTCGCGTGGACGAGGGTGGTGAAGAAGCGCGAGAGGGTCACGGACCCCTGCGAGTCCGAAGTCGTCGAGGCGAAGCTCCGGGACGCCAAGAAAGCCCAGCAGGTCGCCGGCAGGATAGAGCGCTTGGGTCCCTTCGGGGCCTTCAGGCTCTACAACGCCGACGTCCCCCCCGGCCAGAGCTACCTCTACGAGCACGACCTGTTCCCCCTGGCGTACTGCGAAGTGACCCAGGCGGGGGACAGGCTCGAGTGGAACCTTCGGGACGACGTCTGGAAGTACGACTACGCCCTCCCGGGCGTCCGCAAGGTCAGGCTCGACGCGTCAATCGCAAAGCAAGGCCGCCTCGCCCGCTTCACTGACGAGATAGAAGAGATCACCATCGAAAGCGACAACGGCAAGGTCACGGTCGACAGCGGGAGCGAAGCCGACAAGATACTCGGGCTGGTGGACCACGTCAGGGCGGCCGACCCCGACTTCGTCGTCACGAGCGACGGGGACACCTTCCTCTTCCCGTACCTGGCGAAGCGGGCGGAAGCGAACGGCGTGGCCGACAGGCTGACCCTCGACAGGGACGGCACCCTCCTGAAGATCCCGGAGAAGAAGGGGACGTCGTACTTCAGCTACGGCAGGATCCACTACAAGCCGTCGGCCATGAAGCTCTACGGCAGGGTGCACGTCGACGCCAACACGTCGTTCGCCTACTCGGAGGCCGGGTTCGAGGGGCTCTTCGAGCTGAGCAGGGTCTGCAGGATGCCCCTTCAGACTGCCAGCAGGGCCAGCATAGGCAAGGCGCTTTCCAGCCTCCAGTTCTACCACGCCTCGAAGAGCGGCCTGCTGGTCCCCTGGAAGCCCACACTGGCGGAGCGCTTCAAGGACAGGAACGAGCTCCTCGTGGCGGACAGGGGGGGCTTCATCTTCGAGCCGAAGATGGGGGTCCACGAGGGGGTCGGCGAGCTGGATTTCAGCGCCCTCTACCCGAACATCATGCTCAGGAAGAACATCTCGGCCGAGACGGTCAGGTGCCCCTGCTGCCCCGACTCGAAGAACAGGGTGCCCGAGCTGGGCTGGAACGTCTGCCAGAAGAGGACCGGGATAGTCCCGCGCTCCATAGAGATCATAGTCGTGAAGCGGCTGCGGTACAAGGAGCTCAAGAAGAACGCCAGCGGGACCGACTTCGACAGGTACAACGCGAGGCAGGCGGCCCTGAAATGGCTGGGGGTGACGACCTTCGGATACCTCGGCTTCAACAACGCGAAGTTCGGGAGGATAGACGCCCACATCGCCGTCTGCGCCTGGGACAGGAGGGTGCTGCTGGACGCCGCCCGGGTCGCCGAGAGGCGAGGGTTCGAAGTGATTCACGGCATCGTCGACTCGCTATGGGTGAAGAAGCAGGGGGCCGGGAGGGAAGACTACCTGGAGTTGAAGGCCGAGATAGAGGGGGAGACCGGCTTCCCGATGTCATTCGAGGGGATCTACAAGTGGGTGACCTTCCTCCCGTCGAAGGAGGACGCGAGCCTCCCCGTCCTCAACAGGTACTTCGGCGCGTACCAGGACGGCCGGCTGAAGGTCAGGGGGGTCGAGGCGAGGCGCCACGACACCCCGCAGGCGTTCGCCAGGTGCCAGATGAGGATCCTGAGGATTCTGGCAGAGGCCGACTCGGCCAGCGAGGCGAAGGCCAGGATTCCAGAGTGCGTGCGCGCGTTCATCGAACAGGCCGGGCTCTTGGAGCGCCACGAGGTCCCCGCCACGGAACTCGCCTTCTCCACCAACCTCTCAAAGGGGCCAGAGGAATACACTACCATGACTGTCCAGCACTCGGCGGTGAAGCGGCTGGCGGGCGAGGGGGCGGAGCTGCACGCCGGGGAGGGAATCCGCTACGTCATCACAGACTACGGCGGCCGGGACTCCAGGAGGGCCACGCCGGTCGACATGATAGGAGACGAGGCAGCCTACGACGCCAGGCGCTACATCGAGCTCCTCGCAGAGACCTGCTCCTCCGTCCTCGAGCCGTTCAGCCAGGACTGCTCGGCTGCCGGGCTGCTGGCGCTGTACGAGCGACAGAGGAATATCCCGCTGGTCTGACGCCTACCACATGACGAACTTCGTCGGATGGATCTTGAGTATCGGGGACTCGCCTTCTCCCCACGGGTCCCGCCGGTAGAACTCGAACCTGTCGAAAAGGACCTGCAGGAGCCTGAGGTACTCCTTCCCACGCTCGAAGATCTCGCAGTCCCCTTCGACCATCAGGCCCCGGTTGGGCCGGTAGGTGTCGACCACCAGGGCGACCCTCCGGTTCTCCCTGAGGTTCTTCAGCTTCTTCGTGCCGTAGTCGACGGCCACGACGATGTCCTCTCCGTCGAGGGCGTAAATCACCGGGACGACATGAGGCTTCGCGTCCTTCGAGGCGGTGGCGAGCCTGCAGAGTTCGTTTTCCTGGAGGAAGTCCAGCTCGCGCTTGTTCGGCGGAGGCACGGACGAGCGGCCCCCTCGGCACGGAAAAACATTGCCGAAGAGAGCCACGGCCGGGACTTCCGGTCATCGGTTCACGATAACAATCGATCCCGGGACCCCCACCTCAATGGGCGCGACCGCTTACCAAGGTGGTGCTCTACCAGGCTGAGCTACCGTGGCCCGAGCCGACACCGACTTGCCTCGATTTTTAATCTTTGAAAGCCCTCGGGAACCTCGACTGGTCCAGGCGACGCACGAGCTTTAATCTCGCCTGTTTCTCGGCGTGGACGGATGCCGGGGTAGCACAGCTTGGCCTATTGCGCCGGGGCAGCCTTTGCGGCGAAACTCATAATCGGCCAGCGATGTGAAATCCGGAGATCGCGGGCTCGAATCCCGCCCCCGGCACTCCAGCAATCCTTATTATCTCAAAGGGGGCCGCCGAGGCAAGTTTGCACATTCCGCTTCTAGACGTCGCCGGCTACTACAATTTCCTCAGCACTACAATGATTGTCCTCTTCATAGTCGGGCTTGTGGTCGTATTCGTGTACGAATACGAAGCGCTCAGGCGCTCTAAGACCTAGTCGCGACCCCTGATCCTTTCGATGACGGTTAGCGGGTTCAGCTCCAGCGCCCAGCCCCCCATCTTCATGGACTTGGGTGAGACCCAAGAAATCCGCAGCCTTTCGCCAGGCTGTACTCCCAGAAGCTTGTCCGACTGATCCCTCCATCCCACGACCTTCAGCTCGGCGGTGTCGTCCCCGACGACGAGCTCCCCCTTCCTGACCGCCGACCCGTCCTTCAGATGCACGTCTTCCACGTTCCCATGCGAGAGCGCTATGACCTCGACCATGATTTGGGAGGCCTCGTCCTTGGCGTCTCTGAGCTTGGTCGCCAGCTCGCCGAGTCCCGGAAGTTCGGCGTCCCCAGCGATTTCCACCGCTTCCTTGCTCCTGCAGACCAGCCTTCCGCCCTGCTCGCCGTCGGGAGACACCTTCACGACGTCTCCCTTCGCCGCGATCGCCTGGTCCCCCGCCAGCTCGACTACCCTGGCCTTCCTGTCTCTCCCGACGGCCAGCAGAATCACTCCCGCCGGGCCCTTGGAGGCGGCCGCAACCCTCAGCAGGACAGGCTCCTTTCTCCCGCCCGGGAGTATCGCGCTTCCCGCATCGCCGTGTATCTCGAAGTCTCCGTTGGTCGAGCGCCTGGACCTCACGTTGGTTATCACCACCCTCTGCCCCGGCTTCAGTTCGGGCCTCGCCGCCGGGCTCCAGACGACCACCCGCGTTTCCTGCTTGCCTCCCTCTCTGGAGACGCCGAACTGAAACATGGACCCGGGGGATCCGTCGGACCTGACGAACTCCGAGTAGCGCGGCTCCGTCACGATGACGCACTCCAGGGCTGCGAACGCCCTCTCCTGGGAGACTCCCCCCAGCTTCTCCGCGACCGCCGAGAGCTTCGCCAGCTTCGCCGAGACCTGTCCCTCAGGGACGACCTCCAGGCCCCCCCTTTTGCCGAGGTTGAGGTTGGGCTTGCCGTCGAGCCCCTGCTTCACATATCCATTCACGACCCTCACAGGGGCGTCGACCCCCACCCCAGGCTTCTCCACCTGGGTGATTCCCTCCTCCCAGACGGTCAGCCTGGCCGTGTTCCTTCCGTCGAACAACACCAGCCTCCTGTACTTCCCCTCTCCGCCGTCCTTCTTCCTGTAGGTGGAGGTCGGGTAGACGGCCAGTATCCTGGCTACAACCGTGACGTCGTTGGCTCCGATGTAGAGGTCTTTGATCGCCATGTCGGAGGAGGCTGTAGGGCGTTGCAGGGTCACCCCCAGTTCGCCGGCCACCAGGAAGAGCGCCCCCTGGTCGGTCAGGTATCCGGCGCCGACGGTCTCCTTCTTCTCTGCTATGCGCCGCAAGAGCTCTTCGCGGCTCAGCTCCGGCCTGCCGCTGAGGAGCTCTCCCACCAGGGTCTCGAAGTCATGCATGGTCTAGCCCTTGACGGCGGCAGAGTTCGTAAGGGCGATGCCCTCTTCCATGATGTCCAGCCCCTCGTTCAGCTCCTCCTTCAAGATGTTCAGCGGAGGGATGACCCTCAGGGTGTTCCTTCCCGCGGTGATCAGGAGGAGCCCATGCTTGAAGCAGTATTCCATTATCTGACGGGACTCCTGCTCGCCCCTCTTCTTGCTCTTCTTGTCCTTCACGATTTCCGCTCCCACGAAGAGCCCCATCCCTCTGACGTCACCCACGATTTCGTACTTCTCCTTCATCTCGTTGAGCCTCTTCAGGGCGATGCCTCCCATCCTCCTCGCATTCTCCATAAGGCGCTCCGACTTGATAACGTCCAACGTGGCCAGGGCCGCCTCGACGGCCACGGGGTTGGCGCCGAAAGTGGACGCATGCTGCCCGGGCTTCCAGCTCTCCATGACCTCCGACTTCGCGACCATCGCGCTCAGGGGGAGCCCTGATGCTATCCCCTTTGCAATCGTCACGATGTCTGGGGTGACACCGAAGTGCTCGATACCCAGGAACTTCCCTGTCCTGCCGACTCCCGTCTGTATCTCGTCGTCGACCATGAGCACCCCTCCCTTCTTGAGGAACTCCATCCTGTGGAAGTAGTCTGGAGGCGGGACCACGTATCCTCCCTCCCCCTGAATGGGCTCGAAGAAGTAGGCCGCCACCTCGTCCAAGGGGACGAACTTCTCGAGGTACTGCTCCTTGAAGTAGTCCACGCAGTAGTAGTCGCATTCGGGGAAGGTCTGCTTCCAGGGGCAGCGGTAGCAGTAGGGGTACGGGAAGTGCACCGTCTCAGGGATCAGCGGGAACGCCCCCTCCCTCTGAATCGGCTTGCTGGCCGTAAGGCTCAGCGCCCCCATGGTCCTGCCGTGGAATGCCCCGGAATGAGCCAGGAAGATTGGGCGCTTCGTGTAGTTCCTTGACAGTTTCATGGCCGCCTCAACGGCCTCCGCCCCGCTGTTCCCGTAGTACACCATCTTCGAGAAGCTCCCCGGCATCAGGGACACCAGCCGCTCGGACAGCTCGACCAGGTTCTCGTAGTAGAAGTCGGTGTACGAGAAGTGGATGAACTTCGCCGACTGCCGTCTTATCGCCTCGACCACCTTGGGGTGGGTCGACCCAGTGCTGAGGACGGCGATCCCCGCCGCGAAGTCGATGAACTGGTTCCCGTCGACGTCTTTGACGAGACTCCCGTGCGCCGACTCGACAACCAGCGGATAGAAACGCGCTATCGACGGTGAAACGTACTTGGACGTCTTCCTGACGACTTCAGACGCCTTCGGACCCGGAAGCTTCGAACCTACCTTCGCGAACTTTTTGGCTTTCAACGGAGAATCGGGCTCAGCCCCCTCGGTCGGGCTATAATGCTTTTACCGCGGTACTGAAAGCTCTATTTCAAGCACGGGAAGGTTCAGCTGTCTGCCGTCTCTGGAGGTCACGTTCTCCCCGTCTATGGTGATGTTGGAGATCTCCACGTTGCTCATGAAACGCTTCTTGAGGACCTGGGCCACGTCCACCGACATGTTGATCGCCTCGCCCCGCGCCCTGAGGACCACCTGGCGCGCTCCGCCGTTGAACATGGTGATGCACGCGGTGACGTAGTTGAGGAGTGGCTTCGACTTGCCGACGATGACTGTCTTCCTTTCTTCAGACATCGAGCCTCCGGCGAGGCCGTTTGGCCTATAAAGCCTCGCTTTTGCTTTCAGCGAACCGAATCGTATTTCAACTCGACTCGGGGACGGGATGAGACGTTGCCCGTCAGGAAGCCGAGGGGAAGGAAGCGGCCCAGCCACAGAAGGGCCTACCTCTCAATCGTCCTGCTGATTCTTCTAGGGGGATCCTCGATAACCTACATCTATCTCAACGGCTTCTTCCCCGGCGGAAGTCCGGCGAGCAGCACGAGCGCCACTACGACTGTCGCTGGCTGCCCCACTCCACCTATCTCTGCCAGCGGCGACGTGTTCGCCTGCGTGAAGACTCCGGAGGGGTCCTTTGAAGTGGAGCTGTTCACGGGATCGGCCCCGAAGACGGTCGCCAACTTCGTCGCGCTTGCCCGGTCGGGATTCTACAACAACCTCATTTGGCACAGAATAACCGCCAGCCCTGCAGTAATCCAGACAGGCGATCCGCTGACGCGGGGCGGGGGTGGCAACAGGTCCGACTGGGGCACGGGCGGGTCGAGCAACACCGTCCCTCTGGAAGTGAGCAACTCTAGCCTGCACAACGATCGAGGCTATCTGGGGATGGCCAGGGGACAGGACGTCAACAGCGGGTCCTCCCAATTCTACATCAACACGCAGGACAACAGGGGCCTAGACGGTTCGTACACGGTGTTCGGGAGGGTGACGAGCGGAATAGCCGTTGTTGATGGCATCTCAAGGCTTCCCACCTACACGAACCCTAACGGCCTATACTATGAGCAGCCACTCGACCCCTCTCGGGCGGTGCTGATCAGTATCACGATTCTAAGCGGCGGCTAGGAGTCGGGGCTCTGGTCGTCGCTACTCGCATTGAGACTGCAGCATCCTCGGCAGGAGCAACAGCCACAGCATGTCGGCACCATTCTCACCCCGGCAGACGACTGGCGTCTGACCTAGTTATTGACCGGTCTTGCAGCTGTACTTCCCGCCGCGCTTTTCGATGGCGCCGTGGTTCAGAAGGCGTCTGAGGATGCGAGATGCGATTTCCTGATGCAGCCCGACTGACCTCTTGATCTCTGAGAAGCTGACAGGGACGCCGCTCCTGCAGACGGTCTGGCAGACGGCCAGCTCGCGCTGGGTCAGCTGGATGCAGTCGGGGCTAGAGCATCCACCCGCAGCGCAACAGGCTCCTACCATCGGCTTTCCGCCTTCTCTCGGCGCCTGCGGGTACTTATTGACTGGTCTCGAAGAGCTCTATCCAGATCCCGTTCGGGTCCTGGACGTAGGCCCAGCGGCTCTTCTCCGTCTTGATCTCCTTCAGAAACTTGTAGCCGAGCCTCTTGGCCTGCCTCAGGGCGGCTCCGAGGTCCTTCACCCCGAACGCGATATGGTCGAGCCCTTCCCCCACGACGTACTTGGTGTTGAACGGGCTGTCCGGGTCGTAGTGGTTCAGCTCTATCCCGACTTCGCCGTCCTTTGACTGTAGGAACGCCACGTCCCCCTTGGCCACTTCTATCCTCGAGTGCCCCTGGTCTTTCATCCCGAGGAACTTCGTGTAGAACTCGACCGACTTCTTCATGTTCTTGACCCGAATCCCTACGTAGGTGAACTTGGTCTCCATGGGCGGTTCACCGCCCCATCGTCTATTAAAGCAGGAACAGATTATATCGAGGGGTCCCGGCCGGCCCACGATGAACCCGCGGCCAAGAAAGGCGCTGTTCAACGAACAGAACGTGCCCCCCGGCGGCGTCTGCCTGTCCTCATTCGTCCTGGTACGTAGCGGCGGGAAGGTCCTCGTCGGCAAGATGACCAAACCTCAGGTCTGGATCGACAGGTTCTTCGTCGGGGAGAAGTTCGCGCCCGAATACCTTGCCAGCGGCAAGTACCTCCTCCCCGCCAGGCACCTTGCCTGGTACGAGTCTCCACTAGAGGCAGCCGAGAGCGTCGTCCGGGACCAAGTAAAGCTGCGGATTCCCAAGAAGAGCATCCGCCTCGTCGAGGTCCAGTCTCACCTCAGGGGCGACGTGAGTAGCTCAGAGCGGCCGCCTCACTGGGACATCTGCTTCGTGTACGAAGCGAAGGTACCGGCCGAGTCGATCCGCCAGCTGAAGACGCCGCCGTGGTTCAGGGACCTGCACTTCGTGGCGATGTCTTCCCTGTCGGCTGACGACTTCACACGCGGCCACGGTGACATCCTGCAGGAAGTCGGGCTGATTCCCTAGGCTGGACGAAGGTTTTATCGGTCACGAGAAGAGGCGCCAAGTATGAACTGTCCCCAGTGCGGTAAGGTAGTCCCCGGCGGCGCCGTCTTCTGCCCGGCCTGTGGCGCCTCGGTTGGAGGCCGCCCCGACAAGGTTACGCTGCTCACGACCAACTACGCATCCGGCTACAAGGTGGACAGGGTTCTCGGGTTGGTATATGGAATCACCGTCAGGTCAAGGGGGATAGGGGGCAACATCATGGCGGGCCTTCGCACACTCAGGGGAGGAGAAATCAACGAGTACACGGAGATGGCCCATCAGGCCAGGCAGCAGGCGCTGGACAGGCTGTCGGAGCAGGCCGCAGGGATGGGCGCGAACGCGGTCCTCAGCGTCCTCTTCGACTCCACCGAGATCGGCACCACCATGGACGAAATAATCGCCTTCGGCACGGCGGTCGTCATTTCGCCCGCGAGCGGGCCGGCGCAGACCGTGAAGCTCGGCTAGGCCGTTTTCGCCAGGGAGGCCGCCTCCTTCAGCAGCCTGGTGAACTCCTTTTTCGTCGACGTCGGCCAACTCACGAATCTTCACGTGCCTGAGTCCCTTCCCCGTCCCTTCCACCCTCTTCGACTTCATCTTCGCCCCCATGAAGAAGCCGAGGTTGACATGATCCCTGTAAATCATTATGCAGACGACTTTCTCGCCGTTGGCATAGTAGGTGGGTTGCCCCCACTTCACCCGCTCCTCAAAGTCAGGCGTCGCCTTTCTGACCACCTTCCGAAGGGTTTCGGCCAGCACCTTGATTTGCGGCTCCTGCTTCTCAAGCAGCTGATCGACTTCCACTTCCCGACTCCGGCCCCTCCCAGTGTCAAGAGACACTGCTAGTACCCGGCCTTTTGAAGGCCGTAGTAGTCGAAGACCATCACCCCATCGCTGTTCTGCAACGCGTACTCGAACTGCGACTGATAGTCTGCCATGTCCGACGTGGCGAAGACTCCGACGCTGGCCACTATCCCGGCTCTGATGTACTGCTGGTTGCCCTTCCCGTACGTCTCGAGCACAAGCAGGTCCGGTTTCAGCGGGGAGAACATGTCAATCGTTGTCACCGCCGTCTGTCCTTTGAAGTCCGACTTCAGGGCTCCCAGGAATGACTGTTGCGCGCCCAAGCTTACGGTGGACATGTCGAGGCTCACGCCGTCTTCCCGGAGCCCGAAGACCGACACGGGAAGCGCTTGGGACGCATCGGTGATGTAGAGGGCGAAGAACATCTTCAACCCAGCTCGGTGGGTCTGGTTCACGAACGATTGTAGGGTCGCTGGTGAGAAGAGGAGGTGCCCCTCCCTGTACACTTGGAAGAAGACGGTGTTGAAGCCGTTAGACGATGCGTACTCGAGCATCCGCCCAAAGCCCGAGCCGTTTACGATCCCGTTTCCTTGGTTTACATACAGGATTATCGGCTTCTGTTGAACAGCTGAAGTCTCCTGACGTCCCACCCCTAGGAAGAGGTAGACTGAAACAATCCCGAGGGCCGCAATTCCAATGACCAGGGCCACCGCGAGCCAGCCGGTTCTTCTACCACGGCCTCTTCCACCCCTCGGCTTCGGCAATGGCTGTGAGTTCCAGCCGCGATAGAATATAAGGCGAGGCATTGAGGCGGGGTTTCCATGGGGTCGTCGGCTAGATCGTTGTGTCGGGCTAGCGCCCTACCGACGTGGCTAGTCTGGTCTAGGCTTCAATCACGGTTGGAAGACGCCTCGGGCGCTTGAGACCGCTGGTTCAAATCCGGCCGACCCCATCCTAATGCACGTCGAGCTACCACAAAACGATTAAGACCCCACACCACACTTTACCCTCGAAGACTTGACCGAAAGCCGTCGCTCAGCCCAGCGGTTCTTTGCAAAACACGCCTCTGGGTACGCAAAGAGCTCCGGGTTCGCTCACGGGGCCGACCTTGAAGCCCTCGTCAAGGCGCTTAAGCCGGCCAAGACTGACCTCGCTTTGGACGTGGCCACGGGAACCGGGTTCACCGCTTTCTCACTGGCTCCCCTCGTAAGAAGCGTCGTCGGGGTCGACATCACCGATGGGATGCTACGGCAGGCAAGAAGGCTGGCGAAGGTGCGCCGTGCTGGGAACGTCACCTTTGAACGAGGAGACGCGCTGAGGCTGGGATATCCGGATGCGTCGTTCGACATCGTGACGACCAGGCGGGCGACACACCACTTCGCCGACGTGCCGGCATTCCTTCACGAGGCAAAGCGGGTCCTTCGCCCGGCCGGGCGGTTGGGCATCGTCGACATGTCTCCCCCGCGTGGAGCGACAGACTTCGCCAATCACATCGAAAAGCTCAGAGACTCGAGCCACGCCAGGGCGTTCGACCCCGCCGAGTGGAGGTTGATGCTCGACGAGGCTGACCTTGAGATTTCTTCAGAGCTCATTCTCGAGGAGGCTATTTCACTTGGGGACTGGCTGTACCCAGTGGAAGCGGGGGGAAAGGAGGAAGAGGCGGTCCGGACGGCCTGGAAGTCAGCTTCGACCAGAGTCAGGCGCCTGCTGAAGGCAGTGATGCATGATGGCGTCATCAGGGGCTGGACGAAACACAGAATCGTCCTAGTTGCGATGTCGGAAACGCCTTAAATCGACCGTCCGAAGGAACCGAATTCTTGGCCCGCGTCATCGGCCATGTCGACCTCGACTATTTCTACGCCCAGGTGGAAGAGGTCGAGAACCCATCAATCAAGGGAAGGCCGGTTGCGGTCTGCGTCTTCTCGGGCAGGTCGGAAGACTCCGGGGTCGTGAGCACTGCCAACTACAAGGCGAGGGAGTTCGGAGTAAGGTCGGGCATGCCCATCACGGCCGCCAAGAAGAGGCTCGAGGGGAAGGACCCAGTCATCATCCGAATGGACATCGCCAAGTACGAGGCCGTCTCCGACAGGATCATGGAGCTTGTCAGGTCTCACGTCGACGTCATCGAGAAGGCCGGCATCGACGAGGCCTTCTTCGACCTTACGAACAGCTCTCAGGGAGACTACAAGTCCGCCGCCGAGGCCGCCAAAGGAATCAAACAGTCGATTCTGGATGAGGAGCACCTCACATGCTCCGTGGGCATCGGGCGCACAAAGGTCATCGCGAAGCTCGCATCAGACACGGCGAAGCCCGGCGGACTCTTGGTCGTCCTCCCTGAATCGACCGGATCCTTCATGGGCGGCTTGGACGTCGCCAGACTCTACGGGGTAGGCCCCAAGACCGCGACGACCCTCGGAGGGCTGGGAATCAAGACCGTCGCGGAGCTGGCCCAGGCGGACGTCGCCCTTCTGGACAAGCCATTCGGGAAGAAACTCGCATTCTACCTGCACGCTGCGGCTAACGGAGATGACGACGACCCCGTGAGAGAGAACCAGAACCCCACACAATTCAGCAGGATCATCACCCTGAAGAGCGACACGACCGACCCGGAGGAGGCGATGAGTCAGCTGGCCGAGGCGGAGGAAGACTTGAGGTCAAAGCTCGCCTCCAGGGAGACTTCATTCAGGACCGTTTCCGCAATAGCGATACTCACAGACCTCTCGACCAAGACAAGAAGCAAGACCTTCGAGATGCCGATCAAGGACCTGTCGACGGTGAGGAGCGCCCTGGTCGACCTCTTCTCGCAGATGAGCGACTCGACAGACCGAGAATTCAGGAGGGTCGGAATCCGCGTCTCCGACCTCTCGACAAGCCCCGGCCAGAAATCTCTCGCCGAATTCCTCGAGTCACCATGACGGTAGAAGAAGAGTCCGGACCGAAGGAGAGCCTCAGGAGAGAGTTCAGCGAGTTTTCCGGCTACGGCCGCAAGTTCGACAGAGCGCTGGCAACGGTTCTTGCCGGAGGGGTGAAGGAGAGCCGCTTTGTGCCGAGTGGCCGAAGGATTCTGACAGTGGTCGGGAACCTTGGCGACGAGTTCATCGACCCACAGAAGCCATACTGTTCATGCAGCGACTTCTACTTCAAGGTCATCGGAGGGAAGGAAGAGACCTGCTATCACCTTCTGAGCTACAGGGTCGCAACTCGAGCAGGAAGGGTGGACGTCGTCGAGTTCAGCGACGAGGAATATGCCGGGGTTCTGCGGGCGGTGGTCATGGACGTGTTTGACGTGATGAACCGCAGCTGATGGCCGGCACGGCCTCTCAATGAGAAAGGAGATAAAGCGTTACTGGCGCGGCAGACTCCTGTGCCACGGTAGCTCAGCCTGGTAGAGCACCTGCCTTGTAAGCAGGCGGTCGTGAGTTCGAATCTCACCCGTGGCTCATCCTTCAGTCTGAAGCTGATATCTCTAAAGGCCAGCAACCGCAAACAGGGTCCGTGGAGTACCGAAGACTGGGGAGGACGTCCGAGAAGGTCTCAGTGATCGGGATGGGCAGCTGGAGGGTCGGTTCCTATGGCAGCCAGGGGGAAAGGGCCGAGCAGGTCCGGGCAATCCGGCGAGGAATCGAGCTCGGCATCAACCTCATTGACACGGCCGAAATGTACGGGGACGGCAGGTCGGAGAGTCTGATAGGCGAAGCCATCGAAGGTCGGCGAGACTCGGTCTTCATCGCCACCAAGGTCTGGCCGAATCACCTCCATCACGACGACGTAATGGCGGCGTGCGACCGGAGCCTGCAGAGACTCGGCGTCCACGATGTGGATCTCTACCAGGTTCACTGGCCAAACCCCAGCGTACCCGTCAGAGAGACCATGGCTGCCATGGAGGAACTCGTCCGCGCCGGGAAAGTACGCTATCTAGGCGTCAGCAACTTCAGCGTCCAGCAGGTCGACGAAGCCAGAGGGGCGCTGGCTAGGAGCGAGTTGGTCTCCAACCAGGTCGAGTATTCCATCACGAACCGGTCTGCTGAGAGAGAAATCCTCCCCCACTGCAGGAAGGAGCACATCACCTTGATCGCCTACAGTCCTCTGGCCAGGGGCGCCATCCCCGAATCGAGGATACCCGCAGCCTTGCGGAGGAAGTACATGATGACCCCAGCGCAGGTCATGCTCAACTGGGCGACCCGCTTCGAGGAGGTGGTGGCGATACCGAAGGCGGCACGTGTCGGCCACGTCGAGGAGAATGCGGCGTCGGCGTCTGTCAGATTCACTCAGTCGGAGTACGATCAGATCTAGTCGGGCGCGCAGGCTATTCCGTCGGGAGAGGTATCAGACAGTCCCCGCAGGTGTCATAGGCCACCTCGAGCGGATTCGTGAGGTCGACGAGTCGGTTGCACCAGACGCATCTTCGGGGGGCGAAGGTGGATTGCAATCTCTCATGAAACGCCTGAAGTTCGTATTTAAGGTAAAGCAAAAGACGTATCTGACTTTCGTGTTTGACGAATCTGAGTCCCCATGGGTCTAGCTGGGCACTCCCATGGCTAGGGCGCTACTGGGGTGTTGACTTCGACCGGCTCCACGACCACGCCAGGATTCCGATTCCGATAATCAAGGAGATGACGCCCACCGCTATCAACTCGTACACGTAGCCGGTCATCGGTACTGCCGTCCGGATCCGAGAAAAGATACCGCCGATCATAGTGACCAAGATCCCTGTCCCCAAGAAGAGCCCGCCGAATACACCCCTCATTAGGAAGGACTGTTGCAGATTCATATCCAGCCAGTGGGCCGTCTGCGTCTTAAGCTATCCGCGCAGTTCCTACTTCGTTATGTGGTGCATGCGCACCAGGTCCTTCTCGAATTGCTTCAGGTTCGAGGGGACCCTCGTCGAAATTGAGTCCTTCAGCGCGAGCCCCTTCTCCCGCTTGACCTTCCACACGTGCGCGTTGAACTCGAGTATGCTTCCGCTGAGCTTCTCGCTTACGTCGAACCTGGCGGGCTCCGGGAAGCGCTGCAGATGTATGCTCTGAGCGCCGTAAAGCCTCCTCCAGATGTAGTCGGTGATGAACGGCGATATCGGCGCTATCAGCAGCAGCAGGCTCTTCACCACTTGGTGGAGGGTGTACCAGGCCGCCTCCTGCTCCTCCTGGGTGACACCGTCTCCGTAGGCCCTTCCCTTGGCCATCTCGAGGTAGTTCGACGCGAATACATTCCACAGGAACTCCCTCGTCTTCGTCGCGACCGTGAAGACATCATAGTTCTCGTAGGATCTCGTGCACTCCTCCGTCAGCTTCCCCAGCTCGTTCAGCATCCACTTGTCGGTCCACGTGAGCTTCGCAGTCTTCGGCTCCGGGAACGAACTGATGAACCGGGCTGTGTTCCACAGCTTGGTAAGCGACTTCCCGGCCCCCGCCATCCTGTCTTCGCTAATCCGGAAGTCGTATCCCAGGCCCGCCTCGGCCGCCCCCCAGAACCTGAAGGCGTCGGCCCCATACTTCTGCAGGAGGGGCTCCGGGTCGAGGTAGTTGCCGAGATGCCGGTGCATGGCCCTCCCGTGCTCGTCGAGGCCGAGTCCGCTCACCCACGCCTGCTTGAAGGGCGCCTTTCCCATCAGAAGGTAGTTCTTGAGTAGAGTGTAGTAGAGCCAAGTCCTCACGATGTCCTTGCCCTGGACCCTCAGGGTGGCCGGGTAGGTCAGGCCGTGGAACTTCGCGTTCTTGAGGTACTTCGAGATGAACAGGGGAGAGAGGCTCGAATCCATCCAAGTATCGAAGGTGCGGGTCTCGCCGACGAACTTTGCGTTTCCACACTTCCTGCATCTCTTGAACGGAGCCTCGTCCCTCCATGGCCGGTAGTACTTCCCCGGCTTGGGCAGATGAGGCGTCTGGCACTTGCTGCAGTACCAGACCGGAATCTCCGTCGCATAGTACCTTCGGCGCGACACCGGGTAGTCCGTGGTCAGGGAG
Source organism: Nitrososphaerales archaeon (assembly GCA_035314985.1). GTDB lineage: Archaea > Thermoproteota > Nitrososphaeria > Nitrososphaerales > Gagatemarchaeaceae > DATFYP01. The sequence continues at coordinate 36,218 of DATFYP010000016.1, forward strand.
TCAATCCAGTCCAGGAGGATCTGGCGGTGCATCTTCGGATGGAACTCTATCGCCTTGGCGAGCCTGCGCAGCGCGGGCTTGAACTCCAGCTGCTTCAGGTAGAACTCCTCCATGGGGATGATTTCAATCGGAGTGTGGCTCCGCTCCCAGAGGGGGGTCCTATGCTGGATCTGCTCCACCCTGGCAACGACCCCCATCTCCTGGAGGTCCTGAATCATTTGTGAGCGCCCGTCCTTCACCGCAGTCCCCGCGTACTTGCCCGTCACCCCGGTGAGCTTCCCGTCGATGTCGATGGCCACCGTCTCCTTGAGCTTGAACTCCCTGAACATGAGAACGTCGTTGTAGTCCCCGTAGCTGCAGATCATCACCGCTCCGCTGCCGAACTTCGGGTCCGCGCTTCTGTGCGCCTTGATCTGCACCTCCCTGCCGTAGATGGGCACGACCGCCGTCTTCCCCACTAGCTTCCTGTACCTCGAATCCTCGGGGTTCACGACCACCAGCTGGCAGGCGGCGAGCAGCTCGGGCCTCGTCGTGGCCACCAGCAGCTCCTGGTCGCTGTCCTTCACCCTGAACTTCAGGGTCACAAGATACGTCGGCAACTCCTCATATTCGATTTCGGCGTCGGCTATGGTGGTGTTGCAGTCTACACAGTAGTTGTTGGGCCGGTTCGCCACATAGATGAGCCCCTTCTTCCAGAGCTCGATGAAAGACCACTGCGTCAGCTTCCTGTACTCTTCCGAGTCGGTCCGGTACTTGCCGTCGAAGTCGCCCGAAAGCCCCACGGTCTTCATCAGGCCGACCATGTACGCTTCCAGGTCGTCCAGCGCATGCTTGCACAGGTTGATGAACTCCTCGCGGGGGGTCTTCCTCATCTGCACCCTGTACTTTCTCTCTGCGAAGATCTCTACGGGGAGGCCGTTCCTGTCTATCCCTATTGGGTAGTCCACCTGAAAGCCTCTCATCCTGGCGGACCTGGCAATCATGTCAATCTGAGAGTACTGCGTGATTGCCCCTACATGCCATGGCTTCCCCGACGGGTAGGGCGGGGGCGTGTCCAGCACGAAATTAAGATTCTTCTTCATCTGTGGCTTGAACTCGAAGATTTTCTCAATTTCCCATGTCTGTCTTACCTCAGCTTCCAATTTGGGGTCCCAAGCAGTGGCCTCAAGCTTCGCTGAGAACTGTGGCTGCAAATGACGCAGGATGGCCGTTCGCGACCTATATGAAGTTAAGACGAGTTTCTCATGTATTTCTCAGAATCTTTCTTGAAAGCGCTGTCTACCGCCTTCAACAGGGGGTAGCCCAGAACCCCGATGGCCACCACTTCGCTCCCGAGGAATTCAACCCAACCGACCCAGAGCGGGACGCCCGGCGCTGCCGCCCAGGCGACAAGGTAGCTGCCGACTATGGCCGTGACGGAGCCTATCTCCAGACACACAGCCACGAGCCAACCCCCTCGAAACCTCCTCCTTGTCACAAGCCAGGCCAGGGACGCGGCCACGAAGTTCGCCACAGGGCCGCCGACGATGTCCACAATCCCTATCGGGCTGGCCACCCAGTTGCCGATGAGCGCCCCGAGGGTGACTCCGACTATCGCCGGCCACCCGAATAGAACCGACAGCGGCAGCAGCGCGTCGACCAGCCTGACCTGCAGAGGCCCGAAGCTCGCGAATGCGAAGTAGATGACATACGTCGAATACAGCGAGGCGAGAACGGCGGCCAGCGCGATATCTCTCGACGTCCACTTTTTCATTTCTAGTTCCTCCCACACCGTGATTTGTAAGGCGGATCGGGTGGAGGTCACTCACCCGCCAACCCGTCGTTCTTCCGGCTGGGGATTTAAGCGATTAAGCGAACATCGCGTCCAGTTTCTCGGCATCGCCGTCTTCAAGCTCCCACCCGCTCGCCCCCACGTTCTCCTGCACGTGGGTTGGGTTGGAGGCCCTCGGAATCGGAAAGACGACCTTCTTCCTCGCGAGCCATCTCAGCGCGGTCTGGCTGCTCGTCTTCCCGTACTTCTTAGCGATCTCGCCGACCTTGTGGTCGGAAGCGAGCCTCCCGTGGCCGAGGGGGAAGTAAGCGAGTACGGCGATGCCGTTCGCTTCGCAATACGGGAGGATGTCTCTCTCCACGCTTCTGTTGATCAAGCTGTAGTCAGGCTGCACCGAGGTGAGCTGCGACTTTGGCAGCGCCGAGTTCGCCTCCTTGGTCTGCTCAAGACTGAAGTTGCTTACACCGACATGGCGGACCTTGCCGGCGCGCACGAGCTCCTCCATCGCCCCCATCGTTTCCGAGATGGGCACCCTCCCGTTGGGCCTGTGAACCTGGTAGAGGTCGACGTAGGTGGTACCGAGCCGCCGCAGGCTCTTCTCCAGCGCCCTGACTACTTGGTCCCTGTGGAGGTGGATGGGCAACACCTTTGTTGCCAAGAAGACGTCCTCCCTCTTCGACTTCGCAAGCGCCCTGGCGACGAGGGGTTCCGAGCGGTAGATCTCGGCAGTGTCCACCAGCGTCATGCCGCCCGCCAGCCCCGTCTCGATTGCCTGGACCTTCGCCGAAGCCCCTCTCCTCCAGCCCATGAATGCAGTCGCTATCCAAGCGGGGTCGTAGTATGTTCCCATCCCGATCTCGGACACCTTCCTGCCGGTCTTCCCGAAGTCCTTGAGGATCAATTGCAGGCCGCCTTCAACGCTATAATCTATATCTTGCGAATGCGTAAAACGGGGCCGGCCGGCGTTCGGTCTAGGTGACGGTTCGGCCCTGAGGCTGACTCTGCCTCATTGCCTTGGGCTTCGCCTCCGCCTCCAGCACTTCCTTCGGGAGGAGCCCATAGAGGTCGGGGTGCTCGTTCTTGAGGGTCGACAGCGTCGGCGGAAGGAGCCCGTTTCTCCGCGCCCTCCTCACGTTGTATTCGACGAAGCGCTTCATGTCCCGAGTCTCCCCGGCGACTGACACGAAGGCCCTGATCCTGTCAATGGCCTCGTCGTTCTCCACCTTCTTGACGTTGACCAGGTACGGGGCAAGGACGAGCCATACGAGCCTGTGCCTTCCGTCAGAGACCGGGTGGCTTAGCAGGTCCTCGACGTACAGGTAGCCCTTTCCTGTCCTCTGCTTCTGGACTGGCACATACCGCATGACCGCCACCTTCACATCCTGGAGCTGCTTCGGAAAGACCCCCCTCCTGAGATTCTTGACCCCCTCTGATATCGCTCCCCGGGCACAGTCTGCGAACAAATCGTTAAGCAGGTTGCCGCTCAAGATGACCGTTCCCCTAGTAAGCGGCTGCCTGGTCAACTTCCATTTCGGCGACTTCGTCAGCTCGTACCTGGCCGCGATGCTAAGATAGCTTTCGAAGGGCATTGTGTACTGCGGCCGGCTTTCCCCCTCTGACAGCCCCAGGGTCGCGCCGAAGCACTCGCTCATCACCGTCGCCTTCTCCCTCCCCCCCTCGCCGACGAAGAACCCCTTCGCCCTCTCGGCCTCCTTCTCGGAGAACTTCGAAGCAAGGAACCCGTCCTGGCTGGCGACGAGCGCCGCCGCGAAGAAGCTCGAGAACTCGATCACCTCCGAGATATGGGGTTCGTACTTCAGGCGGCCCAGGGCGCTGAGGAGTCTGCCCTGCGCCTGCCCCAGCACCTCCCTGCTCGCCAGCCCCTCTTCCACCGGGATCGACTCGAAGAACTTCCTGGACCGCGGGGCGAAGGGGTACCTGAGCTCCAGGTCTGTAAGAGACGGCCCCCCGTAGGACAACGGCTAACGGCTCTCGAACCCGCCCGACCGCCCTTAAGGGTCTTGCTAGCTTCTCTTCGCCGTGGAGACTATGGAGAGGACGTCCCTGTCCCTGAGCACGTAGTTGGTCGGCAGGTGTATCCCCGTCCTGACGTCGACGGCGTAGACGAGCCCCTTCGTCAGCTCGGTGTGTATCGAGGCGGCCAGCTCCTCCACCGTCGACCCGGTGGGCATGAGGTAGACGTCCGGCAAGACGCGGCCGTTCTTGTCAGTCAGCTTCTCCACGTCCCCGACCGGGTAGATGGCGTTCATCTTGAGAAGCTTGAAGACCGTTATGTTCAGCCCGAACTGGACGCCGGTCCTCAGGTACTCGCCGAAGACCTTCCTCCTGATGTAGGCCAGCGCGCTCTTCTGCGCCTCGTTCAGGTCCTGAGGCCTCAGAATCTCGAAGCGCTCCTCCCCTGGGACGTACTTGATCAGGCCCTTCGACTCCGCCCTCCGAAGGGTCAGCTCGGCCTCCCCGCTCGTCGGGACGACTATCAGCCCCTTGTATTTCTCCCTCAGCCTCTGGAAGTTCTCTGCGGCGAACGGCAGGTCCATCTTGTTCGCTATGACCAGGGTCGGCTTGGAGACCTCCCGCAGCGCCCAGCAGAAGCCCTGGATCTCCTTCTCCGTCCACGAGTCGAACTCCCTGTCTACGAGCATCGTTTCCTTCATGGCAGAAATAACGTGCTCCTTCCTGACCCCGATTCCGTGAAGGACCTCCTCGACGGCGTTCGGTATCCCGTAGCCCGGCGTCTTCGACAGCTTCGAGATCTTCGCGATGTTGCTCGTGAAGAGCTTCGTGTACCATAAGACCAGCTCGAGCTCCACGTCGGCGAAGTCGGCGATCGGGTCCCCGGTCCCCGGCTCAGAGATCTTGCCGTCCTTGTCCACGCTCCCGGACGCATCCACTACGTGAAGGAGGGCGTCGGACTGGGCGGCCACGCTCAGGAACTGATTCCCCAGACCCTTGCCCATCCACGCGCCTTTGATCAGGCCTGGAAGGTCCGTGATCTCGACGGGGATGAACCTCCAGCCGTCCTCGCACTTGGAGTTCATCGGATTGTCCTGCACCCCGAATTCCTTGTGCACACAGAGGGTGACAGCGCTAGCGACCCCCGTCTCGGGGGCCTTCGTGGTGAAGGGGTAGTTCGAGATTTCCCCGGCCAGCAGGGTCATCGAGTTGAACAGGGTCGTCTTTCCAGCGTTGGTCTTCCCTATGAGTCCTATTCTGATGGGCATGGCAGAACCACGTCGCTCAGCGCCACCTGCACATAAAACCGTTGTGAGCGCCGGGCTCAGGGAGACGGGACGGACCGCCATGCGCGCTGGGCCTCGTACCAGTAGACCGCCGACGACGCGATGAGGAGGCCGCAGAACAGCCCAAGGACGGGGACGTATCGGAAGTAGGGGGCGGCGGATATTGTCAGGTAGACCGCGAAGACGCTGAAGAACACAGCGTAGAAGACGAACCTGGGGACTATGAGCGTCCCCAACCGGAGGAAGTTCCTCATGACGTCCACCTTCACCTCGTCGACGATCGAGTACTCCCCTCCGTCCCCTGACACCAGGCCGAGGTCCTTCAGCTTGTTCAGGTGATACTGCGCCAGCGAAGGGTTCGACATCCTGAGGGCCCGCTGGACCTCGCGGACGCCCACCTTCTTCTTCCTGAGCGCGTAGACGTAGACCCTCAGGGTGTTTCCCTTGAGCTCTGCGTCGATTCTCGCCTGAGGGCGCGCCTCTTCCGCCTGCGGTCCGCTTTCAGCCATGAGCCTTGCGTCCTCCACTTGGCCGCCACGAGTCCAGGCGCGTCGGTAGAAGAGAGCGTTCCAAGTCGCCGTCTCCTCAGCCGGGCCTGTACCGGAGTATCGCCGCTATCCCGCCGAACGTCTTGAACATGTTCCCCTCCTCAGTCCCCGAAGAGATCACCTCCACCTTGGAACCGATCTGGAAGGCCGCCTCCTCAAGAGCGTCCACGATGTCTCGCTCGCTCACGTCGTAGTCGGTGGAGCCGCAACTCTTGCACGGCTCCGAGATCAGGTCCTGCTTCTTCTGGACCTTCGCCGACGTCAGGACCACGTCGCCCTTGACCGTCCCGCACTTCTTGCACTTCGCTTCGAGCCTGACGGTGTCCAGGTCGTCGGAGACCAGCACCGCTTCCACATTCGCCTTGTGAAGCGCGTCCATCACCCTTGGAAGCCCGTACACTGCCAGCCCTCCCTGGCGGTTGACTTCTCCGAGGAACCTCTGGACCAGCTTCTTCTCCTCCACCAGCCTGACCCCCTGAAGTGTGTCAGATGCCTTCTCCACGAGCTCCCTCACGCCCTCGCGTCCGGAGTAGCCGGTGTCGATGACCGCCAGCACCTTATTCCGGAGCTCGTAGTGCAGGAAGTCCCCCTTCAGGAATTCCTCCTTGGTGGGCCCCGGCCCCCCAATGACCATGCCGGTGACCTTGTCTCCGTCGATGAAGACCCGGGTCGCGTGCTCCCCGACCCTGTGGAAGTAATAGGTCATCTCCATCTCCCTCCCCCTCTCGTACCTCCTCGCCGACTGCCCGCCCTTCCTCGTCTTCCCGGAGATGCCCGAGGTCATCGAGTCGACCACTTCCAGGCTGTCCCCGCTCAGGATCCCGAGCCCGGCCTCAGACGCGTCTATCGACAGCAGGCCGAAGACCTTCTCCTCCCTGAGCATGTCCTTGAGCCACTCGAGATGGAAGTGGTCGTCGCACTGGTAGAGGTAGGCCGTCACCGGCTTCGGTGGGACGATTTCGTACAGGTTGATTACCTCGCTCCCCAGCCCGTTGGTGGGGAGGGCGCCGCAGAACATCACCAGACCCGTCTCCGGGGCGGTCCTGTAGAGCTTGAGCTTCTGCATCGCCCGCGTGAGTGCATCCTGGACGTGGTTCCTGGTGGTGTCCGACTTGATGTTCCCCGCGGTCCCCCACTCCTCGCGCAGGTTGGAGATGACCTCATGGATGGCCTTCTTCGGGGGGACGTAAAGAGATACCAGCTCGGTGCCGCGGCCCTCCTTGCTGGCGAGCTCCGAAATCAGCTTCCTGACCTTGTATAGTTTGACAGAATCGGGTTTTGTCGACAATGCGGAGGTACCTCTGAGTCAGGCCGGAAGGGAGACATCGGGAATGGAGGCAGGTCGCATTGCAGCGTTCAAATTTGCTCCGCACCTCATTTATAAAAGCTACCGCCCGCCTACAGATGAGAGTGACGTGATAGGCTTGAAGGTCGTGCTCAGAATCGGCGGCTCGGTCCTGGGGTCCCCGCCGTCCGTCGACGTAGTGGACGGCTATTCCCGGGCGATAGCCGAGCTGAACTCCGACGGCGTCTCGGTGGCCGTGGTGGTGGGAGGGGGGAGGGTGGCAAGGGACTACATCAGGTCCGCCAGGGGGATGGGGCTGTCCCCGTACCAGCAGGACACCGTGGCGATCCACGCGTCGCGCCTGAACGCCAGGTTGATGGCCATGAAGCTCGGGGGAGTGAGCTCGGTCCCCACCTCCATCGACGGGATGCTCCAACGCCTTGCCAGGAACCGGGTGGCGGTAATGGGCGGCCTCAAGCCCGGGATAACGACTGACACAGTGGCCGCCATCGTCGCCAAGAGATGGGACGCGGACCTACTTGTCAAGGGCTCCGACCAGGACGGTATCTTCACGGCGGACCCCAAGAAGAACAGGAAGGCCAAGATGCTCGACAAGCTCACCTACGAGAGGATGAAGGAGATCCTTGGGGGCGAGCACACGCCGGGGATTCACAGCATCGTCGACCCCGTCGCGGTCCAGCACCTCGCGGAATCAAGGATCAAGCTCATCGTGCTGAACGGGGCCAACCCCAGAAACATGCTCAAAGCAGTCCGCGGTGAAAAGATCGGCACCCTTGTCGTCTGAACGCCGGACGAAGGGCATGGATGAGAAATGATCTCCATAGCGGTCTATGTCGCGCTGCTTGTGGCGGTCTTCGTCTCCTTCTGGTCCTCGCTCGTGGAGGCCACCTACCTCACGCTCAGGCCCCTGTCACTGAGCTCTTCGATCAACAATGGCTCGGCCCACGCCTCAAAGGCGCTCGAGATCGTCAACGAGAAGACGAGGCTCGTCAGCGTGACGACCTTCCTCGACACCATATCCAACGTGGTCCTCGCGAGCTGCATGGGCCTGATCTTGTCGGACTACTTCGGGCCGATAGGGTGGGTCTACAGCGCAGTCGCGGGGTCCCTGGCGATCATGGTCCTCCTGTACCTGCTCCCGAAGGCCATTGGCATCGAGAACGCGCTCCGAATGTCCATCTCCCTGGCTCCTGGCACCATGTTCATGATGAACGCCTTCGCGCCTGTGGCCGTCCCCCTGACCTCGATCGCCAGGGGCCTGTCAGAACGCCTCGTGGGCAAGTCGACCTACAGGGAGGTCGACCTCGTCGGCGAGTTCGAAGACGTCGTCACCATGCTCGAAAGGGCCGGGCACATCGAGCCCGACGCCGGCAGGCTTCTCAGGACGGCGCTCGCGTCATCCAGGAGCACCGCCATAGACACGGTCACTCCCATGGAGGAGATCATCTCGATTCCCAGCACCGCCACCGTCCTGGAGGCCCTGAAGGCCATGGGGCAGACCAACCATCCCAGGATTCCCGTCCACGACCTGAAGAGAATGGAGTACGTGGGCACCGTCACGTTCAGAACCATGGCCAAGGCGGTCGGCAGGAACCTACTCGACGCAAGCGTACTGGACTACATGGTCCAGCCCGCGAGAGTCGAAAGGGACGACGGGCTGGCCGCCGTAATGGAGAAGATGCAGGACGCAGGGACCACGATTGCCTTCGTCTTCGACCGCGGGAACATGGTGGGCATGATAACACTGTCCGACATCATCGAACAGGTCCTCGGAGTCAAGGTCTGAACCCGAGACCTGATTCCTCGCCGTCTCGCCTCCACGGGCGCGCTCCGCCTCTCCGCCCCGTCACCGACAAGATTCTAAGGCCGGGTTATTCGGCCACCGATGACCGGCTTGACGAGCGACGGGCTGCTCTGCGATTCACTGACAAAGGTGTACCACGGCTCTGAGGGAAAGAAGGCTCTCGACTCCGTGAGCCTCCACGTCCCCTCGCACGGCGTCTTCTCCCTGATAGGGATGAACGGCGCCGGCAAGACGACCCTCGTCAGGATACTCGCGACCCAGCTTGAGCAGACCTCAGGAGCGGCGTCCATCGACGGTTTGGACGTGATCAGGGACGCGAAGAAGATCAGAAGGCGCATCGCCTGCGTCCCCCAGGAGGCCAGGACCGTTCCCTGGATGACCCCGAAGCAGACAGTCCTATCGTACCTGCTGTGGAGGGGGTCCAGCTACCGAGATGCAAACAAGGGCGCGGTCGAGGCGCTGGCGAGGGTGGGCCTTCAGAGTCAGGAGAACGTCCTGAATCGGCGCCTTTCCGGAGGGATGAAGAGGAAGGTGCTCGTGGCCACGGTCCTCTCCTCCGACGCCGACATAATCTTCCTTGACGAGCCCACGACCGGCCTCGACCCGATATCGAGACAGGAGCTCTGGAAGTTCCTCACCACCTTGGCCCAGAACCGTTTCCTGATACTCACCACCCACTACCTCGAGGAGGCGGAGAGGCTGGCCGACATGATCGGAGTCCTGCACGAAGGAGAGCTTGTCGGGCTGGGGACCCTGGAGGAGCTCCGCGCCGCGGTGAAGTACCAGTACAGCGTGATGGTGGCGTCCGACTCCCAGCTGCCGGCTGTCAAGGACGGGACCGTCACCGAGGGCCGCTCGGGCCAGACACAAATCCTCACCAACGAATCAGAGGCCTATGACATCTCGCGGGCGCTACTCGAAGGAGGGGCCAAGTTCTCCATGAGCAAGATCTCCCTCGAAGACATCTTCTTCCGGCTCGTACACAGGACCAGCCAGGAGGCCGAAGGCGATTGAGGTCGTGGGGGAGGCAGGTTCTGGCCTCGGTCCTCGTCAACTCCGTCTACGAGATGAAGAACTACCCGGTGGTGCTGCTGAACACAGTGCTCGCGCCCTTGTCCTTCCTCATCGTGATCACGTTCGTCAGCCAGGGGAGGCTGATCGGGGAGGCCATCGAGGGGGGCTTCATCATGAGCATGTTCCAGAGCGGAATGTCGCTGCAGGGAGATTTGTCGCACCTGAAGAACGACTTCAAGCTGCAGGACATGGTGGTCAGCTCTCCGACGTCCCCGGGAGCCTACGTCACGGGGATGGCTCTCGCCGAGATAATCTACTCGATACCGGCTCTCGCCGTGTTGGCGGTCCTCATGGCAATCTACATCCACCCGGGCCCCCTACAGGTCCTCGAACTCCTCGGCGTCTTCTCGCTGATGTTTCTCGCTTCGGTGACGCTGGGCTTCACGCTGTCGACCTTTTCGAGCGACATCGTGCAGAGCTTCGCGTTCTCCAGACTGATATCGACTCTCTTCTCCACGCTTCCCCCGGTCTATTACCCAATCACCTACATCCCACTTCCATACAGATACGCCGCGTATCTCTCCCCCACAACGTACGCGGCGGAGATAGCCCAGAACGCGACTGGACTGGTCTCGCTCAGCCAAGCGGAGGTCGGCATCGGCTGGGCCGTCCTGGCAGGGGTGGCCATCCTGTTGTCCCTGGTCGCCGGCAAGAAGGCCAGATGGAGGGAGATCTGATACGCCTGTCCTTCGCCAGCGGCAGGCATGGGTACGTCGAATGGGCGGCGATGAGACCATCCTCCCGCGGTGACTTTTTTACCGACCGTTGACAGATGTTCAAAAGTCGATGGAATCGCGGGCGACGCCAGACGAACTCTTCGCGGCTATCAAGAAGGGAGACGACGCTAGGATCGGTGAGCTCCTCGAGAGGGACAGGGACCTCGCGAACGCAAGGGACAGGGAGGGAATGAGTCCCGTCACAATCGCCACCTACTACGGCCGGACTGGAATCGCCGACAGGCTGATCTCCAGCGGAGCGAATCTAGACCTCCACGAGGCCTCAATGACAGGCAGGATGGATGTGGTCAAGAACCTGCTGTCGAACGATAGATCTAGGGCCGGATCCCTGTCCAAGGACGGCTTCACAGCGCTGCATCTTGCCGCCTTCTTCTGCCACAAGGAGGTCGCGGAGTACCTGGTCAAGCACGGCGCCGACGTCAACGCTCTGGCGAACAACGCGACCAAGGTAAGGCCTCTCCACTCTGCGGTGGCGCATCGCCATCTCGAGATATCGAAGTTGCTGGTAGACCATGGGGCAGACGTCAACGCCCGTCAGCAGGGGGGATTCACTCCCCTCCACGAGGCAGCGTTCGGGGGGAGCCTCGAGCTTGCACAGATGCTGCTGAAGCACGGGGCGGACATGACCGCGAAGACTGACAAGGGGCTCACGGCGCTCGCTCTGACTTCAGAGGAGTCCCCTGAAGCAGGGCCGAAGCTGGCCAGGGAGAAAGTAGCCCACTTCCTGAAGGAAAAGGGAGCGCACTAACAACTCGGAGACCACCCCGGCAACCGAACCAACAGACAGGCACCTTACATCCCGCCCGCCTGCCCGTTACGACTAACGTGAGTGGGGGGGTGGGAGTCCAACAAGCGGATAACCTTAATTCAGAACGCCAAGGTGAGATGCGTTAAGGACTGACATTGGCACAAATCGAATACTTGCCGTATCAGAAGATTGTCCTCCACGAAGTCATGAAGATGGAGCCATCGGAGTTCTTCCCTTTCGTAGCCTCACAGGTTGAGGCTCAGAAATCGGGCAATGTTGCAGGCGCGATGTGGATTGACGGAATTGCGTTTGGGTTTGGGGAGTTCCCGGAGACTCCTGAAACGGTGCAGGAAAAACTGAAGGGCAGGTTACATAAGGCAGTTGTTTGGTTTACGGAGACCAGTTTTCAGCCGGAGAAGAAGATCCAAGTCAACGGGAGAGATTCGGTCGTCAAATTGATGAGGGCAGACAAGAACCAGGACTTGGTCAATTTGGTCGAGTTCTTGAAGGAGTTCAAGCCCAAGATATCGGCGTCTGCAGGGGTAGAGAACGCCCCCGAATAACGAACCTGTGTCAGTCCTTGGCATCGTAATCAAGTAGCCTTAGAGCACAATCAAGTGCGGGGGGTGGGAGTCCCGCCCTACATGTTGGGCAGGAATCCAAAACGGATTTGCGGCCGCCGACAAGGCTGAACCTCCTGCTGGATGCGCCTTGCTTGGCACAGGTGTGAGGAATGTCTACGGCTCATTGAACTGAACGCAATCTGTCATTGAGGTGAGGGGCCCCGATAGCGACGGATAGAGGCTCTCGATGCTGGTCAGAAGTTTCCCGTCTTGAGCGATACTACCATTCAGCTTTGAAATCATTCCAACGTAGCCAGCGGGCTTTGTGGAGTTGAGGGTAACTATCAACGATTCATCGTTCTGGATTTGCATCTGAAGAGTCCGGGAGATGTCGCTGAAGAGCACATCTAGAGGAGGACTCTCTGTGCCAATACTCTGGCACAGGTCTTTACCAGCGTGCTGCAAAGAACTGACCCGGCCTTCGAGGGAAGAGACCTCATTGAAGGTGGCCGCAGCATAGAATGCGAAGATTCCAAGAAGCAGAACTATGACAAGGAGAAAAGCTTTGACGCCTGGGCCTCTCTTGGACGCCACCAAGTTGTGTCAGTTATTCAGCGGCAATCCGTTATTAATGCCTTTTCGCCCGAAGCGGCTCCATTAGGAGATTCATGGGTTCTTGAGGGTGATTTCATGGAGTAGGCGTAAGTAGTCACTGTGAATCTTACACCTCATGCGTACTGTCAGGATGGTTGCCGCGCTTACGCTAATCGGGTTGTTCACCGCCTCAAGTCTTGTGATCTCCTTTGTTCAACCAGCATTGGCCGAATCGGGGGGAACATCGAACCCTCGTTCGTCGGTATCGAGTCCCCTTGTGATGGGTAATCCTGACGGCGGGTGGGTGTTGGGTGCCTACGACGACTTCGGCGGTCCTACAGGCGTGCCTGCGTTGACAGTCGAGTACAACATCGCAATACCGACCTTCACTGGAGATTACCTATTCATAGACCCAGGCGTGATGACAGCGGGAGGAAAGTGTGCCTTGACCTGGGACAACGGCACGACAAAATCGCCTTCATACTGCATCTACCAGAATGATATCTACTATATGAAAGACTATTCTGTCAATAACAACCAGGGGGGACAAACAATCCTGAACGGCTTCTACTGGGAATCAGAGATTTGGGGATGGAACGGAAGCACATATGCCATTCAGTACCGGAGCGGCTACAATTGCGTAACTTGGCATTGCCGTGTGGATAATGTCACATACTACACTCTCATGAGCACCAGCGCCTTGAGTAAAGTGTCCTCAACCATCCAGACAGGGCCATCTCCCAATTACTACTTGCAGATGTCGACGAGCCTAGGGCAGAGCATCACCTATACTCAGGTGAACTTCAACAATCCCAATTTGGAGATGGAGATTCCAATTGTGATGGTTCCATCCTTTGTTCTGGAGGCGCAGGATGGCGGAAACCTGTTAGCGTCGTTTTCAGAGCAAGCGTCATTCTCACCATCCACCTCTTGCGTTGGCCCATGCTCTGCGCCCTTCGTCTATTGCGGCATAGAATGCTATGCCAACGGCACAACCCCGATGTATACGAACCCGCCTGCAAAGTTTGGTTTTGTCCTCGGGTCATGCCTTGTGATTTTTGGCCAATATCACTGCGAACACGTGTTCTCCAGCAACGTGGCCCAGCATCTGCAGTTCAACTCGTACAGCGGGTTTCCGTACGGATGGCAATTGTCTTTCAACGACGGAGGGATTTCTTGGAACAACATGGCGTCAGAAATTGCGTCAGGCAAGAATCCCAGTTACGGTGCTCTCGAACCGTTCCAGACGTGGCAGTATCTCAACAGCTGCTCCGCTTCAACGCCTGCTCAACAGAACACCAAGCCTGTCAACAACTCCACAACCGGACCGACTCCCGCACTCTCGTGCAAGTCCTCGTTCAAGATAAGCTTCCAGAACATTGTAACGAAGGGAGACCTGCTGGCCGTCATGGTGGGCACCTACGCGATCGGGGCGACCTTCACGGTCAGCGACCCTACAGGGTCTGGAGGGCAGGGGAACACTTGGTCCTCCGCGATTTCACAGTGCGGCAATGATTGCGTCCAGGTATTCTACGCAGTTACGAAGGCATCCGGCTCTGAAACCGTGACCGTCACGACGACTGCGTCGTCGACTTACACGTACGGCTTCATAGCGGAATACGGTGGGTTGAGTAATGCCCCAGATAATTCGTCACCCGGCTACGGTTCAATAGGAAACCCACATGTCAATTCGTTTACTCCCTCCATAGGAACCGTAGTGTTCGCGGTTGCAGCTGGATGCTCGGGTTGGACCCCGACGACCGGCTATCAAATGATCAGTAAGAACACGGGATGGAATGTCGCATCAGAGTTTGCAGTGGACTGGAACGGGGCGTCGACAACGGCCCAATGGACGGCAAACAGTTACAATGCCTGGGGAGAAGTCGCGGCTTCATTCAAATAGTCCCGACCACTCTTTAGGGATAAGGCGTCCCAATCTACGAATCTCATTCCTATTCGGGAAGTGAATAGAAGTGGTCCAACCTCAACCCTTTCTCACTGCGGAGTCTGCTAAGCATCCTCACCTTGTCCCTGAAGGGACAATTCCAATGAGAATCGCTCAGTGATTCGAAGACAGTCAGACTGGCTGGTGATCACGAGAGGGACTTGACATCCATATTTCCCCACGAGATATAACAGGGGTTGTGGGATTCGAGTCCAGCAAGCTGGGCGAGAACAGCCTTCGCCGCATTCCCATTGGCTATACGGCTTCGAAATACAGGTAGACGGTCTAATCCCAAGCGCTCCCCACGACGACGGTATAGACTCCCGTCTCGAAGGGATGGAAGGCATTGGTGAAGTTTATTGATCCTGTCCCCCCGCCCGTCCAATAGCCTCTCACGCCCAGAGCACCGCTGCATGCGGCGAACACGATGTCACCACATGGGGTTGATCTCAAGGCCGTGTTCATTGCCATGACTCCTGACTGCGGCCCGGTGGGGGTGTCGTAATAGAGTTCAGACATATCATTATCTGCCAAGAATGCGACCCTGAACAGACGCGGTGGGACGGGACACCAGACTAAATGGTAAGGAATAACCTGCAATGGCGTCCCCGCCAAGGAGATGTTGGAGTTGGAGTATCGGCCTCGGAATACTGCAAGACCCAACGGAAGGATGCTCCCGCAGGGAGCCAGATAGTACCCCGCCCATGCGGAAACATTACTAAGGCCGAACTGGCTAACAGTGATGTTTGTGTCTACGGTGTTGCTTTCGGTGGCGGCGACGCTTATTCCATGTCCGACCCGAATCAGTGTGGAGTTGATTGAGGCTTGCAGCGTCAGACCTATGGGGAATGGACGGGATGAAGCGAGTTGGGTGGAGTAGCCCATAGTGGTTAAGGTCGTTGTAACCGTGACCATATGTTGACCACCAGTTCCTATCAGAAAGCCAACACCGAGATTCCCTGCAACCAGCAGAACTAGGGTCCCTCTCAGAATGGTCTTCCTCAACCTGTCTCCCGTCGGGTCGACTGTAGCTAATGAATCTACCATCAGGAACGATTCTTTTTCATTGTAGTGCGGGGGGTGGGATTCGAACCCACGAACCCCTAAGGGACGGGATACCCCATCCGAAGCCAGGCCGGATCTTGAGTCCCGCGCAGTTGACCAGGCTATGCGACCCCCGCGCCGACCTCCCTGCCTCGGCTTCCAATAATGAACATATCCCGACGTGGGCCAGGGACCCCAGGTGCCCAGTTCGCCCTACTGCTGTATCGTAGCCACGCGGCTCGTCTTCCTGAGAAGCCTGTGCGACGCGATCTCGATTATGATGTTGCAGTACCTTGCGAGCTGCCCGAAGTGAGACACGAGCACCCTCGCGTAGCCGTACTCCCCCTTCTCCAGCATCTCATGCGTAATCTCCTTCTCGAGCCGTAGGGTTTCGTCGACCAGAGACGCCGACTGCTCGATCAGCCTGATGTCCGGGGTCAGAAGGCTCTCCATTGTAGTGTTGAACGCCTCCCCTGCCTTTGCCGCCAACCGCTTCATCTTCTCCACAACTTCGGGTTCCATCTGGGTCCCCTTCCCCTTCAGCCTCACCAGCTCCTCTGCCATCTCGTTCACGATGCTCCCGATTTCATCGAGAGTCTTCGCCGAGACCCTGTCCCCGGACGCATGCAGAGGCGACTCGATTCCGATCTCCGACGCAAGCTCCCTTCTGCTGAGCGCCACGAGTAGCTGTCTGAGGATAAGCCAGTAGAGCTCGTCGATCTCCTCCTGCACCCTGGCGACGTCGTTCAGGCTTCCCGTCTGCTTGAGGTCGAGAGCCTGCACCACGTCCTCGAGGCTCTGCGACACCAAGATTTGCAGCCGCTTGATCAAGGAATCGACGGGGAACTTCGTCGGGTCGGTGAAGCTCTGGCCGACCACCCTCCTGCTGTTGGACTCAACCACTTCCAGCCCCATCAGCCGTTTGATCGTCTTCACCGCCAAGTCGACCGTCGCCCTGTCCAGAGGCTCCTTGCCGGCCACCTCGATCGAATCGTACCCGAGCGCGTAGGCCCCGATAATCAGCTTTGCCAACATCTCGGCGCCCGCGACCTGCTCTGCCCTTATGGTCGCCCTGCTCGACTTCTTGGCACGCGTGACCGGGATTAGCCTTAGCGTTCCGTCCGCTTCTTCCCTGAAGAGGAGGGTGTCTCCTTGGACGAGGCGCAGATTGTTTGCAAACTCCTTTGGAATGGATACCGTAAGAGTAGAGTACCCTACCTTCTGAACCTTCCTGAGCTGGTCCATCACTTCTACATGCGTCTATATACTATAATAACTATATTCTTAAACCCCTGCCGAATCTTGGATGCAGAGAATGCCGTTGAAGAGGAACGATTTCTCTTGGATGATTGGAGGCGTGCAGGGGAGCGGAGTCGATACCTCGGCGAACATCTTTGCCCGCGCAGCCGCAGCCGGAGGTCTATCAGTATTCGGAAAGAGGGAGTACTACTCCAACATCAAGGGGGAACACAGCTACTTCCAAGTTCGGGTCTCCAAGACGCCAATCCGGTCCCACGTGGACACGGTCGACATGCTCGCGACCTTCGAGGAGGAGACGATCTTCAGGCACGCTCGTGAGGTCAGGAACGACGGTGCGATAATCTACAACCCCGACCAGGACGGGACAAGGCTGGCAGACACCCCGACCTTAGAGGGCCCGGTGAGGGCCCGCCTCAACGAGGAGCTCGCCAAGAGCGGGCTCTCGGCGGACGTCAGAGGGGTCATCGAGCTGGCGAGGAGGGGAGGGGTCCACATCTACCCGATCCCATACGACCAACTGCTG
>DATFYP010000017.1:0-5667 GCA_035314985.1 Nitrososphaerales archaeon
GGGGAAGGAGGGGGAAGCAGTCTACGCGTACTTCGACCGCGCCTGGAACACAGTGCTGCACAGACTCGCCTATTCCTTCGAGAAAGGGGCGATCGACTGGAAGAACCCGTGGCGTCCGAGTGACTGATTCGCAAGGGAATCAGACCCCTTCGCCACCATCGGCGTCTTACTCGCAGTCATTCTTGGGTCTGGGAGCCTGCGTTGACCATCCAGTGGACGCCGTACCTGTCCGTAAGCATGCCGAACGCGTCCCCCCAGAACCGCTTGGCCAACGGCACGTCGACCTTCCCCCCTTTGTGAGGCCTTCGAAATTCAGATACGGCGTGAGTGTCGGGTCCAATGTCCGCAGTACTCGTCGGTCGAGTCTAAGGAAAGCGTGGGAGAAAAAAGCGTGGGCGCCGGCCGAAACTCCTGCGAACCCGCGATAGGAAGAGGCGTCTGGCTGTTGTGCGTCAGTTGGAGTGTTCCACCGTAATGACGACCTTTCCCTTGGCGTGCCCCTCTCCCAGATAGCGCATCGCTTCGGCGGTCTCGCCCAACGGGTAACGCCTGTCAACCAATGGCTTGATTCTCCCTGCCTCCATGAGCTCCTTCAGAACGACGAGGTCCTTCTGGTTCAGCTTCGCAATCCCCATGAAACCCAGCTTCCTTCCTTTGGACCTCGACATCAATTTGCCCAGTATGGCGGTCTGGACTATCATCCTCAGCGGGTTTGACCCTCCTGCCATTACATAGATTCCCTTCGGGCCGAGCGCACGCCGATAGCCGAAGATCGAACGGTTTCCATTGACCCCCAGAATCAGGTCGTATTTGTCACCGCCCTTGGTGAAATCCTCCTTGGTGTAGTCTATGACGCGAGCTGCCCCCATCTTGCGCACACTTTCCACGTTCCCCGTGCTGCACACAGCCGTGACCTCGGCCCCG
Source organism: Nitrososphaerales archaeon (assembly GCA_035314985.1). Lineage (GTDB taxonomy): Archaea > Thermoproteota > Nitrososphaeria > Nitrososphaerales > Gagatemarchaeaceae > DATFYP01. The sequence goes on from DATFYP010000017.1 coordinate 925, forward strand.
TAGGATTTTGCAATCTGCACAGCAAAGGTCCCGACACCGCCAGAAGCGCCGTCGATTGCCACCTTTTGCCCTGCTTGGATTCTTCCCTTGTCGCGAAGACCTTGGAGAGCCGTGATTGCCGCCACAGGGACGGCTGCTGCCTCCTCGAAAGTCACGTTTCCCGGTTTCAACGCCAGCAGGCCTTCACGGGCACAAACGTACTCGGCATAGGCTCCGTGGGCGTCTCCAAACACCTCGTCGCCTGGGCGGAACTGCGTCACGTTCTTGCCGACCGCCTCGACCCGCCCGGCCACGTCGGACCCGATTTTCTCGTCCTTTGGCCTTCGAACCCCCCCTCCAAGCAGGCGCATGATGATGGACTCTCCCAGGGCATAGTAGTCAGACTTGTTGATGGAAGCCGCATAGACCTTCACCAGCACCTGATTGTCGGCAGGGGCGGGCTTCTCTACCTCCTTTAGCTGAAGGACATCAGGAGACCCGTATCTCGGCCGTACGATCGCCTTCATTTCCGACTGACGTGGCGTACGCGCGTTAATTAGTCTGTATGGGGCCCGGAGGAGCCCCCTCCTTCCAGAATCTCAAGAGCAGCGTCGTCGTCGCTATCGAAAGCAGGATCAGCCAGAGCAAGACTTCGTTCGAGAGCCATGCCAGAGGGGTGTTCCCCAGGATCGTCGCCACGTGCTCATTGAACTCGAATGGGTCGAACAGGTAGATCTCTACCGGCAGTGGGAGGAGCACGATGCTCGTGGCCCTCATGCTCTTGAGCAGCGCCTCCTTGATTCCGGCCCCTCTGAAGTAGCCCATGAGCAGAGCGAATGACGCCCCTGTGAATTCGAGACATCTTAGGTCCCAGCTCACTAGGACGTCGGGGTCGAGGGCCACCCCTATCAGTCCCAGATAGGTTCTTCCTGAATAAAGCGCCGCGACTCCGAACAGCCTGTCAGGGAGGTCGGAGGCGAAGAGGAACGAGACTTCCAAGAGAGAGACCAACAGAACCAGTCCCGCCAGACAGAAAGTGCGGAAGGTTCCAAGCTTCAAGGCGCCGACCTCAGCCTCCCAGGGTCCTCAGCTTGACGGGCATCTCTTTTAGCGTTGGGGCCGTTTCGACTCATCCATGTCTGCGTTTGCGCCCCCTGTGTCTCTGGGGGGGCGCCCGATGCGCCCCACTGCCAGTTCTGGGTTCACGACGGCCCCACCGGGGCCCAGGGGCCGTGAGAGCCGCACGCGAGGACCTCATGTCGTTCGTTGCCTCTCGGACACGATTCACGAACGCGACCTAGCCTGCTGCAATCAACTCGTAGCCGGTTGCCGACTCAGGTGAGGCAATCTGCTCCGATGCGGTCCCATGAGCTCATCGCTTGATTCGGCGTGGTTGGGGTGGGTTTCTCTAGCCAACGCATTCCTTGTGATAGTTCTTCTTCCACAAGAAGCCCTTCTTCACTTCTTGCCCTAGCGGGATCTTCTTGTCGCATTTTGCACAGGTGGTCAGGCTGACCTGTTCCTGACGTTGCTGTCCGACGTCTCCAGTCGTGAGGCCTCCGGAGTTGTATGACGACGAACGGACCATTCCATCCCTCATCCGGGCGCCGCTGATGTTGCTTCTCAAGTCCAGCGGTGTCAATCGGTTTGTTTGTCTTAAGCCTTCGGTCGCAGTTGGACTACGCCGCCAGGCGCCTGCCTGCGTCGGCTTTCCTTCAGCTCAGAGTCATGGCTCCACTATGAACTTGTACCCGTAGACGATCTGTCCCGAGTCACCGTCGACCTTGGCCCGCCTCAAGGTCGCCCTCACCTTGGCTCCCGTCTTTACTGACTCCTCAGGCGAATCGACGATCTGCGTCAGGACGGTCGCCCCGTTGGCAAGCTTCACGATGGCGAGTGGGAACGGCGCCTGGGCCTCGAACCCCGGCATCGGCTCGTGCAGGATGGTGTATGTCAGGATCCTGCCCGTCTTCGGCATCTCTGCGTCCTTTATCTCATACGAGCCGCACTTCCTGCACCGGTAGACCGGCGGGAAGGACTCCGCCCCGCACTTCGTGCACCTGCTCCCGATGAGCCTGTAGTACCTGTCCCGTATCCTCCAGTATTGGATGGCCAACTACTCCGCCCCCCTGAAGACGTGGACTGCGGCGGTCGTGTCGACCCCGCCCACGTTCTGCGTCACCCCGTACTCCGCCCCTTCGACCTGGTTCCCTCCCGCCTGGCCTGTGAGCTGGAGATACGCTTCAGCGATCTGGTAGACTCCGGTGGCCCCGACTGGGTGCCCCCTCGCCTTCAGGCCGCCAAACGTGTTCACGGGGAGGTCAGACTTCGGACCGTACTTCCCCGCTTTCGCGTCCTTGGAGCCCATCCCCTTCTTCGAGAAGCCCATCGCCTCAAGCGAGAGGGCCCCCACGACCGAGAATGCGTCGTGCACCTCGACGAAGTCCACCTTCTGGGGCGACAGCCCCGCCTGTTTCATCGCCTCTCTGAAGGCGGCCTTTGTGGCGGTGAAGTCGAGCATATCCTCCCTTTCGTAGACGCTGAACCGCGCGGTCGAGACCCTTCCCCCCGCCACCTCGGCCATCTTCGCCTTCCTCGCGTGAGAGGCGCCCGAATCGTTGACAAGCACAACTGCAGCGGCGCCGTCACCTACAGGGGCGCAGTCGAAAAGCCGCAGAGGGTCGGCCACCATCCCCGACCTCGCGACGATCTCAGGAGTGATGGCCCTCCTGAACTGGGCGTGCTCCGCAGCCACAGCGTTGGCGTGGTCTATCACCGGAAGGGCGCTCAGCTCGTCACGCGTGACGTCCATCCTCTCCATGTAATGCCTCGCGAGGAGGCCGTTGAGGGCCGCGAAGGTCGCCCCCACGAACTGGGTGTACTCCGCGGACTCGGCCATCGCCAGGGCCTGCGACACTGCCTCCGGCTCGAGGTCCCTCATCTTCTCCACCCCGACGACCAGCGCCGAGTCGATCGCACCGGACTTCACGAGCGAGTAGGCCACGTTGAACGCCGACGCTCCGGACGAGCAGGCAGATTCTACCTTGAACGCGGGGATCCCCTCAAGCCCGAGGGCGCTCGCGACGAGGGCGCCCATGTGCTCCTGGCTCGCCCCTGCGGAGCTGAACATGTTTCCTACGAAGAGCTGCTGCGGCGAGAGTTTCGGCACCCCCTTCAGGGCCTTCAGGGCCGCCTCTACCGCAAGGTCCAGTATCGAGCTCTCCCAGTGCTCCGCGACCTTCGTGAAGCCCACGGAAGCGACGTACGCCTTCGTTCTTGCCAAAGCATCGCACCTAGTGGAACTTGCCCCTGAACTTCGAGTAGGTCGAGTAGTCTATCCTGACTCCGTGCTCGATCATCGACTTCACGGTCGGGTTGATGCCCCGCGTCCTCGTGATCCCGTCGAGGACCTCGATGCAGAACGCGTCTGACCCCGCCCCCGAGCCGAAGCTCGCCAGGAGGATCTTGTCGCCCGGCTTGGCCTCGTCGAACACGGCGGCCAGCCCGATGGGCGAGCTCCCGGCGTAGGTGTTCCCAATCATGGGGTTCAGCAGCCCGACCTTGATCTGGTCCATGGTGAACCCAAGCCGCGTCGCCACCTCGACAGGGAACCTGGGGTTGGGTTGGTGGAAGACGGCGTACTGGAAGTCGGCAGGCTTGTGGCCCGTCTCTGCGAACAGGGTCTTGACTGAGCTCTCGATGTGGAAGAAGTAGGCTGGCTCGCCGGTGAACCTCGACAGATGCCTCGGGTAGCGCTCGTGCGACCTGCGCCAAAAGTCCCCGGTGTCAGAAACGAAGGACGTGCTGCATTCGATCTTCGCGATCGCTCTCTTGTCGTTCCTGCCAATCACGAACGCCGCCCCTCCGCTCGCGGCGGTGTACTCCAGGTCGTCTCCCGGCCTCCCCTGGGCGGTATCCATTCCGATGGCGAGGCCGTTCTGTATCATCCCGGACCCGACGAGCCCCGTGATTACCTGTATCGCCTCCGTCCCGGCCTTGCAGGCGAACTCCAGGTCCGCGGCGAGGGTGTGGTGCTGCCCGAGCGCCTGCGCGACGATGGTGCTCGTTGGCTTGACGGCGTAGGGCTTCGACTCCGTCCCCACGAAGATCGCCCCCAGAGAGTCCGTCCCTGCCATCTTTACTGCGTGCCTCGAGGCCTCTATCGCCATGGTCACCGTATCCTCGTCCATCGAGGCGACGGCCTTCTCTACGTTGGGACCTGAGCCTCCCCCCTTCCATATCCTTGCTATCTCGGAGGTGGGGAGCCGATAGTACGGCACGTATGCGCCGTACCCTCTGAAAGCAGCCGGCAGGTTGCTCTTCATGACGTGCAAGTCAGATTCGACTGAGGCCGTGAAGAGTTAGGCAAATAAGCCTTGGCAGGTTAGACAACTGTCGAAGATGGTGGGGGCTCTAGACGGCCTTGATCTGCTTGACCACGCTTGGGCGGGCCTTCCTGAAGACCCTGTACCCGCAGATGCACTTTACCTCGGGGAGCTTTGACAACTCCTCCTGGGTCGTCCTCGTGCCGCATCGCACGCACTCGTAGACGGCCGCTGTGAAGACCTTCTCGGGCTGCGCCGGTGGCGTCGCTGCGGTAGCGGGCTTCTCCTCAGACAATTGAGCGACGCAGCTCAAACGCCTGTATTTCTATGTTTGGTGAAGGGGCTCTGTCGAGTCTCCGTTGGGTCGGGGCTGACGGGCGGCCCCTAATCCTCTGTCAAAAGCCGTTTGGTGGCTTGGGATATGCCTTCGGCCTTCAGC
>DATFYP010000018.1:0-8385 GCA_035314985.1 Nitrososphaerales archaeon
CTCTCTGGCCCACTCCTGCGACCCTGAAGCGGACTTCGGGGGGACAGTAGTCACGAACCGGGAGATAGGTCTAGACGCCGCGATGCGCATCGGGAGGAACGAGGGGGCCAAGGACGGTTCGGTCTACACCGAGATCATCATCGCGCCCGCATTCTCCCCCGAAGCTCTCTCGCTCTTGCAGAAGAAGCAGAAGAAGAAGATCAGGCTGATCCAGACCACGGCCAGGCCCGACTACCCCTATGACCTGAAGGTCGTGGAGGGCGCGATACTCGCCCAAGATTCGTTGGACTATCGGGCCAGGCTTGACCCGTCGAAGATCACGGTCCCCACCAAGGCGAAGCCGGACCCACAGCAGCTGGTGAAGCTTCTCGCCGCCTGGGAGGTAGTCAGGAAGGTCCAGTCCAATGGAATCGTGATAGCCGACGGAAGCTTGGAGGGGGACCGGCTCATCCGGTTCTGGACGCTTGGGGTGGCGAGCTTCAGGAAGCGGAACGGGGCCGTGAAAATAGCGCTGGACAACGCAGGCGCCAGGGCGAAGGGGGCGGTCTGCGCGTCTGACGGGTTCTTCCCGTTCCGCGACTGCGTCGACCTCCTGGGGGAGGCTGGGGTCTCCGCAGTGATACAACCAGGAGGCTCGGCAAACGACGCTGCCTCAATCGAGGCCGCGGATCAGCGCGGCATAGCCATGGCGTTCACCCACACTCGGGCGTTCAAGCACTAGCGCCCCGCAGGTCCACTTCTCAGCCGTTCGAGGTGTCGCCGGGCCCTCCTGATGTCGGAGGGACTGGCGATGTCGCGTCTCCACCTGAGGGGGCCGCGGAGGAGCCTGCACCCCTCGCTCGAGATTTCTCGGGCCTCGTCGATCGAATCAGCAACCCCTACGATGGCCGCCGTGCGGGACGTTCCGAGGCGGGTCCTTCCTCTGTCGAGGCGGACATCCATCGGAAACACCCTCAAACTCCCACCTGACCTTTGGGCCCGCTTCTCGGCCCGGGAGAGGTCGACTATTCGCTCCATGGAGGAGGGAACCCCCTTCACTCCGTATGAGGAGGGGACCGCGCAGGTCGTTACGGACGCTCTGCTGCTGAACCTGACGCCTTTGAGAGCGCCGTCCAGCATGCGGTAGCAGACGTCGGCGAAATCGTCTTCGATGGTGGTGAGCAGGTTGATGATCTCTGTGTTGCCCCCCCTGCTGTTCCTTTCGAGGACCTTGAAGCCTCTCCCCGTGTGCATGATGGCATCATAAAGAACGACCCCTCGTAGACCCGGCTCCGAGCCTCGCCCCTTCCACTTCCTGAAGGCCCGATCCTCGCGGCTGACCAGGCTCTCCCAGTCTGAGGTCCTCAGAAAAGGAAGATAGGGCTTTGGCCCGCGATAACTCCCCATTCCTCCGGTTAGGCTCCCCGCGTTGTTTTCGTGGCTCCTCTTGTAGTCCCTGGTGAGGGGGAGCGGGACGAAGTGCTTCCCGTCGCTGAACGCGTGGAAGCTTGACTCCTCCCCCTCGACCTTCTCTTCTATGACGACCCTGCCCTTGGATAGTAGGCCTAGGAAGAAGACCTCTGCGCCTTCGGCTGTGTAGAAGTCGCTCCCCCAGACGCCCACTCCCGCTCCCCTGGCGGGCGCATCGGGCTTGATCACAGGTGAGGGGATGTCTGAGAGCGCCCTTCTGAAGTCCGCGCGTGCGTCGGCGGGCGCCGTATAGTCCCTGGGGTCGAAGACGGCATACGGCGGGTTGGCTTCCGGGAAGATTCGCTCGAAAAGGAGGCGCTGGTCCGCCTTGCTCCCCTCTATCGCGTAGTCCTTCGTGACGCAGATCATCTGCACGCCGGCCTCCTTCTCGAGAAGATCCCTCCCCCCCGCGGTGACGAAATCCTCCGTGTCCGTAAGCCCGAAGGAGATACGGCTCCGGTGCAGTCTGGCGAAACGCGCAATCGCGTTGAGGTCGAGATCAGGAGCGACGCGGTGCGCCTTGGCCCCTGCGGTCAGGAAGGGGTTCGCCTGCTTCTGCACGACGTAGAACTCTGGCGAGTATTTCTCGCTCGTCCGGAAGGCGTCCATGATTGCGGCTCCGCTGAGGCACTTGGAGACGATCAGAATGCCGACTTTGTCCAACTACTGAACCGACAGGGCTCGGCCGTATAAACCAGACTCGGTCGGATGACGCCTGGCGTTCAGCCAAGTGGTCGAACGTGAGGAGAAGGGGTTCGCCCGACGGCCGGGAGCAAGGATGGCGCGTCCTCGCGGAAACCATACATGACTGAACTCCCGGCCAGGACTTGCTCCATGGCCGCGAGCGGCGCCCCAATCGATTTATTAGCCCAGCCTGGAAGCTTGGCTCAATGAGCGGTCCGGAAGAGGCGGTCAAGGGAATCATGGAGAAGCGGGTACTTGTGGTGGACTTCAACTCCAGCGCGAAGGACTGCGCCAAGGCGATGTCCAAGAGAGGGGTCAGCTCTGCCGTCGTGGTTCAGGGAGGGACGGCGCTAGGGATAGTGACGGAGAGGGACCTAGTCTCGAAGGTGATGGCGGATGCCCTCGACGCCTCAAAGGTGCTCGTGAGAGACATAATGTCGACGCCCCTCATCACCGTTGCTCCTGAGGCGACCATGACCAAGGCCTCTGAGGTGATGGCTCAGTACAGGATACGCCGGCTCGTTGTGATCGGCGCGAACGGGGGACTCGCCGGAATAATCACCGCCGGGGACATCGCGAGGGTGATTGCCGAGAAGCACGGCTACAGGGAGGTTACCTTCAACGCAATCGCAAGGTACAAGGAAGGAGAAGAGGCCGGTCCCTACCAGTAGCCTAGTCGACCTTCAGCCTGACCCCTGACTCGCCAGAAGACTTCAGAGGCAGGGTGACTTCCAGTATCCCGTTGTTGTATAGCGACTTCGCTCCCTTCGGGTCCACGATCCCAGGCAGCTCCAGTTCCTTGTAGTACTTCCTGTCTTCTCTGTCGACCGAGATCGTGATGGACTTCTCGTTGACCGTCAGGTCGATGTCTTCCTTGCTGACGCCCGGCATTTCAGCGATGACCCTGATTTCCTTCCCTGAGCTCACCACGTCGACCAGAGGCTCGCGCCGGTCCTGAATCTCCTTCCAGGGAGTCCCTTCGCCTTTGCGCACGTTGCCGAACTCTCTCACGACCGGCTTCCCGTCGGGCCCTATGGTGACCGAGTAGCCGTACACAATCGGGCCTATCTCCTTCTCCGTGCTTCCGTCGGGCGCCTTCCTCTCCCTGATCAGGTTCTTCGGGAGCTCCTTCTCGAGCTCCTTGAACTGCTCCGAGAAGGCGCGCTCCATCTCCTTCATCATGTCGTCCATGTCGGGGTACCCCCACGGACCGAAGGGGAAGCCCCGGCGGCGCCTGAAAGGCCATTCATCATCTTCGTCTCTGTCTTCCATGGAGAATCTCTGGGAGGTCAGTCGCGTTGTTGGATTTTATCCTTTCGGTGGGAGACCCGGCCAAAAGTATTTACGCGGGTCCGCGGCCGCGAGGCTCCCCGACCTTCGATGGCGGCAGCGCTCTATGCAAAGATAGTCATGTTATTCGCGGTGCTGACCGCGCTGCTTCTGGCCATCGGGTATGTCGTGGGCCTCTACTTCGGCGACCCGCTCACGTTCATGCTCCTGGCTCTCGGGCTGGCCGCAGTACTCAACTTCGTTTCCTACTACTACAGCGATTCTATCGTGGTACGGATGAGCAGGGCCAGGATGATTCAGGAGAGCGAGAACCCGGCCCTCTTCAGGGTCGTCCGCAACGTTACACAGAAGGCCGGGATACCCATGCCGAGGGTCGGGATTGTCAATTCCCCCCAGCCGAATGCCTTTGCCACCGGACGAGGGCCGAAGAAGGCGGTGGTCTGCGCCACATCCAGCATCCTCCAGGCGCTGACTCCCGGTGAGCTCGAGGCGGTGATTGGGCACGAAATAGGCCACGTGGTGCATCGCGACGTCCTCATGTCAAGCGTGGCAGCCACCATGGCTGGAGCAATCTCGTACATCGGGACCCTCGCTTTGTGGTCAACGTGGCTCGGAGGGGGCAACAGCAGGAGCAGATCCGGGAACTCCTCCGTACTGGTTCTTCTCGCGGCGATTCTGGTTCCGCTGGGGGCCTCCTTTGTCCAGCTCGGGATCAGCAGGAATGATGAGTATAGCGCCGACGAATATGGCGCGAAACTCACCCGGAATCCGGGAGGGCTCATCACCGCCCTGGAGAAGATCTCGAGCAGGGTCCAGTCCAGGCCCATCGGGACCAACGCCAGCACGGCACCCTCGCCTGCCACCGCGTCGCTGTGGATCGTCAATCCCTTCAGGGGAAGCTCCCTCGTAGAACTCTTCTCGACCCATCCTTCGATGGTCCACAGGATAGAGAGACTCCGCAAGCTGGCTAGCGAAATGAACGTGTACGTGCCCTAGCCTGAGAGCACTCTCAGCAACACAAGGAGCGCGCCTAGCTCCAAGAGCTCGTCACGAGGTTCCGGCTGATTCGGTGCTGTCTCTCCCACTGGGGCACCAGGGGTCGTGGGGATGGCAAGCGAAAGCGTCGGGAACATGGCGCTGGGGAAGAGGGCCGAGCTTGAGGACGACTCGGCGGACATAGTCGGGTGTTGAACCTCGGCAGGCATTGCAGGTGTCTGCGGCCGCACGGTCTGGCTCTCAGTGGACTGCAGAGGCGGCAGGGACCAACTGGGCCGACCTGCTCTCTGCTCGGCTGGCCTCGAATAGGGCTGTCTTGGGGAGGGTTTCTTGGAAGGAGCGAAGAGAGCGGGGAAAAGCAGGAGAAACCCGAAGACCGAGACGAGGATGCTGGTGAATCCTCCCACCAGGATGAGGATTATCGCGATCGCCAGTAGCGGTATGTTCGTTTCGAGTCGATGAACGATGGGCCTTCGGAGTATTAAGGATTGGCGACGGATGAAACAGGAGTCAGCCTGAAGACCGGGCGAAGACGCGTTGTCTTAGCCATCGACGGATGTTCCTGACCTCCGCATGGTTCTCCAGGCCGTAGCCATGAGACAAGAGCGACCACCGGGCACCCCCATGCTCATTAGCATCGCGGCCCGTAGCCTAGGGCAATGGAGGGGGAACCGCCGAGGGTGGTCCGTGTGGCAGAGATGGTTCTCGGGGCGCTTTCAATCATAATCACTCTGATCGTTGTCCTCAATCCCAGCTTCGGGACCGCGACGATCGTGTCGCTCTTGGCGTTTGCAGTCATCCTCAACTCGTTCAGGATCGTTTCTTCAGGTGGCGCCTTCCTTCCCGCGATGCTGAGGGGCATAACCGTAGGGCTCGGCATCCTGACGGCCATCATCGTGGCCATCGTGATCCTGTCGCCCAGCATCGGCCTGGCAACCCTGACTCTGGTGTTCGCGATTGGACTTGCAATTCAGGGGTTGGCCAGACTGGCCCATACTGCCCACGTGGGGCATCCGAGATGGCTTAGGGTGTCGGCGCTGACAACCGGCGCAATCACCATAGTACTGGCGTCCATCATCGCAACCCTTCCCAGCGTTACCAAGGTCTCGTTGGTGGCGCTGCTGTCCTTGGCACTAGTCGTGAATGGAATCGACAGCGTGGTGGCTGGCATCAGACCAAGGACGAGGAAGCAGCTGACCCTGGTGAAGCTGGTTCTTTTTGCTCTCGCCTACGGCTTCGTGAATGTGAATTGGATTGATCTGTACTACAACCGGGTCCCAGCATATCATCTCTGGCTTGTCCTAACCTACATGGCGCCCTTTGGAGTTCTCCTCGTCTTTCAGGGGCTCAAGGATTGGCAGCTGGCACTCAGCCTGGGGCTGCTAGTCTCGCTGGTGAACGACCTAGGCTACTACTTCAGCGGCGACCTGTTCTTCGGATTTCACGTGCAGCTCATCCCCTGGTTGGAGGGACAGCTCGGTCTTGAGGGGGGAAGGCTGCTTTTTACGTTCCAAGGAGGGCCGTTCACGATACCGGTGACGTCGTACCTCATGGGGGCGTCGGTCTACGCGAGGGTAGCCGTGGTCGCCCTCGTCATCTACCACTGGTGGAGACGCCCGACAAGTCTCCCTGGTTAAGAACAGGATGGGCGGATATTCGGGTGGCCGAGAGAGAACCAATCACTTTGGGAATGCCGGAATCAAGTCCGATGGCGTTATCCCCGATAACGGTGCATATCCCTGGGGGCGGGCATGAGAAGAGAGTCGTGGGACCGAACTCCGCTAAACACGTCGATGTGAGACGGGCTCGCGCCCAGTCTGCTAAGAAAAGGAAGGGAGTTGGAGGATTACGGTCGCTCCAACTTGTCGATTAGTTCTTCGAAACCCCGAGTCTAACGTTCCCCTTCTTGAGGAACGCCACGAGGGCTACTCCGATAGCAGCCATCAGGATTGACGATACGCCGAATTGTGGCACGGTAGAGGGAGGTGGAGGGACTCCGATTGGAGGAACTGAGGCTGTCGATGGGATGATTATGGATTGGGCGGCCCAAGTGAGGCAATCGCCCTCGGTGGCGCCGATGCTGGCGGAATCAGATGTTGCGCCGAGTATCTCTGGGACCGAGTAGGTCTTGGTGTCTGAGAGCGTTCCGTAGCTCCATGTGGCTGAGGATGTCTTGGGGTCGCTTCCTGGGAAGGCGTTCGAGTCTATCGTGACGCCGTTGTACTGCGCATAGTTGCCGGGAAGCTGTCCGTCAAGAACGAAGAATGTGGTGGTTGCGGTCGTTGCGTCGGCAGCGCCGTGGTTGAACGTGCTGGTTAGGGGGTTGCCCGCGAATGGCTCTGTGTAAGTTCCGGTGTAGAGGTAGATGTTGTTCGCAGTGGCTCCCGTCGTCACGACGAAGAGGCTGGCACCGTCGGCCATAGGCGAAGCGAATGTGCTCCATGGGTCGCTACCATCGGTGGCTCCGGACGCAAAGCCGGAGACTGTGTTCGCACCGTTTGTCACGTAGTTCGTGACGTCGGCAGCGAAGACGTACAGGTAGGTAGGGGACCAGCACGGACTGCTGTCCTGACTCTGGAGAGTTCCGGTTATCGCGTGCCCATTGATGGACGCCGAGGCTAGGCTTGATTCCTGCGAGTAGTCCATTATGCCCCAGACGAGGTATGCGGCCACGACGGTTCCCGTGTACGAGACGGTTATCACGCCGGAGCCAGTGTTCCTGAGTGCTGTCCCTGCTGCGGTCATGTTGTAGTCACCGCCGATCTGCAGAAGCGCGGTCGGATTCAACGGGGGATCCGGACCGGGGACCAGTGTGGATGGGTACGTTCCTGGGGGGGCTGACGTCGCGAAGGTAGGCGCTACGCGAGTGGAAAGGCACAGCAAGATGATTGCTGCGATTGTGAGTCTTGAAAGGTTGGTTATCCTGCTTTTCATTGGACCCCAACCGCGGGCCATGGGATATAAGCAACAAGATGCAGAAAACCATTCATATGAATCCTGGATTCATGTGCGCGACCGCGGAAGTCTCCTGTCGAATGGACGAGCAGACGCGAGTCAGACGCAGCCGTCAAGAGAGATGCACACCAGATTGTCGCCTCCGGAACAGCCTGACCTAGGGTGAGCGGCCGCCTGGTTTCGGCTGGAGCGGCCCCGCACGGAGAAAACGGATGGCATGTCCAGTTCCCGAGTCACTGGACAGATGGAACCCCTTCTGAGCTATTTCAGTGGGCCGGGAGAGAATTGAACTCTCGACCGTGGCGCGTTACCGGTTCGCCGTGTCAGAGCCTGACGGGACTGAACCTGACGTCCTAACCAAGCTAGACGACCGGCCCACGGTTTGGCACCGCCTCCTGACCCGCCTTTTAGCTTTACACGCAGCGAAGCAGACGGGGCGTTCGTCCATTGCCGAGCCGCGTCGCTTCGATTAAATAGCGAGACGCGAGTCCGCGTGCACGCAGTTGGAAAACAATTCTGAGATTCCCGGTTTCTACAAGCTTCCAATGAAGGAGAGAATCGCGCTGGTCAAGAAACTGGCGGGCCTTACGGACGAGGAGTCAAGGGCGATTGCAGACACCGGAGGGCTCCCGCCAGACGTGGCAGACAGGATGATTGAAAACGTCATTGGAGGGATAACGATGCCCATGGGGGTCGCGGTCAACTTCAGAGTGAACGGCAAGGACTACCTGGTTCCGATGGCGCTGGAGGAGCCGTCGGTGGTCGCAGCAGCGAGCAATGCCGCCAAGATGGCCAGGGTGAAGGGGGGCTTCGCGGTCACCAACACAGGCCCACTGATGATTGGGCAGATACAGGTCGTGAACGTGCCGAACCCAGAGAGGGCCAGGAAAAGCGTCCTGGCGATGAAAGATGAGATTATGAAGAAGGCAAACGACCAGGACCCGCTCTTGGTCTCACTCGGCGGAGGCGCCAAGGAGCTCAACGTGAAGGTCCTTTCGACTTTGAAGGGGC
>DATFYP010000019.1:0-2033 GCA_035314985.1 Nitrososphaerales archaeon
GGTAAGCGCGTTGATCGCGTTGGTGATGTTCTGCATCTGGTAGTTGACCTGGTTCCTGAACCCCAGGTAGTTTGACACGTTGCTGTTCAGCTCCGTTTCAACTACGTTGAGCTGATGCGTGATGCTCAGGAGGCTTGAATGGGCGGACGATACCTCCCCGGACTCCAAACTCTGGGACTGCTGCAGCTGCGCGACCTGGCTCCTCAGGGAACCTACCGTCCCCTGCAGGTCAGCGATTGAAGACTGAAGTGCCGACATCTGCGTGGAGAGCAGGGACCTGCTTTCCTGCGCCTGGTAGTTCGCCACGAACAGCACGTAGAAGTTCCCTCCGAGGGCGATGCCCGCAATCGCCAATGCGGCCAGGGCAGTGATAGTGCTGTTCAATGAAGCCCCTTACTCCCGCCCCCTTCACCTTGCTTAATTGCTTTTGCGCTCCCTGCTCCCTTTCAATCGGCCCAAGGGGCGAAGCGGGGTGCCTCTCCGCGGCCCGACGAGGCTTTTTTTAGGACGCGGGGAATGAGCGCGCCCGTGAAACCGCAGGGGACTTCCGCCGGGAGCCTCCTCTTCCACCCCGTTCTCCGGCTGATGGCCGCTGCCACCTTTGCCGACCTGGGGGCCCTGCTCCTGGTCCTGATCGCCCACGCCGCGACAGGGAGCGACGTCCTTCTCAAACCGGCCCTCTTCCTGACGGTGGCTCTCGCGCTGCTCTCCGCGACCGCCCTGCTCATCGGGGCGGTCTACGCCTGGGCAGCGTATCCTCAGCACAGGAGAGCCCTCGTATTCGTCGTCCTCGTGACCGGACTGACCCTGTTGGCCCACCTCTACGTGATAAGCGTCCCGGCTGCGACCCAGGGGGCGGTGCTGTCGGGGGCCGTCGGCTCGACACTGCAGGACCAACAGATACGGGTCAACTCCTCGATAATCGGGTCGGCCCTTGCCGTAAGCGTACACGTCTCAGGCGGGAACCCTGTCGCCGACCTGCAGGTAAGCGCGGACGGAGTGCCCCTCCGCGGCGCCTGGTCGGGTCCGACGCCGACTTACTCATCCCCTCTCGCAGCCGGTGCCTCGCTGCACGGGAACTGGAGTGTCTTGGTCCCTCCCAGTCAGGTGAGCGTCTCCTACCAGACCCTCATCTGCTATGACCAGTCGACCGGAGTCTACGGATGCATCATGGACGAGGTCTTCTACGTGCCTGAGGCGCAGGGGATACTGACGGGCCAGCACTGCTCGACGTCGGCGCCGAACTGCCACATGGAGCACCCTCCCCTTTCTCCCGCGCTGGAAGCCGCAGGGATGGCCCTCTTCGGCGAGTACAACGCTGCGGGGTGGCGAGCCATGCCGGTCCTGCTCGGGACATTCAGCCTTCCCCTTCTTTTCGGAATCGCCTGGAGGCTCTCCGACGACAAGAAGGTGGGCTACTTCGCCATGGCCCTCCTCGGCTTGGACGTGATGTTCTTTTCGCATTCTGGAGCGGCGCTCCTCGACGTCCCGATGGTCTTCTTCGGGCTCCTGGCGCTTTTCGTATTGGTATGGGACGTCAAGTTCTGGAGAATCGACAAGTACATCCTGTCCGGAGTGATCCTCGCCCTCGCGGGGCTCTCGAAGGAGACCGCGGTCTTCCTGGCGCTCGGGCTGTTCACCTACAACCTCCTCCTGGGCGAAGGGAGCAGGAGAAAGAGGATCCTGACGACGCTGGAGATGGCGGTCGTGCTCGCGATCGTATTCGCGGCCGGGCTCCAGACGTACGACTCGGTCCTTGCGACCCCCGCCGTCCCGACCTTCGTGGACCAGGTGAGATACATGCTCTCCTACGGGTCGAGCCTCATAGCGAACCAGCTGGCCTGCCAGCCCACCACGGGCTACTGGTGCAAGTTCATGAACGACCCGGGAGGAGCCCCGATCCTCCCCACGGACTGGCTGTTGTACTACACCCCGGTGGGGTACTACGCGACGTCGGTGACCGTGTGCCCGAACACGGTGAACGGCGTGTGCCAAGGAGGGCAGTACTCGTACGTCTCGGTGGCGTATTACGG
>DATFYP010000020.1:0-6179 GCA_035314985.1 Nitrososphaerales archaeon
CCTCTTCTTTGGGTATCACCCCCAGCGTTTCGCCGTGGGTATCGAAGTCAACCCGGACATGCAAAGGCGGGGGATCGGCGGAATGCTCTACGACCGGATCATGAAGGAACTCGCCGACCTCGGAGCCAAGGTTGCAACGCCGTTGGTCCTAGCGAGCGACTTTCAGTCCGCGAAGGGAATCAAGTTCGCAGCGAGTCGCGGGTATGTGGAGAAGAGGAGGACCATCGAATCCAAGCTGGACCTTGAAAGGCTCGACCTCAATCAGCTGAAGAAAGCAACAGAGAGAATGGCCGAAGAAGGAATCTCCATCGCCGACTTCGCTTCCGAGACGCGCGGCGACGCCTCAGCAGGCAGGAAACTGAAGGACCTCGAGGACAGCGGGGCCCAGGACGTGCCGGGCGCCATCGCAGACGCCCCAATGGACTTTCACGACTACGAGATCATCACACTAAGAAGCCCGATCATCGATTGGAAGGGGTCTTTCGTGGCAAAGTCGGGAGACGCATTCGTCGGCGAGAGCAGCTTGCTCAAGTCCGGAATCGAGGGCACACTCGACCAGGGCTTCACGGTTGTGCGGCCCGGATTCCGAGGCAAAGGCATCGCCCAGGCAGTGAAGGCGAGTGTCGCATCTTACGCTAAGAGCAGGGGAGCGAGGCTCATCAGAACTCACAACGACGCAGAGAACGCCCCGATGCTTTCCATCAACAGGAAGCTGGGTTTCGTCAAGCAGGCCGAGTGGATCGCATTCGAAAAGGAGCTCCCCTAGGTCTGCTCGCCCTATCACCTAGAAACCCTCAATAACACAGAGGAGAGAGCGCGGGCATGCCCGCAGGCAAGCCCGACCCCCTGAGCCAGTTCAAGGACTCCACCGTCCTGATAACCGGTGGGAGCGGCTCCATCGGCACCGAGATCATGAAGTCGGTGCTGAAGTACTCCCCCAAGAAGGTCCGCATCTTCACCAACGACGAGAACGGGCTCTTCGAGCTCGCACAGCCCTACGGCAAGCTCCCGAACGTCGAGTTCAGGCTCGGCGACGTGCGGGACCTCAGGAGCCTCGACCCCGCCGTCGAGGGGTGCGACTACGTCTTCCACGCGGCAGCGCTCAAGCACGTCGACTTCTGCGAGACGAACCCCTACGAGGCCATCACCACCAACATCACCGGCACCCAGAACGTCATCGACCTCTGCATGAAGCACCGGGTCAAGAGGTTCGTCTTCATCAGCACGGACAAGGCGGTCAACCCCACGAGCACCATGGGGGCCACGAAGCTGCTCGCGGAGAAGCTGGTGATCAGGGCGAGCAGGCAGACCGACAGGACGATCTTCTCTGCGGTCCGGTTCGGGAACGTCATCGGGAGCAGGGGCTCCGTGGTGATCCTATTCGAGAAGGAGGTCAGGGCCGGGAAGCCGATGACCGTCACGGACCCGACCATGACGAGGTTCATCATGGCCACCTCCCAGGCTGCCATGCTGGTGCTGCGGTCCTCTATGATCGCCCTCCCGGGGGAGATATTCGTGCTCAAGATGAAGACGGTCAGGATCGGGGACCTGGCCGAAGCCAGCCGCATCTTCTTCGCCAGGATGCTCGGCAAGAAGCCCGCGTCGATCAAGGTCAAGGTGGTCGGTACACGCCCGGGAGAGAAGATGCACGAGGAGCTCCTCAACGGCACCGACGCGAGGGACGCCCTGGACCTCGGCGACTTCTATGTTGTCAACCCCCATCCCGACCGCACGGCGAAGGGGAACCCCCCGAAGGCGGGGCACGAGGCGGGCCTCTCGTCCAACGACTTCGCCCCGATGCCCGTCCCGAGAATCGTCAAAGAGCTCGAGGCCATCTACTGACAGAGGCGAGTTGCTCCCTCCGGGGCCGCCCAAAGTCTATTAGGGCCAGAGCCCCGCGGCTTCAGAGCCAGGCTTGAAGATCCCCCTCTACCGGGCGTTCACCGACGCCGGCGACGTAAGGAAGGTCTCCTCAGTGCTGAAGAGAGGGCTGAACTGGGCCATCGGCCCGGAAGTGGCCGAATTCGAGCGGCTTGTCGCCTCCTACGTGGGCCGGAAGCACGCAGTGTCGTTCAACTCTGGGACCTCCGCCCTTCATGCCACAATGATGGCGCTGCGGGTGAGGGGAGGGGACGAGGTCCTGGTGCCGTCGTTCACCTTCATCGCGACCGCCAACGCGGCCCTCTTCGTCGGGGCGTCCCCCGTCTTCGCCGACATCGAGCGGGCGACCTACGGGCTGGACCCGGGGTCGGTGGATGGCGCGATCACCCGCAAGACGAAGGTCCTGGTCCCGGTCCACATCGGGGGCGTGGTCTGCCGGTACGCGGCGGAGCTGGAGCGCCTCGGCAGGGAGCGGAAGCTGGTCGTCGTCGAGGACGCCTGCGAGGCGCTTGGCGCCACGGCCGGCGGAAGGAAGGGCGGGACCTACGGCGAAGCGTCCGTCCTCAGCTTCTGCGCCAACAAGCTGATCTCGACGGGAGAGGGGGGGATGGTGCTGACCGACAGGAGAGACCTGTACGAGCGCCTCAAGCTGGTCTCCTCACACGGCCGACTCGACAGGGTTCCGTACTTCAACTCCTCAGCATCTTCAGACTACGTCGAGCTCGGGTTCAACTGGAGGATCTCGAGCATGACCGCCGCCCTTGGGGTCTCGCAGATGGGCAAGCTGGAGAGGGCGATTCGGCTCAGGAGGAACGTGGCGAGGATGCTGACGGAGCGTCTCTCTCGGATCGGCGATGTGGACGCCCCCGTCGAGCCCAAGGGGTTCAGGCACACCTACCAGATGTACACCGTGAAGGTGAAGGCAGGCCGGAAGGCAAGGGACGGCCTGAATGGCTTCCTGTCGTCCAGGGGGATAACATCGAAGGTCTACTTCGACCCCATACACAGGACCCAGTTCTACAGAACGCTGCTCGGTCGGAAGGCCCCGAGGCTCCCCGTGACCGACTGGGTGTCTTCGAGGGTCCTCACGATACCGATCTACCCCAGAATGACGCGGGAGGAGGTAGACTACGTGGCAGACTCTGTCAGGAAGTACTTCAGCCCGCGGGGCTAGACGCCCCTTCGCCGGCCTAAGCCGCCGCCCCTCCCCACCATGCGGGCCGGGATCCCGTAGGCCACGGCATCGGCGGGCACGTCGCTCTTCACGAAACTGAACGCCCCCACGACTGCGTTCTCGCCTATCGTCACCCCCGGCATCACCACGCTGTGGCTGCCTATCCTGGCGTTCCTCTTGATGACGACCTTCCCCCGCTTGCCGTCGATGGTGGACACCGAGTAGATCGAGGAGTGCGAGCCCACCTGCGCGAGCTCACCGATTTCCACGCCGTACTTGGCGTTGATGTAGGTGAAGGCTCCGATGTCGACGTACTTGCCCAGCCTCAGCTTCTCGGGGTGCTGGCACATCCACCCCCATTTCGTCATCCCCCTTTCGTCGAAGGCAGGCCGCCTCCAGCGGGGAAACCGGTTCTCGGGGGAGTCACGCCTCGGCAACTTGGCGGCGGTGCGCCGGAGGAACCTCATAAACGTCTTCCCGGTCCCCGTTCTCCTCTCCGTGGCGCCCGTGCCTCAGGTTTTTAGCCAGAGTCCTGCTGGCGGAGAACTAGCATGAAGAGCCAGGCGGGGCGCAAGCCCCGAGTCCTCCACGTCTGGAACACCGGTGGGGCGGCGAGCGTCATAGCGAAGTTCAGCGACCGCCTGTACGGCACCCAGAGCAACGTCATCACAAGGAGGGCCGCCGACCCGGTCGGCCTCACGAACTACGGCAAGGCCTACGACGACGGCCCTGCAAGGTTCTTCCTGAGGGCCCTGGCGATGGGGAGGGCGGCCGACATCGTGCAGGTGCACTCTCTGGACAGGCTGGTCCCCTGGCTGAAGCGCCTCTATCCAGGCAAGCCGGTCATAATGTACTACCTGGGGAGCGACATCCGCGGCCGCTGGGACGAGAAGGAGCCCAGGTGGAGGAGGGCCGACTTCGTCGGCTACACAACATCCGACCTCGGCCTAGGCGCCCCGCCGACTGCGAAGCAGGTGTTCTGCCCGGTCGACACTGACGCCTTCCCCCCCACTGTCGGAACTCGCAAGCCCAACACGGCGCTCGCGATCTCCTACGGGATGGACGCAGAGGTTCAGCGGTACGCCCGCGAGAAGGGGACCGACCTGACCGTGGTCGCGCGGGGGAGCGTTCCCTACTCCCGGATGCCCGAGCTGCTCGCGAGGTTCGAGTATTTCCTGGACTTCAGGCGTCCCGCCGGACGAAGCGCCCCGGTGGAGTGCCTCGGGAAGGCTGCCCTGGAAGCCCTTTCATGCGGCTGCAAGGCCGTCGACTGGGCGGGAAGGGTTTACTCGGGGCTCCCGCCTGAGAACAGGCCTGACAACGCCGCGGCCGCCTGGAACGAGGTCTACCGCCGACTCCTCAAGGAGTGATCCGTCTCCATGGGATTCCTGAGGGTAGTAGAAGTCCTGCAGCCGCTTTATGCGCTCGAAGGGGGGAGGCCGCTCCGGCTCCAGGAGAAGATAGACGAGCTCGTCGCGGCGGTCAAGGGGGTCCGCCGCTTCTGCGACGTCGTCCTGGTGGGGGACCACAAGGATCCCGCTCTTCTGAAGTTCTCATCGTTGCAGTCCGCCGCCCTTCTCGAAGCCGAGGCCGGAGTGAAGGCGGCCCCGGCAATAGTCGTCAGAGACTCCAACCGGGCACAGGTCCGTTCTACCGTCCTGACAGCGTACGGCCTCGGACTGAGGAGCCTGATGCTGGCCTGGGGGGACCCCTACCCTGGGTCCGGCCCGAAGAACGTCTACGACTTCCAGAGCCTTTCGGCGGTGATTTCCGAAGCGCGAGAAATGGCCAAGAGGGCCGGCCTGCAGGTGAGGCTATTCGCCCCCGTTGACCTACGAACTCTCAGGACACCCCGCGGGATTCGGGTCGCCAGGTCGAGGCTCGCTGCGGGAGCCGATCTCCTTCTCGCACAGCCCCCGACCACAGATTCTGGTAGAGAGCTCAAGGCCCACATCCGCCTCCTCGACTCCACGAATCTCAAAGGCTCCGTGCTCCTCGGGGTGTTCCCCTTCCGGAGCAAGGAGGATGTCGACAGGTGCGAGGAGTTCTTCGGTTGGTCCGTCCCAAAGGTCGTTCACACGCTTGCCGAGTCCGGACGGGGGGCGCTCAATGCCGAAGCGCGTCGGGTCGCGGGCGAGATTCGCAGGCGCGGGGACGCAGGAGTCTACCTGTCCACTCGGGGAGAGCCGGGCATCGCGAGCAAACTCCTGGGTTGACCGCCGCGCCACAAGGGATATATTTGCCAAGGCCCAGCCCCCACAAGTTTCATGGCGAACGACAGACTCATCGGAGGTGCCATCTTCGGGGGAAGCATCATCGGCGTCATCGTCTACGGATTGCTGATCTACTTCTGGCCCATTGAGGTCCTCGTGATCAGCGCGTTCCTCGCAGTCCTGCTGCTCCTCGGCATACTCGCATGGATCGGCTACACCATGGCCACGACGCCTCCGCCGGAGCCGATAACCGAGATTCCGGAAGTGGGAGAGATGGCGCCTGGAACCGCGACAAGACCTGAAAAGAAAGACGCGAAATAGTCCCCCCTAGAGGCATTCGGTCGGTCTCACAGACCGGAACACCGCGGGTAGACCCTTGAGAGCCAAAGGGAGCTATATATCGCAGGCCCGACGGTCGACGGGGTAAGAATCTGGACAGGCTGGACATCGCAAAGAGGTCCGTCAGGGGAAGCCTGGTCCTGACCGCAGGGAACTACATCTCCGCCATCATCGGGCTCTTCACGACCATCATCGTCGCCCGAGTGCTGGGGCCCGACCTCTACGGCACCTACGCGCTCGTGCTCGTCGTACCTGGGCTGCTTCAGCTCTTTCTTGGATTCGGGGTCAACAACGCGGTCATACGCTATTCGGCCTATTCGATCTCGACGGGGAAGCCGGAGGAGGCTAGGCGCTATTCTCTCCATGCGACCTACTTCCTCTGCATCACGGGCGCCGCAATCACGCTGTTCAACTTCGCCTTCGCCGAGCCGCTCACGGTCGCCCTGCTGCACAGGCCGGAGCTGACCTTCTACGTGCAGCTAGTCTCGCTGAGCACCGTGGGGGCCGCCCTCCTCCAGATCGTGACGTTCACCGCCATCGGGTGGAACCGCATGGCTCTGTCGAGCTCTTTC
>DATFYP010000021.1:0-6001 GCA_035314985.1 Nitrososphaerales archaeon
CCGTTGAGCTCGCAGCTGAGGACCCTGGCCTTCTTCCTCTTTGCGACCAGCACCGAGAAGGGCCCGACCCCGGCGAACATGTTGAGGACCGACTCGCCTTCGGCCGTCTCGTCGGCGATCCTCAGCCTCTCGGTGGCGAGCCTGGGCGAGAAGTAGCACCTCGCGACGTCCACCCTGTAGGAGCAGCCGTTCTCCCTGTGGACGGTCATGGTCCTGTCCTCTCCTGCGAGGTGGCGCAGCCTCCGGAGCCGGAAGTCCCCCTCTATCCCTCCCTGCTGCTCGAAGACGCATCTCACCGCCTTCATCTCATCGAGGATCGCCCGCGCCGCCCTCCTCTTCTCGGCCGCGCTGGCGTCCCCCAGCCTGACTATCGCGATGTCGCCGATGGTGTCGATCCCTCCTGCCGCCCGCCCTCCGCCTTCGGCCGTCAGCGCCTTCCTAATCAGCCTCGACGTTCTCTTCCCTCTGGGCAGAGACGTAGTAGTAGGTCCCCCGCGCCTTCTGGTCCCTGTCGAGCTTGCTCCCCGGCTTGTTGACCCTCGGCCTCCCGCTGGTTATGTCGCGCCGGTAGGTCAGCCCCACCTCCTTCAGGAAGGTGTTCATCCCCTCCTCCTTCTGCATGGGGGAGCTGGCGTCCCCCCTGACGCCCGGGGTCCCTTCGAAGACCATCAGCCTGTCCGAGATTATGTCCACCACCTGCAGGTCGTGGTCGATGATGACCGCGGCCTTTCCCCTCATCTTCACGAGCCTGTTGATGGCCCTCGCCACGACGAACCTGTCCTCCACGTCGAGGAACGCCGACGGCTCGTCAAGCGCGTAGACGTTCGCCTCCCTCGCCATCGTGGCCACTATGGCGACCTTCTGCAGCTCCCCGCCGCTGATGTCCTTCATGCTCCTGGGGAGGAGCTTCTCCATCCGCAGGGGGACGGCCAGGGAGTCCTGCAGGATCGGGTCGTCGTACTTCGTCCCCAGGGAGTTCAGGAAGAAGTCCCCGACGGTCCCGTCGAAGCTGGACGAGAGGTACTGGGGCTTGTAGGCGACCTTGGCGTCCGCCGACACGCTCCCCTTCAGGGGCTTCTCCTCCCCCGCGATGATCTTGAGGAAGGTCGTCTTCCCCAGGGCGTTGGCCCCCACGACGCCGATGATGGACCCCTCGTTGATCTCTCCCCCCGAGACCTTCAGCTTGAACTCGGGGTACGCCATGCTGATGTCCGTGTACTTGGCGACGACTTCTTCGCTCTCCACGGTCTCGACGGTGCTCCGCTGTCCGAAGGAGACCGCGTGGTCCCTGAACCTGATGTTCTCCTGGGGGAGGTATCCGTCCAGGAGGGCGTTGATCCCGGTCCTGGAGGCGTAGAGCCCCGAGACTATGCCGTACGCCCCGGGCTCGCCGTAGATTATCTGGACGTAGTCGGCCACGTAGTCGAGAAACGCGATGTCGTGCTCGACGACGAGCACGGCCTTGCCCCCCTCAGCCAGGCCCCTCACGAGCTTCGAGACCGCCAGCCTCTGGTAGACGTCGTTGTAGGAGGACGGCTCGTCGAACAGGTAGAGGTCGGCGTCCTTCAGCGACGCCGCCGCGACGGCCACCCTCTGCAGCTCTCCTCCGCTCAGCTCGGGGACCTTCTTGCCCAGGCACTCCCCCAGGTTGAGGGCGTCGACGACCTCGTCCAGCTTCTTGGTCTCGTTCATCTGGCCCAGCAGCGACTCGGTCGTCCCTGTCCACGCCTCGGGGAGACGGTAGACCGCCTGGGGCTTCAGAGAGGCCTTCATCTCGCCGTCGGCGATCCTCTCGAAGTGCTCCTTCATCTCGCGGCCACTCAGGTAGGTGAGGAACTTCTCCCAGGTCGGCTCGCTCTCGTAGTCCCCCAGGTTGGGGACCAGCGACCCGGCCAGGATCTTGAGCGCCGTCGACTTCCCGATCCCGTTCCTCCCGACCAGGCCGACGACCTGCCCCCGCCTGACGGTGGGGATCCTGAAGAGCCTGAACGCGTTGACCCCGTACTGGTGGATCTTGTCGGTCTTCAGCTCCTCGCTGAGGTTCAGGATGTCGATGGCGTCGAACGGGCAGACCTTCACGCAGATGCCGCAGCCGATGCAGAGCTCCTCTGAAATCAGGGCCCTCTTGTCCTCCCCGAGGACGATGCACTCCTGCCCGTTGATGTTGACCGGGCACTCCTTTATGCACTCGAGGCCGCACTTCTTCGTCTGGCACAGCTCCGGGTCGACCACCGCTACCCTGTGGACCATGCTTCCGCCTCACTCCCCCCTCAGACGCCTCGGGATGGGACAGAAGGAGCAGATGCTCGGGTCCCCGTCGAGGCCCAGGCTCTCGCAGCTGTGCCTGGCCCTCATCTCCTCCCACACCCTGTCGTCGGACTCGACCCCCGACAGGTGTATCGCCTCGTGCTCCCTGATGATGGGGAGGAGCCTGCACCTGGAGCAGATCGGCTTCACGAAGGCGATCGGGCGGACCCCGTTCAGGACCAGCAGTATCCCCGCGCCCCCGAGCAGCCAGAAGAAGAGGAAGACCCCGGCCGGCCCCGCGGCTGGATAGAGCCCCCAGCCGACTGCGAGGCTCCCCGCAGCGATGAGCGCCCCGGCGGCCATCCCGAACCTCCCCCCTTCGTAGGACACCGCCCGGGTCCCCAGCGGGAGGGCGGTGACGAGGAGCGCCGGGACCAGGAGCCTGAGGGGGAGGCCAAGCCGCACCACCTTCATGTGCCCCTCCACCCCCTGCCACCCTCCGGCCTTGATGACCATCTCCAGCTCACCTGCGGCCTTCGCGCCGCCTGTTCTTGGGGGCTGCCCTGGGCCGTGGGGAACGCGTGCGGGCCTCGACCCTCTGTTTCAGCGCCTTGAGGCCCTCGGAGACCGGTCCGGACATGTTGAGGACGAGCGGGGTTATCGAGATCCTCCGCTTGGACAGCACGGCGTCGGCGTCCGTGTTCTGAGGGAAGCTCGCGAGCCTCTCACCGAAGAGCCAGTAGTACGCCCTCCCCCTCGGGTCCTTTCTGACGATGACCTTGTCGGTGTACTTCCTGCGGGCGACCTGGGTGAGGGTGATCTCGGTGGCGGAGTCCATCTTCGACGGGAAGTTCACGTTGAGGAGCTCCGTCCTGGGGGGCATCCCGTGGTCGAGGACGTCCCCGACTACCTCGCCTGCCACCTGGGCTGCCCTCCTGAAGTCGGGCTGGTCGTATTCCAGAGCGAACATCGCCTCCTCCGCCACCTCCATCGAGAAGGCTATGGCAGGGATCCCTGTGATCGCCGCCTCCAGCGCGGCCGCGACCGTCCCTGACGCCAGGATGTCCTGAAAGCTGTTGTTGTCCCCGATGTTGATCCCCGAGGCCACGAGGTCGGGCCGTCGGGGCAGGATCTTGTTGACTCCGATCATCACGCAGTCCCCCGGGCTCCCCGAGACCGCGTAGCAGTCGAACTCCCCCTTCTTCACCCTGCTGACCCTCAGCGGCTTGTGGAATGTCAAGGACAGCGCAGTCGCGCTCTGGGGCTGTTCGGGGGCCACGACTATCACGTCTGCGTGCTTCGAGATCGCCCGGGCCAGCTCGATCAGCCCGTTGCTCTGGACGCTGTCGTCGTTCGTGACCATTACGAGCTTTCTACTTCTTGACACTCCGCCTCGCCTTCGCCAGCGCTGTCGCTATAGACCTTCTGGGGTCGTCGATTCTGTGGACCCTCTTGAGCTCCTTCTCGGCCTCCTCCAGCGTCTCCTCCGTGAACGCGGTCTGGATGACCAGCCGCTCGTCGTCACCGAGCCCCAGCCCGCCGATGAGGCCGCCGAGCCTTTCCTCGTGGGCCGTGAGCTCCTCGATGGACCGGCCGAGCCTCCTGGCCTGGTCCCTGACCCTCCGCCTCTGCACGAGGACGTCTTCGGCGATCCTCTCCAGGTCTCCTACCGGGTCCTTCCCCTCGTAGGGAACCGGGCCTACCCTTGCGATGTTCACCACGGTCAGGCCTTCGGCCGAGAAGTCACCGACGCGGAACCCCTTCAGGGAGTAGAGCTTCCTGATCGAGATGCCCTTTCCCGAGACCTTCCTCTTTTCGAGAATCCCCAGCCTGTCCAGCTTCTCCAGGTGCTTGAGCACCGCCTGCACCGACACGCCGGTCTTGTCGGCAAGCTCCCCGAGGGTCCTGGGTCTTGTTGAGAGGAGGTCGGCGATCCTGAGCCTTGACTTTGATGAAAGGATCTCCTGGGATATTTCGGGCGCCATCGGACTCCAGGCGCCAAAAGATTTATAAAAGGTTTAACAGGAGGCTAATTAACCAGAGGTTAATTAGATGAGCGACGACCCAAGGAAGGACCTGAGGGACACCCTCGACGAGCTAGACCGGTATTTTGAGGAGCTCGAGAAGGACATCCAAGAGGCGGTCAGGAAGGGCATCTCGGGGACGAGGGGCTCGTTCAGCCCGTTCATGGCCGGCTTCTCGTTCAAGCTCGGGCCCGAAGGCAGGCCTGCGATACAGTTCTTCGGCAACAACCCGGCCCAGACGGGAGGCTACGCGTCCCCGCTTTCCGAGCAGGTCCTGGACGAGAAGAACGGGAAGCTCCGCCTTATCCTTGACATGCCGGGGGTGGAGAAGGGCGACATCGATATTTCCGTGGCCGAGGACAACGCGATGGTGAAGGCGGAGCGGGAAGAGCGGAAGTACAGGGCCGAGCTCAAACTCAAGGCGGAAGTGGAGCCGGAGAGCGGAAGAGCTGAATACAAGAACGGGGTTTTGGAAATTTCGTTTTCATTGAGGGACAAGACTAATAAGGGATACAGGAGGGTTGACATTGTCTGAGAGGGGATCCGGCGCGAGTCAACAGGTAGTTCAACTGAAGGTGCTAGAGGCCTACACCCGGGACGTGGGCCGAGGCGTTGCAAGGATAGACTACGATGCAATGGACTCGCTGGACGCCTCGACCGGAGACGTCATCGAGATCAAGGGGAAGCGGCGAACCGTAGCCAAGTGCCTCCCGCTGTACCCATCTGACGAAGGGCGAGGCATCGTAAGGATCGACGGCCTGATCAGGAACAACGCGGGGGTGGCCATAGGAGACGTGGTCACGGTCAAGAAGGTGAAGGCGCCTCCGGCAGAGAAGGTCGTGGTCGCGCCCCTGGAGGCAGTGCCGCCTATCGACGAGCGATACCTGGCGGACGCCCTCGAGAGCGTCCCCGTGACAAAGGGGGACAACATCATGATTCCATACTTCGGCGGCAGGCTGACGTTCCAGGTCGTCGGGGTCAGCCCAGCGGCAGACGCTGCGCTCATCACGCAGAGGACCGTCTTCGTCATCTCCGAGAAGGGGGAGGCGCTGAGGGGTGTCCCACAGGTCACCTACGAGGACATCGGCGGCCTGAGGGACGAAATCCAGAAGGTCAGGGAGATGATCGAGCTCCCGCTCAGGCACCCTGAGATATTCGAGAAGCTCGGAGTGGAGGCGCCGAAGGGGGTGCTCCTCTACGGGCCGCCTGGGACCGGAAAGACCCTGCTGGCGAAGGCGGTCGCCACCGAGAGCAACGCCCACTTCATCCCGATAAGCGGGCCTGAAATCATGAGCAAGTTCTACGGCGAGTCGGAGGCCAGGCTGAGGGAGATCTTCAAGGAGGCGAGGGAGAAGTCGCCGACGATAATATTCATCGACGAGATCGACTCGATCGCCCCGAAGAGGGAAGAGGTGACGGGCGAGGTCGAGCGCAGGGTGGTGAGCCAGCTGCTCTCCCTCATGGACGGACTGGAGGCGAGGGGGAAGGTCATAGTCATCGCCGCGACGAACAGGCCGAACGCCATAGACCCGGCGCTGAGGAGGCCAGGAAGGTTCGACAGGGAGATCGAGATCAAGGTCCCATCGAAGGCCGGCCGTCTGGAGATCCTGCAGATCCACACCAGGCACATGCCGCTGGCGCAGAGCACCGAGAACGAGAAGCACACCCCCGCCGACGAGGAGGTGGACATAGTGAGGCTCGCCGCGGTGACGCACGGGTTCGTCGGCGCG
>DATFYP010000022.1:0-2316 GCA_035314985.1 Nitrososphaerales archaeon
ATTCACGAAGTCGCCCTTCTACAAGCAGGAACTCGACGGTCGGGACCTGCACATGCAGGTCGCCGGGGGGACGCTTACGGCCAAGGTAAGGCAGGATTCGGGCGACCATCTCACCGTGGCTCTGGGTGCTGCGGTCCCTGCGTGGGAGGGGATGAGGGGCGCCCTGCTGGACCTGAACGCGAAACCCCTGAGGGTTGCAGGCGGGGGAACCCTCAAGTTTTAATTCATCCGCTCATCCGCGTGAAAGCATGTCAGAGCTCGAGGTCGCGACCCTCGGAAGCGGCTGCTTCTGGTGCTCCGAGGCAGTTTACAACGAGCTGAAGGGGGTGACGAAGGTCGACCCCGGGTACTCCGGAGGGACCGTTCCCGATCCCACCTACGAGCAGGTCTGCACCGACCGGACAGGGCACGCAGAAGTGGCTCAGGTCACTTTCGACCCGAACCTGCTCACCTACAGGGAGATCCTGGAGGTCTTCTTCTCGACGCACGACCCCACGACTCTAGACCGGCAGGGGGCTGACGAGGGGAGCCAATACAGGTCGGTCATCTTCTACCACGACCCTGGCCAGAAGGCAGAAGCAGAGGGGATCATCAAGGAGCTGACGGACGACAAGACCTTCCGAAGTCCCATAGTCACGCAGGTGGTCCCTTTCGAAAGATTCTACCCCGCAGAGGACTACCACCGGGAATACTTCAGGCGCAACCCAAGCCAGGGGTACTGCCGGGCCGTCATCGCCCCCAAGCTATCTAAGTTCAGGGCCCACTTCCAGTCGAAACTGAAGACGCCTGTGGCGAGTCCGGCATAGGGTTAAATCCCTCCCGGGGCCCCTGAGCGTGAATTTCATCCCTTGAGCCCGCTCGGTTCCATCAGGAAGGCTGGCGAGTCTCTCTCCTCCTCGCTTAGGCTGACAGCGTCCGTCGTGGCAGCGTCGTTCAGGCACCGTCGACCCTCTGAGCTTGCAGCGTTGGCGAGAGAGGGGTCGCCCCTCGACCAGCTGATCGAGGGCGTGCTCTCTGCGGCATTCTGGGTTCTGGTCCTGGCTCCGGTCCTGATTGTCCCCGCGTACTTCCTGCTGATGTCCCTGTAGTGAGCCTTGGCAGCATATTTCGGAATCACCGGGACGCCGGGAACGGGAAAGAAGACGCTCGCGCCGCTGGTCGCTGCAGAACTTCGGGTCCCGTGCCTAGGCCTGAATGACCTCGCCCGAGACTTCAACCTCGTCCGTCGGAAGAAGGGGGATGCCGAGGTCGATGCAGCCGAGCTCGGGAGACGCGTTTCGACCTCGGTGACGGCGCCTTGCCTTCTCTATGGGCACCTCCTCCCGTTCGCCTTCGGGCGGGAGGCATTCTCGAAGGTCGTCGTCCTGAGATGCGACCCCAGGACACTGAAGCGCCGGCTCGCCGAAAGGGGGTATGGCGGTGAGAAGATTGCTGAGAATGTCGTGGCGGAACTGATAGGGGTCATCTCTTCCGAATCGGTGGCGGCCTTCGGCAGGGCCCGGGTAACGGAAGTGGACACGTCCAGGGGCTCGATTCCCGCTGCCGTGGACGCCGTCACCAAGTGCTTGAAGAGGGCAGAAGGAGGGCGCGCTCCGGTGGACTGGATGGGTTCCTACGACTCAGCGGCCAAGCTGAGGTCCCTCCTTGGGCCCAGGACGCCGTCCGCCCTGACCTGAACAAGGACCGGCTTCGGGATCCTGGCGAGGCTGACCACCGCCTCCCCCACTCCGAGCTTCGTGATGTGCTCCCTCTGTGCCTGCGTGAGCCCCATCGAGTCTCCGATGATGCCGACGTCCTCAGGCCATGATACCCTGTGGACCACCCGCGTTCCCGAGTTCTTCACCACCTCGGACGCAATCTGGCTGGGAAACTGGGCGACGAAGAGCATGGCCTCCCCGAACTTCCGGAGCTCGGAGATCATCTTCTCCCCGACGCTGGGAGGGTCCTCCGCCCTCCTCGCAGGAGCGATGTTCCTGGCCTCCTCTACCACGGTCAGGTGTTCCAATGGCCGTTTCTCCTTGACCCTCTGCTCGTAAATCGTCTTCAGGACGATCTCTGCGAAGACGGTCCTTGTCTGGACGTCCCGAAGATGCCCCAGCTCGACGCACACCGCCTTCCCCAGGAGTTCGGCAAACGTCAGGGTGCTGGGACCATCCAGGGCCCGCCCGGCCTGTCCCTGAGTGAGGGGGACGAGCCTTCTCAGGAGCGCTACCTTCGTCTCGTTGTCGTAGGCGGACCGGAGGGGGTAGGCTTCGATGGTCTTCACCAGCGACGACAGGGTGAGGACCTCCTCCGGCGAACACTCGGCCATCCGCT
>DATFYP010000023.1:0-11807 GCA_035314985.1 Nitrososphaerales archaeon
TCGTGTCCACCTTTAGGCTCCATATTCCGAGCGTTGTCGCGACTAAGAAGAAGACAATCCCAAGAATCACCGCCTCTCTTCCCCAATCCTTCTTCAAAGCCAGCCTTCACCATGCGAAGGTCTGAGAATCACATAGAGAGCGATTGCGACCAACCCCAAGAACAACAGAGTAGTAGCAGACGAGAAGTTCCCCGTAGTAGATGTATTGAGGAAGACATAGGCCATCATGAAAACAATCACGACAGCTAAGAGACGGGTGGCGGGGCTGGGCATTTCTCTTCCCCTTCTCGGTTTTTCGACGGATGGATTATTTGAGCCTTCGTCGGAAATCTTACCTCACCTCCCATCCGACGAAAGGTAACAGCCCAAAAAGAGGGAAGAATCCGACGACAAGGTAACAGAACCCGCCTGCTAGCCTTAAATATCGCGTTATAACATAGGTGATAAACCCATGATAAACCCCTACGAGATGGTCTCTCGTTCAGCCCTTCCCGCTTTGAGGGCGATGGTGGCCAAACGGATGCAGGAGGACTACCATCTCACTCAGCAGCAAGTAGCGAGGCGTCTAGGGGTCACTCAGGCTTCCGTCAGCAACTACGCCCGCAGAACCAGGGGCTCCATGTTCAACTTCGAGACAGATCCGACGGTCTCGAAAGCTGCCGACAAGGTTGCACAGATGCTCTCTTCGAAGACCCCCGACGAGATGGGGGCGCTGGCGACCATGACCGAGGTCTGCGACTACATCCGCTTCAACCGTCTGATGTGTTCCCTCCACGAGGACCTCGAACCCGGCTACGACGTCAACGGGTGCGCCGCCTGCGAAGGGGTCCTCACCGGAAAGGGATTTCAACGGCTGAGTCTGGCAGTCGGACAGTAGATTGCAGACAGAAACCAAGCCCGAGTGGCTGACGGTAGGGCCACCCAAGGGGCCGGACTACCAGAACCTCAAGCAGATGGTCTCGGAGTTCGGCCTCCACACCGTCTGCCAAGAAGCCCACTGCCCCAACGTCCACGAGTGCTGGGGAGGGGGAACCGCCACTCTGATGCTGATGGGAGACGTCTGCTCTAGGGCATGCCGCTTCTGCATGGTGACCCCAGGCAAGCCGAACGGGCTCCTGGACGAGCTTGAGCCGGAGAGGGTCGCTCTCGCTCTCTCGCGCATGGGCCTGACCTACGTGGTGCTTACTTCCGTAGACAGAGACGACCTCCCCGACGGGGGGGCGGCCCACTTCGCCAGAACCATCAGACTCGTCAAAGAGAAGCTCCCTGACATGTTGGTTGAGGTGCTGATCCCCGACTTCCAGAACGACCTTGACGCCCTGCGGACGATTCTGGGATCATCCCCAGACGTGGTCGCTCACAACGTCGAAACGACGCTGGCACTTACGCCGACCGTCAGAGACCCGCGCGCGAGCTACTGGCAGTCGCTGTCCGTTCTCAGGAGCCTGAAGAAACTGAACAGGCGGATCTATACGAAGTCCTCGATCATGGTCGGCCTAGGAGAGACGGAGGAGGAGGTGAGGCAGACGATGATGCACCTCCGGACCGCGGATGTCGACTTCCTCACCGTGGGACAGTACCTGCGTCCTTCACAACGGCATCTGCCGGTAAAGGAATACGTCTCCCCGGCGCAGTTCGAGGCCTACAAGAGAGTGGGGGAGGAGTTGGGATTCAAGTACGTGGCGGCGGGGCCCCTGGTCAGGAGCAGCTACCGCGCGGGCGAGTTCTTCATCCGAGCGGTCATGGAGCGCGAATCCGGACTGAGTCAGTCTTATATTACGGCCGAGGCACGACCTAAAAAGTGACAGAATCCGAGGTCCTGAAGGACTCGGGGACGACACCGAGGGTCTTCAGCGAATCAGACCTATTTTCCAAGCCGGGGGATGTCATGTTCCGTCGGCTTTCCCCAGACGGCTCCATCGTAGGTGGGGAGCCCACCGTAGGCGCCGAACTTCTCAGAAGAATGTACGAGCAGATGGTCTTCGGAAGGGTCTTCGACGAGAAGGCGACCAACCTCTCCACCCTCAGGGAGATCGGGACGTACGCACCGTCGAAGGGGCAGGAAGGGGCCCAGGTCGGCTTCGTCGACGCGCTCGAAAAAGGAGACTGGCTGGTCCCGATGTACAGGGACAACGCGGGGATGCTGGCATTCGGCCTGCCGGGCGAGAAGCTCCTGCAGTTCTGGGGGGGAGACGAACGGGGCATGCAAATTCCCGAGAACCTGCGGATGCTCCCGATTGCTGTCCCGGTCGCATCCCAGCTCCCTCACGCTGTGGGAATCGCCATGGCCAGGCGGCTCCTGGGGGAGAACTCGGCCACCTTCGTCAGCACCGGCGACGGGGGTACCTCAAAGGCCGATTTCCACGAGGCGCTTAACTTCGCGGGGATCTACGACCTCCCGGTGGTCTTCGGCGTCGAGAACAACCAGTGGGCCATCTCAGTCAGGAGGGAGAAGCAGACCTCCTCAAGGACGATAGCCCAGAAAGCGGTCGCCTACGGCTTCGAGGGGATTCTCGTCGACGGGAACGACGTCATCGCCTCCTACGAGGTCACAAAGTACGCGGTCGAGAAGGCCAGACGAGGGGGAGGGCCGACGCTCATCGAATACTCCACCTACCGCATGGGGCCGCACACCACCGCCGAGCTGGTCTCGAACAAGCTGAAGGCCGAGGACGAGGTCATCGAGTGGGAGAAGCGCAGCCCGATTGTCAGGCTGGAGAAGTACCTCGCGTCGAAGGGGCTTGTAGACGAGCAGTACAAACTATCCGTGGCCGCAGCCGCAAAGGCGAAGGTAGACGCTGCCGTGCAGGCGTACAGGTCGATCCCCGCCCCTGAACCAGGGACGATTTTCGATTACATGTACTCGGTCCCCACCCCCCGGCTGCTGGAGGAGAGGAGGGAGGCCTTCGGCGGCGAAGCCGTACCTTCGCCAGCGCCCGCCCCCGAACCAACGGTAGGAGGGGGCAGGCCGGGGGTGAACATTCGGCATGCACTGAACATGGCCCTGAGACAGGGGATGCTGCGAGACGGAAGGGTAGTCGTCTTCGGCGAGGACGTCGGCAAGAACGGGGGCGTCTTCCAGGTCACCCGCGGGTTGCAGGACGAGTTCGGCCCTCAAAGGGTCTTCGACACTCCGCTCGCAGAACTGGCAATTGCCGGGATGTTCGTCGGCCTCTCCCTGGGTGGGATGGTCCCCGTCTGCGAGTTTCAGTTCGACGGCTTCAGCATCCCCGCCCTCGACCAGATCCTCGGGCACGTGGCGAGGATGCGGAACCGTACGAGAGGGAGATACGCCCCCAGGGGGGTCCTTCGCTTCCCATACGGGGCCGGCATAAGGGCGCCCGAGCACCACTCCGAGTCCCCCGAGGCGCACTTCGCCCAAGCTCCCGGCCTCAAGGTCGTCATCCCATCCAATCCGTTCGACGCCAAGGGACTGATGGCCTCCGCGCTGAGAGAGCCCGACCCGATTGTCTTCATGGAGCCCAAGAGGCTCTACGACTCCCCCAAGACGGAGGTCCCAGAGGAGGAATACACAATCCCGATCGGGAGGGCCAAAGTGGTCAGGGAAGGGGCAGACATCACGCTCATCTCCTACGGGGCCATGATGGTCCCTACCCTCCAAGCGGCGGACCGGCTGAAAGCGGAGCGCGGCGCTTCCCCGGAGGTCGTCGACCTGAGGACAGTCCTGCCTCTAGACTTCGAATCAGTCTTGGCGTCCGTCCGCAAGACCGGGAGGGTCGTCGTCGTCCACGAGGCGCCTCTGACTCTCGGAGTAGGCGCAGAAATCGCGGCGACCATCGCCGACAAGGCTCTCGACTCCCTGAAGGCTCCCGTCCGGAGGGTCACCGGGTATGACACCGTCGTCCCCCTCGCCAAGCTTGAAGACGTGTACATTCCCAACGCCGAGAGGATCGCGAAGACTGCCGCGGGGCTGCTTGACTATTGATGGATGCGGGATTAACAAAGGATATAGCCCGTCGTTCGGGTGATTGATTCCAATTGGTGTACGAGTTCAAGCTGCCTGACCTTGGAGAAGGCGTCGCCGAAGGCGAGGTCCTGAAGTGGATGGTGAAGGAAGGGGACAGCATCAAAGAGGACCAACCCCTCGTAGAAGTGATGACCGACAAGGTGAACGTCCAGATCCCAGCGCCGCGAACAGGTACAATTTCGAGGATTCTTGCGAAGGAGGGTGACATGGCGAAGGTGGGTCAGATCATCGTTGTGATAGACGACGGTAGCGCTCCTCCGGCCTCCCCGCCGACGCCTCTCCCTGCGCCTCAGCAGGCCCTTTCCCTCCCTCCCCAGTCACCTCCCGTCCAGCCGGGTCCGGACATTCTGGCGACCCCCGCCACAAGGAGGCTCGCCAGGGAACTGGGAGTCGAAATCGGGACCGTGAGAGGGTCTGGTACGCTGGGCCGCATCACCGACGACGACGTGAGGGGAGCTGCTTCCCCTCAGCCCAAGGTTGCCGCGCAGGCACCGGCGATGCAGTCCCAGGAGCCAAGAGCCCCGGCTCAGGAGCAAAGGGTCCCAACCCAAGGCGCCAAGGAAGAAGTGGTGGCGCTCAGAGGCATGAGGAGGACGATCGCCGAGCACATGGCGAAATCGAAGCAGATCGTCGCCCAGGTCACCCACGTCGACGAAGCGGACCTGACTGACCTCGTCCAGCTGCGGGAGGCGTTCAAGGGAAGCGCAGCGAAGAGAGGGGTAAGGCTCACTTTCCTTCCCTTCATCATCAAGGCCCTCGTTCCCGCTCTCAAGGAGTTCCCCTACGTCAACTCGTCCATGGACGAAGCGAGCGGGAATATCATTCTGAAGAAGTATTACAACATCGGCGTCGCCACCGACACCCCGCAGGGACTCGTGGTCCCGGTCATCAGGGACGTCGATACGAAGGACATCTTCGACCTGGCGGGAGAGATCGAGAAAGTCGCGGTGCGGGCGAGGGAGGGACAGCTAACCCTCGAGGAGGTCAAGGGCTCAACCTTCACCGTCACCAACGTCGGCGCCATCGGCGGCCTCTTCGCGACCCCCATAGTCAACTACCCAGAGGTCGCGATCCTCGGCCTTCACAAGATCGCGAAGCGCCCGATAGTGCGCGGGGGGAGGGTGGAGGTCAGGGACATGACGTACCTGTCGCTGAGCTTCGACCACAGAGTCTTCGACGGCTCGTACGCCGCCCGTTTCGCAACCCGGGTCATAGAGATGCTCCAGGACACGAAGAAGCTGCTCGCAGAAGTCGTCTGAACCGATTTCAAATCAGCAAGGTTTAAGCCAGCACAACGCCCTCAAACCCAGGATAATTAGATGAGACAGGCCGACGTCACTGTAATCGGAGCTGGTCCGGGAGGCTACGTCTGCGCCATCAGGGCCGCCCAACTGGGGCTGGCGACCATCATTGTGGAGTCGGACAAGCTCGGCGGCGAATGCGTCAACTACGGCTGCATCCCTTCGAAGTCCTTGATTACTGTCTCAAGGCTTTACGACAAGGTGAGGGAGGGAGAGAAGTTCGGCCTAACTGCTTCAAAGGTGAACGTCGACTTCACCCAGTTGCAGAAGTGGAAGTCGGAAGTGATTGACAAGCTCGTCGCTGGGGTCGAGTTCCTCCTGAAGGGGAGCAACGCCACCATTCTCATGGGCGAGGCCGAAATTGTCGGGAGGGGCAAGGTTCGGGTGACGACCCTCGACGGAGTCGAGGAGATCGAGACGAAGAACGTGGTAATCGCAACAGGGACGAAGTCGGTGCAACTCTCAGGCCTCGAGTTCGACGGGAGGGTCGTGATCGGGTCCAAAGAGGCCTTGGAGCTGACCGATGCTCCGATGAAGCTTTTGGTGGTGGGAGGAGGGGCAATTGGACTCGAGTTCGCCTCGATGTACCAGAAGCTCGGGAGCGAGGTGACCGTGGTCGAGATAATGGACCAGCTCATGCCAGGGAGCGATCCAGAGGTCGTCAGAGTGGTCCAACGGAAGCTCGAGGCAAAGGGGGGAAAGGTGCATCTGAAATCCAAGGTTCTTAGCGTAACCAAGACTGATCACGGCGCCACGGTCGCAGTCGAGACCCCCGAGGGAGGTTTCCTCCTCGATGTGGACAAGGTCCTCGTGAGCGTCGGGAGGAAGCCGCGAACGGAAAAGATGAACCTGGAGGCAATAGGGGTCCTGACGAACAGCGCCGGGTTCATCAACACCAACGAGAAGATGCAGACCAACGTGCCGGGCTTCTATGCCGTAGGGGATGTCCGCGGACCGCCTCTCCTCGCCCACAAGGCCTCCAAGGAGGGAGTTGTCGCCGCAGAGTGCATGGCGGGGATGAAGAGCGCCGCCGACTGGAAGGTAATCCCCGAAACGGTCTTCTGCGACCCCGAGGTCGCGAGCGTAGGGCTGACCGAGGCCAAGGCCGTACAGGCCGGCTACAACGTCAAGAAGTCGAGATTCCAGTTCGCGGCCCTCGGGAGGGCCCTCTCCACCGGAGAACCCGAAGGCTTCGTGAAGATCGTGTCGAAGGCGGAGGACGGCCTCGTCCTAGGCGTCCAGATAGTGGGACCCGATGCATCGAACCTGATCAGCGAGGTCGCGTTGGCAATCGAAATGGGCGCTACCGTGGAGGACATCGCCCTGACGATCCACCCCCACCCCACCCTCCCCGAGGCGATTATGGAGGCGGCCGAAACGGCCTCTGGCAGGCCGATTCACCAGCTGAAGACATGACCGGAATACTGCTCGACCTTGGCAGGTCGGAGTACGGGCAGGCGCTCGAGCTGCAAAGGACCCTGGCCGACAGGAGGGCCAGAAACGAAATCCCCGACGTGCTCATTCTCCTCGAGCACGACCACGTCATCACCTTGGGCGCGAAGACCACGCCTCCGAACCTCAGGCCGCAGAAGGTCCCAGTCTACCGGGTCGAGCGGGGAGGGGACGCCACCTATCACGGGCCGGGCCAACTGGTGGGATATCCCGTCGTCAAGCTGGAGGACCACAACGTCCGAAGACACGTCTTGGCCATCGAGACTGCGCTGATTTCCGCCGTGGACAAATGGGACGTCAAGGGAGAGATAGTTGAGGGGCATCCAGGGGTCTGGGTGGGCGGCCGAAAGCTCGCCTCGGTGGGAGTGGCGGTCACCAACTGGGTCGCCTACCACGGGTTCGCCCTGAACGTCAACACGGAGATGTCATACTTCGACCTCATCCGGCCCTGCGGCCTCGACCCCGAGACCATGACTTCCATGCAGCGCATCCTCGGCGTCCAGGTCGACCTGGAGAAGGTCAAGCAGGCGGTCGCAACCGAGTATTCACGGGCCACAGGACAGTCGTTCGAGCCGACCACTTCGATGCAAATCGCGCTCCCCGACAAACATTAAGTAGCTCACAAATTCGCGCCTCATCCAATGCCAAAGAACGCTCCTCCGAAGGTGACCTATGTATCACTCTCAGCCGACGAAAGCGTCCACCCCAAGTACGAGGCGGCCCTGAAGCGGCTGCGGACAAAGCTCGGTTCGAAGTACCCGATGCACATCGGAGGCAAGGAGGTCTGGTCGGAGGCGGGCGAGTTCGAGTGCAGGAGCCCGTTCGACACCTCGGTCGTCGTTGGGAAGTTCCAGGTGGGCACGAGGAAGCACGCGAAGCAGGCCATCGACGCTGCGAAGAAGGGCTTCGCCGTCTGGAGCTCCACCCCATGGGAGGAGAGGATCAAGATGCTCGAGGCGACGGCCAAGTCGATCGACAGGAGGAAGTTCGAGATCGCGGCGATTATCACCTACGAGGTAGGGAAGAACAGAATGGAGGCCCTCGCCGAGGCCTGGGAGGCCGTCGACTCCATAGACTACTGCGCCCGGCTGATGCGCAAGGAAAACGGGTACGAGTCGAAGATGGGCCCCGGCGGTCCTGGAGAGGACTGCACGCTCGTGTGCAAGCCGCTGGGAGTCTGGCCGGTCATATCTCCGTTCAACTTCCCCTTCATGTTGGCGAGCGGCATGGCCCTCGGCGCCCTGATAACTGGCAATTCCATCATCCTGAAGCCGACCAGCTCGGCTCCCCTCACGGGCCTCATGCTGTACGAGGTCTTCCGCGACGGGGGGATTCCCGATGGCGTGGTCAACTACGTCACAGGGCCCGGAGGGAACTTCGAAGACGAGTTCGTCTCAAACCCGGACGTCGCCGGGATTGCATTCACGGGCTCCAAGGACGTCGGGATGCGCCTGTACAGGCGGTTCCTCACGAGCCAGCCGTATCCGAAGCCCATCCTTCTCGAGATGGGCAGCAAGAACCCCACAATCGTCACGGCCAAGGCGGACATTTCAAAGGCAGTGGAAGGCACAGTCCGGGCGGCCTTCGGCTATTCGGGGCAGAAGTGCAGCGCGACCTCGAGGCTTTACGTCCAGAGGAGCATAAAGACGAAGTTCCTCGCCGCCCTGAAGGAGAGGGTGGACAAGGTGGTCGTCGGCGACCCGAGGGACAAGCCCGTCTTCATGGGCCCGGTGATCGACAAGGCGGTCGTCTCCAAGTTCGAAGCTGCGGTGGCCGACGCCAAGAAGAGCGGGGGGAAGATCCTCGTGGGCGGCACGGTACTCCGGGGCGCCGGGATGTCGAAGGGATACTTCGTCCCGCCGACGATAGTCACCGGCCTGAAGCACGACCATCGGCTCTTCCGCGAAGAGCTCTTCCTGCCGCTCGTCGTCGTGAACGAGTTCGACACCGTGGAGGAGGCCGTCGAGAAGGCCAACACCACCGAGTACGGACTGACGGCGGGCATCTTCTCTGAGGACAAGGCTGAAGTGAAGAAGTTCTTCGACGGGATCCAGTTCGGCGTAGTCTACGCGAACCGGAGCGGAGGCTCAACCACCGGAGCCTGGCCGGGGGCCCAATCATTCACTGGATGGAACGCCAGCGGGGCGACGGGAAGGGGGGTAGGCGGGCCGCACTACCTGTTCAACTTCCTCCGCGACCAGACGCAGACCAACGTGAAGTAGCACAAGAACTGCAGCAGAACGCACGGTCGGATGATTCACTTCAACGGGACGTAGAGGCTCGACCGGCTAGCGCCGATTCCCGGTGTCCCGTGAACGACCTTCTTGTTTGTGATCACGTACTCCCCGAGGTACCGTCCGATCATCTCCGGCTTCACTTCGAGGTTGACGAACTCCCTTCCGTTGTGAACCCCTATTGTCAGGCCCACCATCGAAGGGAGGACGATCATGTCCCTCGCGTGCGTCTTTATCTGGCCCGTCGACCGCCCCTCCTTTATCGCCCGGGCGTCCTCCAGCAGCTTCCTCTTCTCCTCCGAGACCCCTCTGTTGAGCGACCTTCTCGCCCTCGATGGGAGTAGCTCGAGGAGGGCCTCCGTGGACATCGAGTTGAGCTGCTCCAGCGTCAAGCCCCTGTACCTGAACTCCTTGGGCAACTACTGCTTTACCTCCATGCTCGTCCTCGCCAATCTCTTTCTTCCCGTTTTCCGCGGCGCTATTAACCCTACCTTCCTTCCTGGGGGCGCGTTCCTGGAGGTGCTCGTCGACTTCCCGGGATGCTGGTGCCTCCCTCCGCCGAAGGGGTGGTAGACAACCGCCATCGCGATTCCTCTCATGCGCGGGTAGACCCTCCCCGACGCCCTCATCGCGTGGTGCCTCGCCCCGGCCCTGAGGAAAGGCTTCTCCCGCCTTCCGCCTCCGGCGACTTCCCCAACCGTCGCCCTGCACCTTTCGTCGACCAGGATGTTCTTCCCCGACGGGAGCTTCAGGATGGCCCTCCCGCCCGCCCTCGAAAAGAGGACCGCAGAGGTCCCCGATGCCCTGACCAACTTCCCTCCGTCTCCGGGCCTCAACTCGACATTGCAGACCCGAGTCCCCTCGGGGATTCTTGACAGGGAGAGTATGTTTCCCATTGTCGGCTTCGCCTCTGAACCGAGCGAAACCTCTGTACCGACCGCCATCCCAGCCACGGCTGGGAGATAGGTGAACCTGTTGCCCGAGTACTGAATCTGAGCGAGCGGGGCGCTCCTCCCTCTCTCGTCCAGGATTGCCGTGATCCTTGCGCTCGCGCCGGACTCCGCCCCCATCTTCGGATATCTTACAGGGGCGATCTTCCCCTTCGAAGGGGCCCTGAACTGGATTCCGGCCTTTCCTCTTCTTCTCTGAAGGATTCTCTTGCCCAAGCCTTACACCAGCCCCAGCTTGGTCGCCAGCGACGCGGCGGCGCCGTCCTCTGCGAAGCGCACGAATGCCTTCTTCCCCTTGATCGTTCTAGCCGTGTTGACCGCCCCCACCTTTACCTCGTAGAGAGCTTCCACGGCACTCGAAATCTGCGTCTTGGTCGCCTTGTCCTCCACCAGGAAGCAGAGCTTGTTCTCCTTCTCTATCTGATCGAACGTCCTTTCCGTAACGTAGGGCCTCTTCAGTAACTTCTGCGCGTCCTCAAGCCGCAACTGGAATCTCCTCCTTGTCGGCAGCAGCCAGCGACCCGAGTGACGACTCTGTCCACAGCACCAGCCTGCCTGGAACTCCTCCAGGTGCCAGCTCCGTCACATTCAGACTATCGACGCGGGCCACCCCCAATCCGGGTACCGACGCCGCCGCCTTTCCTACTCCTCTGTCATTTGTGACCACGATAAGCGGGCCAACCCTAGTCCTGTAGACCCTCCCCCTCAGCCTCGCCTTCCCCGTGTTCCTCTTCGTGCTGTCCCTCACTCTCTTCAGCTCGGCCCCCAGGTCCACCTTCTCGAGGAAGGAGACCAGTTCGGACGTCTTCTCGATGGTCTCTATGTCGTCGGACACGACCATTGGGAGCGGCACTTCCTTTACCCTGTGCCCCCTCCCCTTGACTGCACCGAGGTCCGCAGTGAAGGCGATCGCGGAGGCGGTGGCCAGGTGCCTCTCCTTCCTGTTGACGCTAAGATGAATCACTTTCTCTGACCTGGGCGGGTGCGCAAGTCGGCCCTTGACGACGCTCGCCACCCCTCCTGCCATTCCCGACCTCGAGTACATCTCGCCCTTCACTCTGGGAATCCTCGACTTCCCTGTCCCTGTCGGGGGGCTGTGGGTCTCGGCCGATGTCCTCTCGCCCGCCATCGGGTCCCTCCCCTTGGGCTGAAGGGCGTGGGAACCTACTATCCAGAAGACTCTCTCTATGAGGTCCGGCCTCAGCGGCGCTTCGAAGACCGCCGGGACGTCGATCTTGCCTGCGGACTTGCCGTCCATCCCGATTACCTCAACCTTGGCCATGGTCAGCGCCTCGCCATAGTGCTTACTTCTGCCACCTGTGCTGGCGCCTGAGACCTCTGCAGTCCTCGGGCTTTGTACCTGACCATCACGAACCTCGACGCAGGCCCCGGTACCGACCCCCTGAGCACGGCGTAGTCTCCCTTTACATCCCCGAAGTGCAGGAAACCCCCCGCGGGCGTAACCGCTTTCTCCTTCGCATTCCCCACAATCAGTATCCTCCTCCCCGTCTCTGTCCTCTGATGGAACCCCATCTGCCCGGCCCTGGCGATGGTGTACATCACCGCGGCAGGGTGCCAGGGGCCTATTACTCCGACCGCCCTGACGCTCTTCCTTGACTTGTGCTGCTTCCTCTTCACCCCGAACCTAGTGACGGGGCCCTCGAACCCCTTGCCCTTTGTAATCCCGAGGACGTCAACGTACATCCCCGGCTTGAAGACTTCAGCAAACTTCACCTTCTTCCCGACCAACCCCGCGACGTACTCTGCCTGCTCCTTCGTCCCTGCGCCTCCGACCCCGACCTCGAGGACGATGGGCTTCTTCTGTGAGAGGCCGACATCCTTCGGGACCACCGATATCAGGGCAGCAACCCGAGACACCTTG
>DATFYP010000024.1:0-3897 GCA_035314985.1 Nitrososphaerales archaeon
GCGGCAAACGGCAGCGGGAGGGGGAGGCCCACCGGGACCGGCCCCAGCCAGAGGTAGAATGGGACGGGCGAGTAGGGCCCCACTCCTGGAGTGAGGTTCGTGAAGAGGGCGGTGTAAAGGCCCAGCGGGAATGAGGCAACGACGAGGGCGAGGGTGGCTGCGAAGGGGACGGCGAAGAGAAGCACGAACGCCTTTGTCGCAGGCCCCGTCTCCACCGGTTCAGGGTCGCCGCTCAATTCTCGTCTTTCTTTGCCTGGTTCAGTTCCAGGTCTTTCTCGAGGTAGACTGTCCCGCGGTATCCGCAGTTCGGGCAGACGTAGTCCTGGGGCACGAGCCAGCCCCCCAGCTTGCTCCCCCTCTGGAGGGGCTTCAGACACCTCGGGCAGAGCTTGGCGGTCGGCGCAAAGGGGCTCTTCCTCGTCAACCCCGGAAGGTCCTCATCAGAGTCGGTGTCCGGCCGCAATACTCGCGTCGCCGCGCCTCAGCGCCTTAAAACCATTGGTCTGCCTGTCGGCGTCTTCTCACGCCTCTCGGCTCGAAAGGCGAAGGCGGGAAAGGAGGGGCCTCGCGGGCCCGCTTTCCTACCTCAGCAGCTCGGACTCCGGTGGCATGCACTTTATCCTCCCTGCCTTCATCAGGAGGTCGGTGCACCCGCGGGAGCACTCGATGATGGCCACCGCCTTCTGGTAGAGTTCGTCTCTGCTCGGCTTGACCCTGGCGAGCCCCTGGTCCATGGACTTCTGGGCGCAGGCGACGGCCACTCTCGGGTAGACCTCCCACTCGTCCATCCTCGGGATGAGGTCCTGCTCGTTCATTCCCCTCGCCTCGGCAAACCGCGCCATCTCTTCGG
This sequence comes from Nitrososphaerales archaeon, assembly GCA_035314985.1. Lineage (GTDB taxonomy): Archaea > Thermoproteota > Nitrososphaeria > Nitrososphaerales > Gagatemarchaeaceae > DATFYP01. Next base: position 851 of record DATFYP010000024.1, read on the forward strand.
CCGCCGCGACGCACATGTCGTCCGTCACGGTGGTGGCTCTGACATCGAGCACGCCGCGGAAGATCCCCGGGAACCCCAGGCTGTTGTTGATCTGGTTGGGGAAGTCGCTCCGCCCGGTCCCGATTATCCTCGCTCCCGCCTCTTCGGCTTCCCAGGGCCAGATTTCTGGGATTGGGTTGGCGCAGGCGAAGATTATGGAGTTCTCCTTCATCGTCTTGATCCACTCCGGCTTTATCACGCCGGGGCCCGGTTGGGCGGCTGCGACGACCGCATCCACGTCTCTGAACGCGGCAGCCATGTCTCCCTGCCTCCCCTCGGCGTTGGTCTTCTGTGAGAGCTCGTACTTCCAGCGGTCGTCCTTCTCGACGATGTCCTTCCTGCCGGGGTAGATGAGGCCCTTGGTGTCAACAAGTAGTATGTTTCCTGACGGGACGCCCCATTTCATGAGCACGTAGGCCGTCCGCAGGTTCGCCGCCCCTGCCCCGACCAGGGTGATCAGAGACTCCTTCGGGTTCTTCCCAACTACCTTGAAGGCGTTAATCAGCCCCGCGAGGACGACGGTGGCCGTCCCCTGCTGGTCGTCGTGCCAGACCGGTATCTTGAGGCGCTTCCTCGCCTCCTCCAGGATGTAGAAGCACTTCGGCTTCTCGATGTCCTCAAGGTTGATGCCTCCGAACGTTGGCTGTATTACTTCAAGGGTCCGCAGGATCTCCTCAGGGTCCCTCGTCTTGAGGCAGATCGGGAACGCGTCCACGCCCCCCAGGTACTTGAAGAGGATGCTCTTCCCTTCCATCACGGGGAGGGCGGCCTCTGGGCCGATGTTGCCAAGCCCCAGGACTCTGGTGCCGTCAGTTACTATCGCCACGAAGTTCCATTTGTTGGTGAGCTCGTAGGCCTTTTCGGGAGATGCCTGAATCTCCTTGCAGGCAGCCGCGACGCCCGGCGTATACCACACTGCAAAGTCCTGATAACTCGAAATCGCGCACTTCGGCATGACCTGGAGCTTCCCGCCGTAGAACCTGTGTAGGGGAGGGGCCAGCATCGAGGGCTTCTTCGCTTTCGCAAGGAGCTCATCGGCCGTCGGTCTGTGGCCTTCGAATTTCTGTTTCGACATTGAATCTCGGCGCCGCCCGTCGATGTCTTAAGGGCAACCATGCAGATGCGTGCATCTGCGAACGGCCTTTGGCCCCTGCTCCTGATGAGCCTCGGGGCGGACCTATGGCTTTGCTGCCCCGCCGAATATGGCCAAGGCGTCCTCTACGCTGGCTCCGTCCCTGACGACCGCCCTCACGGCCTTGATCATCCCGACGGGGTTGGATGACTGAAAGATGTTCCTCCCCATGTCTACCCCAACCGCCCCCTTCGCCACCGCGTTGCGCGCCAGCTCTAGCGCCTCCTTCTCGGGGAGCTTCTTGCCCCCGGCTATCACCAGGGGGACGGGGCACGAGTCGACGACCCTCTCGAAGTCGTCGCAGTAGTAGGTCTTGACGATTCTGGCCCCCAACTCGGCGGCCATCCTGCAGGCCAGCCCGAGATACCTGGAGTCGCGATTCATCTCCCTCCCGACGGCTGTCACCGCCAGGACCGGCACGCCGAAGCGCTCTCCCTCGTCGACGAGTCCGGAGAGGTTCATCAGGGTCTCCTTCTCGTGCTCCGATCCGACGAAGACGGAGACGGCCACCGCCGAGGCGTTTAGCCGGATTGCCTCCTCCATGGAGGTGGTGACTCCTTCGTTGGATAGTTCCTTCAGGACGCTCGTCCCTCCAGACACTCTTAGAACGATGGGCACCGTAGCCTTCGAGTCTACCGCCGTCCTCAGGACCCCCCTCGTAAGCATCAGGGAATCGCAGTAGGGCAGGAGCGGAGTGATCGCCCGGCGCGGGTTCTCGAGGCCAGTTGTGGGGCCCTGGAAGTACCCGTGGTCCACGGCGAGCATCACCGTGCGCCCCGACGGAATGAGTCTCTCGATCCTGTTTCCGATTCCCCAGTCCAATGCCCTGTCCCTCTTCCTGCCGGCGGGACCCCTTGAGGCGTTTTAAGCGTGACTGAGGGGAAAGCCTATGGGGTGATGACGACCTTCATGGCTTCGCCGCTGGTCATCACCCTGACCGCTTCGTCAAACCTCCCGAGTGGGAAGTGGTGGGTGATGAGCGGCCTGAAGTCTGGCCGGCGGCTCGAAAGCAACTCTATTGCGCGCGACACGTCTGCTTCGTCCGCGCCGTAGCTCGAGAAGATCTTCACAGTCGAGCCATAGACCCTGCCAAGGTCCAGCTCGATCGCCGACCCCTCGGCAGGGATCCCGAACAGGCAGACGGTCCCGCCCTTTCTCACCGAGTCAATCGCCTGGATCACGGCTCGCTCGCTTCCTGACGCGACGATGGCGAGGTCCGCCCCCAATCCGCCCGTCTCACGTCTCACAGTCTCGGAGACGCTAATCCTGCGCGCGTCAAGAACCGTCCCGACTGAAGCGCGCTCCGCGAAGCGCAGCCTCGGTTCGGCCACGTCACTCACGAAGACTGTGGCCCTCATCGAGCGCAGGAGCATGGAGTGCATCATCCCTATGGGCCCCGCGCCGACGACCAGGGCGGAGTCCCCTTTCCTGACCCCGCACCTGCCAAGCGCCCTTACGCAGCATGCGACCGGCTCGATCATCGTCCCCTCGTCGAAGGGAAGACGCGACGAGAGCTTCGAGACCCCGCCCTTGCTGACGTTCCATTGAGGCACCCTGATGCATTCTGAAAACCCCCCGGGGTCGAGGTTGCTCGTCTTGTACCTTGAGCAGACCGTCTCGTCTCCCCTTTTGCAGAAGTGGCACTCGTGGCAGGAAACGTGGTGATGGGGGAAGACCCTGTCGCCTACCTCCAAACCCGTAACCCCCTGGCCGACCTTGGCAACCACCCCGACAGCCTCGTGCCCGATCACGGGCATGGCGGAAGTGTATTCCCCTCTGATTTTTTCGAGGTCGGTCCCGCACAGACCGCAGGCCTTCATCTCGACCAGGAGCTCGCCTCTGCCTGTCCTCGGGATACCTGTTTTCGAGACGACCG
>DATFYP010000025.1:0-10859 GCA_035314985.1 Nitrososphaerales archaeon
CGGTCTTTCAGTTCAATGTCTGTCGGCTCAAACTCCATCTGATTTCTCCTCGTGGTGCTTAGCATTCTGGATAAGTGTAAGCCATTTGTTTTGACCTTCGACCCCGACCCCTGCCCTCTCTGCGGGAGTCTGTCCCTCCAACGCCGCGTGCGGCTTGACGAAGTTATAGTGAAGGCGCTGGCCTTCCGCGAGAGGGGTCTTCATGGTCTTCCAGCCCCGTTGAACCTTCACCATCGAATCGGTTCTGCCTCGTCCTAAGGTTGGCTCAAGCGGGTGCTTCCTTGGTGTCGGGTTTCCTTTTCGCGCGCGGAGCGCTGGCTTTGGCCAATTCCGATACCCGATCCTTGAGCGCTTCTATTTCCGAGGTCTGCTTGAGGATTCCGGAGGCCAATTCTGAAACTCTGTCCTTCTGTTCCTTCACCTGGTCTCGAAGTTCGCCTGTGAGACTAGTCAGTGGTTCGGTGCTCTCCTTGACTTCCTTGAGCCTCGAATCGATCGTTCCAAAGTTCACAGCTAAGCTCTTGCTCAAGTCACGCTCTAGCCTCAAGCCCAGCAAGATCCCGATCGCGCCGATTGCGATCCCAAAGAAAGCCGTCCCCACTGCGACCTCTGGGGATGGTCCATATCCAAAACCTATTGACAGACCCACCGACGTTACTTCGATTACAACTGCGGCAAGTAGGAGCGCGATTGAGTAAAACCAGACATCCATTGATTTCGGCATTTGCTTCGGCTCTGTCATTTGGCCATCTCCTCTTCGGTTGTAAGTGAGGGCTTGAGACTTAACCATTTCTCCTCTCCCTCGATACCGATTCCTGTCCTTTCTGCGGGGGTCTGACCCTCCAGGGTCATATGCGGCATGGAAGGCGTTACGAACCCGGTTCCCCTTCCGCGGGTGGGGTCCCCATCGCCCTCAATCCTGGTCGAACTTCGGCGCGCCTGCGGGTCGTTCGCTGTCGAGCTTAAATCGGCACTCCCTCCTCGTCTGAACGTGGACTCCACCTCCCATCTCATGGAGCTCCCGACCAAGGTCCTCATAGGTGACGGCGTCCTTTCCCGTCTCGGAGAGTTCGTCCATGAATCAGCCGGGAGGAAGAGGGTGGTTGTCGCTGCAGGTTCAAGCGTCCAGTCAAAGGTAAGGGGCACCGTCGACTCAGCCCTGAGGGGGAAGGCGTTCTGGGTCGACGTCTCGGCTCCCGACCTGCCAAACGTGAGAAGAGTGATGAAGGCGGCGAAAGAAGCCAATTGCATCGTCGGGGTCGGTGGAGGCAAGAGCGTCGACGTCGGCAAACTGGCGGCGTTCAGGATGTCCCTCCCATTCTACTCCGTCCCTACGAGTGCCTCGCACGACGGCATCTCCAGCCCTTTTGCTTCGATCAAGGGCCTGGACAGGCCGTACTCCCTGAAGGCAAAGCCGCCGCTCGGCATCCTGGCTGACGTAGAGGTGATCTGCTCCGCCCCGAAGAGGTTGCTCGCATCAGGGTGCGGCGACCTAGTCTCGAAGTTGACAGCTGTGCGAGACTGGCAACTCGCCCACAGGGAGACAGGCGAATACTACGGGAGCTACGCTGCTAACCTTGCGCTGATGAGCGCCAACCTCGTGATACAGGGGTCTCGGAAGCTGGGGAGGTTCGGCAAGGAGGGCGTCAGGGACCTGGTCGAAGCCCTGATCAGCACCGGGGTCGCCGCAGGAATCGCGGGGAGCTCACGCCCCTGCAGCGGGGCCGAGCACCTGTTCAGCCACTACCTGGACCTTGTTGCGCCGGGGAGGGGCCTGCACGGGGAGAAGTGCGGCCTAGGGACAATCATGATGGCAAAGCTCCAGAACGGCGACTGGAAGGCCGTCAGGTCGGCTCTGAAAAACGTCCACGCTCCAGTCACCGCGAAGGAGCTGGGGATTGAAGAGGGGATGGTCGTCGAGGCTCTGATGCGCGCGAGCTCCATCAGGCCGGAGCGCTACACGATTCTGTCGAAGTTCAGGCTCGACAAGCAGAAGAGCTTGTCGCTTGCGAGCTCCACCGGCGTGATCTAGGCGGGCTTCGCCGCAGGCTGCCTCTTTTTCCGCGGCTTCGGCGCCCGTTCCTTCTTCGGAGAAGGTTCAGCCACCTTGGGTTCAGGCTTTGGCTCGGGCTTCTGGTTGACGAACTTCTCGACGAAGGTCAGGCTCGTCGTGCTCGGGACGAACTTGAAGACATCCGAAGACACTCCCCGCTTGATTATCTGAAGCCCTTCCGCCAGGAACAGGTCATCAGGAATCGCGACCTCCATTTCGTCTCCTTTGCGGGAGAACGTGACCTTGCTCCCCTCCCCTGCGAACCTCCTTTCGATGAGGGCCCTGACCTTGTCGTCGTCCCCTTCGACCTTCTTCAGGACCTCGAAGTCGTAGACGATCGACTTGCCGGCGAGCCTGTGGTTGAAGTCGACCTGCGCCCTCCCGGAGCCGATGAAGCGAACGATACCTACCCTGTTCTCGACTTCGATTTCGTCCCCCACGGCCAACTCGTCCGCCTTTTCCCCGAACTTCCTCATTGGGATCATCCTGGTCTGGGTCGGGTCCCGCTTCCCGAACGCCTTCTCAGGCGGTAGCTCGATTTCCCTCCTCTGGCCGACGTCCATCCCCTTCACCTCGTCGTCCAGCCCGGTGATCAGCCACCCTTCGCCGACGGCGACCAGCCTGGGCCCGTACTTGCGAGTGGCGTCGTAGACGTTCAGCTTCTTCGCATCTTCCTCGACCGTGGTCTCTATGACTTCTCCCGTGTCCTTCACCTTCGCGGTGTAGTTGGCGAATATGAGGACGCCCTTTGCAAGCGACATTCGATTCGACCTGCCCTAGCTCTTGGATTTATAGCCTTTCAAGCGTGCTGGAGCTTCTGCATGGTCTCTCCCACCGCCTTGAGAGTCCTGTCGACGTACCCGCTGTTGATCTGGCCCATGCAGCCTATCCTGAACACCTTGCCCTTGAAGGGGCCGAACCCGCCCGCCAATACGATTCCCTTGTCCTGAGACATGCTCTTCCTGAACTGCGAGTCGTCCACCCCGGGGGGATAGTAGGTGGCTATCACCGTCTTGGACCTGACGTCGGGGCTGGCGACCGCCTTGAGCCCCAGCTTTGCAACGCCGTCGTAGATCGCCCTCGACATCTCGTCGTGGCGCTGGACTCTCTTCGCCCACCCCTCCTCGATGAACTCCTTCAGCGCCTCGTCGAGTGCGTAGTAGAGAGACAGCGCCGGTGTGAAGGGGGTTTCGCCTTTCGCGCCGTACTCGATGTACCTCGGGATGTCGAAATAGCGGGTCTTCGGGGGTGATGCCTTCAGGAAGTCGACCACTCTGCTGCTCACGGAAATGAGAGCTAGACCTGGAGGTGCCGCTATGCATTTCTGGCTGCCCGTGACGCACATGTCGACCCCCCACTCGTCAACAGGGATCGCGTACCCACCGAGGCTCGAGATTGCGTCGACGACCGCGAAAGCTCCGTGCTCCCTCGCCATCTTCGATGCTTCCCTGGCGTATGGCACCGTGACTCCGGTGCTCGTTTCGTTGTGCACCAGGAACAGAGCCTTGAACTTCCCAGCCTTGCTCATGGCCTCTTCGAGCTGGGCCAACGGAGGAACCTTCCCGAACTCTGCCTTCACCGGGACGGCCTTGCCCCCTGCGAGCTCCACTGTCTCGGCGAGCCTGCTGCTGAACTCCCCGAACACGGGGACGATGGCCGTGTCGCCGGGCCTGATCAGATTGAAGACGGCGGCCTCGACTCCTCCCGTTCCCGAGGAGGAAAGCACGAGCACGTCTCCCTTGGTCTGAAAGAGCAGTCTGACCCTCCCGAGAAGTCCCCCGTAGAGCTCCCTGAACGCGTCCCCTCGATGGTTGATGATCGGCCGGAGCATCGCCTGCATGACCCGCGGCGAAACGTTGGTCGGGCCTGGCAGCATGATTAGCTTCTGTTCAGAGCTCATTGGCATCACCCCGAAATGTCTCCCTTTATTAGCTCTCGAGCCCTCTCAACTCCCCCGAAGCCCCTCACCAGCTTCGCCACCTGCGGCGGGACAAGGCTGGCCCAGTCCTTCCTCTCCAGGATCCTTTCGCGCACGTTGGTCGCCGAGTACCTCTTCCTGTCGAGGTAAGGCACCGACGTCACTGCTATCCCCTCCTCCTTGAAGAGCAGGTGCGTCAACGAGTCGTTGGTGAACACGATGTCGAACTTCGGAACAATGGATTCCACCGAGGAGACCCATACGGAGTGAGAGTCAGCGTCCGGGATAGGAATCGCCATCCACTTCGACGGGTCGACCCCGTTCCCGTCGAGGGCGCTCTTGATCATCGAAATCCTTTCGCTTGCGGTAAACGGGTTGTCTCTCTCGTGGCTTCTCTGGGCGCTCCCGACCACCACGTAGAGGTAGTCCACCTTCTTCAGGGCGAACTTCACGGCGGCGAGGTGCCCGTAATGAAACGGCTGGAACCGGCCAACAAGTAGACCGACTCTCAAAGCCCTTCGTTCCGCGACCCCGCCGTGCTGTATTTAAGAAATCGCCGTGAGGCCCGACCTCAGGGCGAGAATTGTCAAGCGCTGACGTGATTGAAGTCGACGGTTCCTTCGGAGAGGGGGGCGGTCAAATCCTCCGGACCGCCGTGGCCTTCTCTGTCATTCTCGGCAAACCTGTGCGGGTCGACAATATCCGCGCTGGGCGGGAGGTTCCTGGCCTTAGGCAACAACACGTGTCCGCGCTTCAGACTCTGGGAAGCATCTTCGGGGCCAAGCTGAGCGGGGCCGAGATAGGGTCGTCGGAGGTTTCGTTCTCTCCGGGTCGCCTGGGGGTCACCAACGTCACCTTGGACATGAAGACGGCGGCAAGTATCACCCTCCTCCTTCAGGCCGTCATTCCCGCAGTCGCGTTAACACACTCTGGGGTCACTCTTGAGATCATCGGCGGCACTGACGTCCCCTGGAGTCCTTCTTTCGACTATCTGTCTACGGTCGTCAGGCCCGCTTATGGACTCCTCGGAATCGAGTTTGAAGCAACCGCGTCAAGACGGGGTTACTACCCTCGGGGAGGGGGGAACGTCACGGCGAGAGTTGAACCGGCCGTTTCGCTGAAGGCGGTCAGCCTGACGAGAAGTATCGGCCCCGCCAAGGCGGACCTCGTGAGCCGGTGCGGTCGCCTGCCCAGGCATGTGGCGGAAAGGCAGCTGGAAGCGATGGTCCGGGTCCTGTCGGCTTCCGAGGTGGAGGTAGGCTCCAAGCTTCTGGGAGAGGAGGAGGCAGATTCGCCGGGGTCGTCGGTCCTAGCGTCCGCATGTGGCGCGGGGCGCCTCATGGGGGCAGACGAGCTGGGGGCGAAGGGGAGGAGCGCAGAGGAGGTCGGGGAGAAGGCCGCGGAGAGCCTCGTCTCTTCCGTCAAATCAGGCGCATGCGTCGATTCAAACCTCGCGGACATGGTCGCCCCGATGCTCTCTCTTGCTGAGGGCGAGTCCTCGCTCCTGGTTCCTCAGGTCTCTCTACACCTGAAGACCGGGCTTCATGTAGCCAAACTCTTCACAGGATGTGACTCGTCCTACACGGAAGAGGGCCGAGCGTATCTCGTCAGAATACGTCCCGTATCCGAATGAGCTTCTCAGTTTGTGGGAAGCCAGACCCCCGCAGAGAGTGCAGGAGTCGGGATGAAGGGGAAAAACAAATGGATGGAGTTGCTTCGGTCTACACTTTCAGATTCTTAGTCCTTTCATTCAGGACTGCGACATCCGTCCTTATCTGGCCGAGTGCGGTGTTGAAGTCCCCTCTTAGAGTGAGGCCAAGGTTTGTGATTTCGTTGTGAAGGTTCTGCATTTGCGCCCGAATGTAATAGGTTAGAACGCCGACTGTTCCACCGACGACCGTGACATACGAAGCTACCGTTCCGATGTCGGCTGGCAGGCCGAAGAAATCATCACTGATTGATGCGCCGTAGAAGACAAAGAACGCGCCAATCAATAGAAGGGCGAAAGAGGAGGAATTGAGGCCAGACCGTCTTCCCTGTTGGCTCGATAGAAAGACAGCGAGAACGATTGCGACTATACCATATAGTTCGAGTTCCATGTTCATGGCAAAGCCCCCACCTCATTTAAGGCGGAGCCATCACCCGTCCCGCAACGCCGCACGGGCATCACCCGTAGATTCAACAGAACCCCATTTCTGGACAAAACGCCTAAAAAGGTGGGACTTTCCGCTCGGCCAAGAAACCAGTTGTCGTATGAGCAATACATGCCGGGCGCGACGGCCGTAGGAATAGCCTACAAGGACGGAGTCGTCCTCGGCGCCGAAAGGAGAATCACGTTAGGGAGCTTCGTGAGGAGCAAGACGGGCAAGAAGGTCTTCAGGGTTACCGAGAACGTCGGTGCAGTCTGCGCAGGGATGGTCGCGGACATGCAGAACCTCGTGAAGGAGGTGTCCGTCTACTCGAAGCTGAAGGAGCTCGAGTCCCGGAAGCCGCTGAAGCCCAACTCGGTGGCCAAGCTCATGTCCACGCTCATGTTCCAGAACCGATACGCGCCTCTGCTGACGCAGGTCATCCTCGGCGGGGTCGGCCTTAAGCCCGTCGTCTACGTCCTGGATCCCCTGGGCAGCGTGATCTCGGACCAGTACGCGACCGTCGGGACAGGGGAGGAGACTGCGATTGGCGTCGTCGAGGCGGGATACTCGGCTTCGATTACCCAGAAGGACGCGAGGGAGCTGCTGCTCTCTTCGATCAGGGCGGCCATCGCAAGGGACGCCATGAGCGGGAACGGGATTGACCTGCTGATGGTAGACCGCTCCGGGATAAAAGAGGAGTCCGTCGAGCTCTAGGGGCGAAGTCGTTTGTGGACCTACAGGGACATCAAAGTCCGCTGGCTCGGCCACGACTCATTCGTTCTCCAAGGTTCAAAGACCGTCGTGCTCGACCCCTTCAAGGCCAAAGGAGACTACAAGGCCGACGTCCTCCTGATCTCTCACGAGCACTTTGACCATCTGAGCGAGGACGACATCAAGCGGTTCAGCGGTGAATTCACTACGATCGTTGCCCCTAAGATCTGCGAGCAGCAGTTACGAGGATCCAGGGCTCAGAAGGTGCTGATCGAACCGGGCTCCAAGACGCAGGTCAAGGGGCTGACCATTGAGACAATTCCGGCCTACAACATCGACAAGTTCCGAGCGCCCGGAAAGGTCTTTCACCCAAAGGAAGACGGCCGGGTAGGGTACGTGGTGACCCTGGACGGAGTCCGCTTCTACCACGCCGGGGACAGCGACGCAACGCCGGAGATGAAGGCGTTGGACGTAGACGTAGCGTTCCTCCCTGTGTCGGGGACTTACGTCATGACCCCTGAAGAGGCCGCGGGGGCAGCTAAGGCCATGAAGACCAAGGTAGCGGTCCCCATGCACTTCGGCGAAATCGTCGGCACGAGGGCCGACGCCGAGAGGTTCAAGGAACTCGTCGGCAAGAGCTGCGAAGTGCAGATTCTCGAGAGAGAGTAGCTTCCTACTCTGGGACGCTGTCCGCCTTCAGCTTCCCGTCCGCCAAGGTGACGAACAGGAACCTGTTGTCGGCGAATACAAGTGTCAGTTCGTTCTCCTTCTCGGTGACGGTAAGGAGCGCTTTCCCGACTATCCCGTCGAACTTTGCCATGGGCCGGAGTAGACCCCGCGGGAGTTCGTATTTCTGCTTTGGGTCAGGGATTCACGTATGACGTCAGCATCGTCTCAGCCTTTCCCTCCTTTTCCCCCACAGGTGAGCCAGTCGAAGTCCTGATCATCTCTCGAATCACCTCGTCAATGCTCCTGCTCCTTCTCTTGGCCTTCAGGCGCTTCAGCTCCCGGTGCGTGTCGTCATGGACCTTCACCGACTTGGCCAACACGAGAGCGACCAGTCGGCTCGTAATAAGCGTGAGGGAATCCACGCTCGACACCTCCTGCCGCAGGGAATGTTTGACTCAGTTTCGTCGCGAGTTCATCATCTGCCCTTAGAGCTACCAAGGGCTATGACTGGGACGGCGTTCACCTCATCGTCGGCCGTTCCATCGGGGTCGTGGATTTAGCCTTTTTTTGGCGCCTCGGGGGGCATGGTGCGTGGGATTCCTCGACGGCATAAGGGTCGTTGACGCGACGCGCTTGCTTCCCGGCGGCTACGCCACCATGCTGCTCTCCGACATGGGGGCGGAGGTGGTCAAGGTCGAACAACCGGGCCTCGGGGACTACATCAGGGCGACCCCTCCGACCAAAGACGGAGTTAGTCCGGTACATGCCACCGTCAACAGGAACAAGCTCAGCATCGGCATCGACCTCAAGGCGGAAGAGGGCAAGGACGTCCTCCGCAAGCTGATCCGAGGAGCAGACGTTTTCGTTGAAGGCTTTAGGCCGGGGGCCATGAAGAGGCTAGGCTTCTCATTCGCCGAGGTCCGCAAGGTCAACCCCCGAATCGTCTACTGCTCAATCTCGGCCTTCGGCGAGTCGAGCGCACTGAGTCAGACGCCCGGCCATGACATCAACTTCCAGGCTATGGGAGGCACCCTCGACTACCCTCGAAGGGCCGAGGTCCCGCTCCTTCAGTTGAGCGACATGGTCGCCGGGACCCTCGCTGCCGTGGCAATCCTGGGAGCGTTGGTCGGCCGTAAGAGGGCAGTCTACATCGACGTCCCGATAGTCCCGTCCCTCCTCTCTTGGATGGTCCTCCCCGTTTCGGCCTACCTGGTGACCGGGAGGTCTCCTTCGGAGGGTCACAGTCTGATGTTCGGCTCGACCCCCTACTACAATCTCTACAGGACCTCCGACGACAAGTACATGGCGGTAGCTGCGATTGAAGAGGAGTTCTGGCACAACCTCGTCGTTAAACTCGGCGTCCCGCGCCTGGAGCAAAAGAGGTTCGGCACCGCGGCAGAACGGAGGGACGTGGCGACTACCCTCAGGCGCGTCTTCGCGACAAAGACAAGGGACGAATGGGCGAAACTGCTCGTCCACGAGGACACGTGCGCTACTCCGGTCCTCTCCATCGAGGAGGCGCTCGACAGCGAGTGGGCCAGGGCCGCCCGGACCCTCGCCCGCGTAGGGGGAAACGGCACTGTCTTGAATGGGCCTCTGCGAAGTGCTCCGCATATGCGTAGCAAGCCCTTCACCGGAGCGCCTTTCCTCGGTCGTGACACTGGCGCTATCATGAGGCGTCTAGGATACTCCAGGACATATGTCGCGCTCCTGAAAGAGAAGGGAGTGCTGGAGTGAGATGGGGCCACCAGCGCGATGTACGCAGCTATTCAGGTCAAGAGTTAAGTGACTCTGGAAGCAACTGTCGCATTGTAGTCACCCATGAGCAGCTTCCCCGAAGTCCGCGTCAAGCCTGAGTATGCGGAGGTCCAGAAGTGGGCACGGGAATTCGCCGCCCGCGAAATCCTCCCTATCGCAGACAAGATCGACAAGACCGACGAGTACCCAGTGCAGCTCGCCAAGAAGATGGGGGAGTACGGTCTCTTCGGCCTCAACATGCCGCAGGAATACGGGGGCCTGGGCCTCGACCTGATGGGGTCGGTCATAGTCGGCGAGGAGATTGCGAAGGTCAGCCTTTCTGCAGGTTTCCTGCTGGGGGTTCAGAACGGGCTGGCCGGGAACGTGCTTGCGAAGTTCGGGTCAGAGGAACAGAAGAAGAAGTACATCGCCCGCCTCGTCAAAGGGGAGATAGTCTGTGCGTACGGGCTTACAGAACCGAGCGCGGGCTCTGACGCGGCGGCCATAGCGACAAAGGCCACCAAGGAGGGGGATTCCTACGTTGTAAACGGCTCCAAGATGTTCATCACCCAAGGGATGCAGGCGGACCTGCTCGTCTTCTTCGCACGTACCGGGACGACGGAAGATGGCGCAGCGGGGATCACCGCGTTCCTGGTAGAGAAGGGGACCCCTGGATTCAGGGTGGGCCAGAAGCTCGAGGTGATGGGTGCCAGAGGGACCGGGACAGCAGAACTAGTCTTCGAGAACTGCAGGGTGCCTGGCTCAAACATTGTCGGCCACGAAGGGGACGGATTCCTCATAGCGATGGCGATCCTCAGCGAGTCCAGAATCGGCGCGGCTGCGGCGGCTGTGGGGATAGCGGAAGCCGCGCTGGAGCAGACCCTCACGTACGTCCGGTCGAGGACCATCTTCAAACGCCCGCTCGCAAAGTTCGAGGCGCTGCAGTTCCTGCTTGCGGACATGGCGACCAGGATTGCCGCCGCGAAGCTGCTGACTTACCGTGCCGCCACCCTCCACGATTCGGGGCAGGACTTCATGAAGGAGTCCGCGATGTGCAAGTACTTCGCGAGCGAGACCGCCGTGTGGGTCTGCGAAAGGGCAATCCAGATCCACGGTGGTTACGGCGTGAGCAAGCTCTATCCGATAGAGAGATACCTGAGGGACGCAAAAATCCTGGACATCGTAGAAGGGACGTCAGAGGTCCAGAGGTACATCCTCTCACGTGAGCTCCTACAGGGAAGTTGATTCTGAACGAGAGTGAGCGGGGAGCGCCGTCTGCTCCGTCGTTGGGCGGTCTAGAACTCCGTCTGGACCTGTTTCATCAGCTCGGCGATTCTCATGAACCTGTCCCTGTACATGAGGATCTTCGTTATCGACCCCTTGAACCTGAGTTGCCCCTTCAGCACGGCGGCCTGAAGGTCGACCTCTCCCTTTGCCACCTTAGCCCACGACTCGTAGGTCCCTTCGAAGGCGAACTCGGCCTGAGACCCAGGGGCGGCCTTCTGGACGGTTGAGACACCGTTGTCCACGCCGAGGATGAAGAACTGCCCGATGTCGGTGGCGTTGAAAGCGATGCTAGTCCTCACTCCTTTCGTGCTCTCAGCCCACTTCTGGTCCCCGACGAGCATCCCCTGAAGCT
>DATFYP010000026.1:0-3489 GCA_035314985.1 Nitrososphaerales archaeon
CTCTGCAGTCCTCGGGCCTTGTACCTGACCATCACGAACCTCGACGCAGGGCCTGGTACAGACCCCCTGAGGACGGCGTAGTCTCCCTTTACATCTCCGAAGTGCAGGAAACCCCCCGCAGGGGTAACCGCCTTCTCCTTCGCATTCCCCACAATCAGTATCCTCTTCCCCGTCTCTGTCCTCTGATGGAACCCCATCTGCCCGGCCCTGGCGATGGTGTACATCACAGCGGCAGGGTGCCAGGGGCCTATGACTCCGACCGCCCTGACGCTCTTCCTTGACTTGTGCTGCTTCCTCTTCACCCCGAACCTGGTGACAGGGCCCTCGAACCCCTTACCCTTTGTAATCCCGAGGACGTCAACGTACATCCCCGGCCTGAAGACTTCGGCAAACTTCACCTTCTTCCCCACCAACCCCGCGACGTACTCCGCCTGCTCCTTCGTCCCTGCGCCTCCGACCCCGACCTCGAGGACGATGGGCTTCTTCTGTGAGAGGCCGACATCCTTCGGGACCACCGATATCAGGGCAGCAACCCGAGACACCTTGTCGAGCGGGGCCTTCGCGAGCGACGACTGGGCGTCCGATTTGATGTCCGTCAGGGGGTAGTCGTTGCCCTGCTCTCGTCTGTAGAGGCGTATCCCCTTCACTTCGAGCTCCGGGAGCGAGAGGACGCTCGAGATGTTGAAAAGCGGCTTGCCGAAGTTGGGGGTCTTCGCCCGGTCGTCGGTCGTTATGACGTGGACTGTCCCGGCCTTGAACGCCGGGAAGCCGAGAATCGTGGGCTTGTCTGCCTGAATCTTGGGCCAGGTCCTAATTCTTGGGATGAGGCTCTTGGCGCGCCCTCTTGGCCTGTACGCAAGGCTGCCTCTGCGGGGCGCGGAGTGTTTCCTGTGGCCCAATTCGCAATAACCCTTCCCGAACCCCGCTTTCCGTTCAGCCTTTAAGCTTTCTTAGAGCGCGAGGGTGTTTACGAGGTTGAGTGCCGTGAAGATCGCCTCTTCGGTGCGGACGGTCTCAACGTGCTGTTCGGCGAAGAGGTTCACGACGAAGTCGACGCGCTGGGTCAGCTGCTGGCCAACTATGTCGAACAGCCCCCTGGAAGGTGAGCCGAAGACGAGCTTGACAGAGTTCGCCTTCAGTATCGACTCTCTAAGGCGGAAGACCTGGGACTGGAGGGTGTTTCCGTACCTGGAGGTCGCTATCTTCAGGCCGAACCTGCCGTCCGAGAAGACCTCGTCTGTCGCGACGCTCTCCACTTCGTAGCCCCAGTACTCGTGCACATACTCCTTGCCCGCCAGCTCGGCAACGAGAGGGCTCTTCGACGCTATTCGGACGGTCACCCTCCTGCCGGCTCCCACCTTCTCCTTCAGGCGCGGGCTCCTGTCGAGGCCGATGTCTACCGTCCCGTCAGAGTTGGCCACCCCCTCCCTGACCTCCCCGACCGTGAGCCGCTCGACGGGCACCTTCGGCTTGTGGGAGGGGATCCTCAAGGGCGGGAGGAGGCCCGCGTACTTCAGAGACTCGTCCAGGGTATAGAGCCGCCTCCTGAGGTACTGGGGCGTCTCCAGGTACTCCAGAACCTTCCGGATGAGGGCCGGTTCGCCTCGCCTCTTCTCGTCCTTGAAGACCTGGACGACATCCACGCCGTAGATGGCGCAGCCCCTCGCAATCACCCCGAGCTTAACCGTCTTCTCCCTCAGCGAGTCGCGCTCTTCGAGGACCGTGTCCGGGATTGCGACTGCCAGCTTCTTTCCGAGAAACGCCAAGGCACCCGTGTCAGTTCTTCCGTTAATTCAGTATTAGCCCTCACTTTGAACTCGTTCCAATAAATAGATGGGCATCGGTGCGTGGGTTCGGAGATGAGGCGGGCGGGCGTACCGGAGTCCGGGAGGCGATTCAACTGGGTCTACTCGGTCTTTCCGGTGTCCCTCGCTTCGGGTCCCCTCGGGACCGTTGTCCAGCTGTACCTGATAGAGCTGAACGGGGTCACGCTGGGGACGCTCTACGGGAGCCTCGCCGTCGCGATATTCAACGGAGTTGGCATCCCTGCCTCCATCTTCTGGGGATTTGCGACCGACCGACTCCATCGGAAGCGAGCGATCGTGGCGGCAAGCTACGCGGTGCTGGCCCTGGTGCTCTTCTCGTTCTACCTTGACAGGACCACGGCGGGGACAATCCTCACGTTTTCCATCTTCTCGGTCGTTTCGGCTGCCTCCGCCACCCCACTCAACCTCCTCATCATGGAGACGGAGAGCAAGAGCAGGTGGCCGGAGGCATTCGCGAGGCTCTCCATGATGTCCAGCGTAGGCAGCGTGGGGGGGCTCCTCCTGAGCACGCTGTGGGTGGAAGCCCTCCCGTTGCTCGACCTGGCGATTCCCCTTGGCTTATTCTCACTCGCTTCGGCGGTGCTTGCGGCACTGACCATCCGCGAACCTGGGATCAACCTCGAACCTGAGAACATCGTCCTGAGAGAGACGAGCTTCTTTCAGAGGCTGCTCGCCCTGCCGCTCATCTTCCTTACGGTTCCGAAGGCCTCCGACTTCAGGCGGGTTTTCAGAGGGCTCAGGTTCGGGCTCACGAGCTACGTCCCTCTGTTCTACATATCGATAGTCCTCTTTTACCTATCCAGCGGGCTCTTCAACACTTCATTCGCTCCGGCCATGCGGTCCTATGGCATTCCGGAGGGCGAGATATTCGGAGTCATGCTTTCGGGCATGGCGGTCCAGACGCTGGCGTTCCGGCTCGCGGGGAGGTATGTGGAGGGGAGGTCCCTGGTGATGAGTTCCGCCCAAGGTCTGCTGGTGAGGGGAATTTGCTATGGCGGGCTCGGCGCCGCTGCCGTCTACCTGGCGAGTTCCTACTTCCTGGTCCCCGCCTTCGTGCTCTACCCCCTGGGCGCAGGGATCGCCTTCTCCATCTATTACACCGCCTCCAACACGATGATGTTCAGCACCGTGCAGAAGAAGAACCCGGGCGCCTCATTGGGAGTCTACAGCGCGGTCGTGGGACTTGCGTCCACCGCAGGCTCCCTCGCATCCGGGTTCATCTCAGTCTACTCCGGGTTCTACGTCACCTTCACAGTGGCGAGCGTGCTGCTGTACTTGGCGGTGATCGTCGTCTCACGCCTCCCCCGCCACGAGAGGCCCAATACAGGTCCGAGCAAGTAACAGCAGGTATCCAAAGGGGTCAGACAAGGCCACATACGGCACCCACTCTAGAACGGCCGCGCTTCTGGAACGGACGCTGGGGAGATGCAGGAGGGGATTCCCACGGTCCGCCTCCTTCCAATACCACCATTGTTATATACAAGGTCGCGGCGAGGATTCTTACAAGCAAGTCACTGTTTGACGATTCGGAAGTTCCGTGATTCTGATTCTCCGACAAGGATATTGCTGTAGAAGCAACAAGAAAGTTGAGCAAATTCAATGAAATGGAACTGGACTCCTCGTTACTGAGAGGGGTCGAAAAGATGGGCTTTGAGATGCCCTT
>DATFYP010000027.1:0-17224 GCA_035314985.1 Nitrososphaerales archaeon
CGTCCCCTTGTTCACCAGGTCCATGGACAGGGTGTCGTTCTCGATCACCGCCGACTTCACCGTGATCGAAGGCGCGGGGTTGGCGCTCGTGGACGTGGCCGTCCTGGTCGTGTGGGTGGTCGGCAGCGTCAGGCTCTGGAAGGTGTACCTCTGGGATGAGCCCGCGACCGAAGGCATCACCACGAAGAAGACCGCCCCCACTTCGATGATTATGGCTACGCCGACCGCGACCCACTTGAGAAGCTCTCCCCCCATCGCCGATGGGAACTCCATAACCGCGCCGAGAGGGCTCCGACGAATATTAATGGGTTGTCCCCCGCGCGCCCCGAGAGGGTTCGCGTCGCGAGGCCAGGTCTGACGGCCGGGAGGGGGGTTCCGCCCGCCCGGGGCCCAAGAGCGAGGGTCTGGCATTTCTGTTGAAGAATGTAAAAAAAATTCATATTCTTTCCAAAGCCGACAACCCATATATATCAGCCAGGGCTGACTCCTGTCCAAGGCCTTGAAAACAAGCTACAGCAGCAAATTAGTAACATCTGGGGCACTACTCCTCGGAGCCTTCCTCCTTCTAGCAATTCCATCAACAATGGTCGTCAGAGCAGGCAACTTCACATACCTCAACAAGGGAGAGACCGCATGGGTTACCGCAACAAACAACGATGACAACAGTACCTTCAGAGTGACAGCGATGAATCAGACCGTTGTCCTCATGAACGACACTGGACTCATGTTCGTTGCGACCAACGCCACCGTGATAACGGGCGGTCACTTCATCTTCATCAACGGGTCACTCTTTGGTAACTCGACCGAAGGGTACTACAACATGACATCGTTCCCGCGACCGGTTCTGATGCAGAACCTGTCTGACGCGCACAGCTATGGGAACGTCACAATCGCGGACCTACTGACGGCGATGCACTCGTCATATGGTCTGATCGGGACGGGCGACTTCGACAGATTCAACCTAACGGGCGGAATCACGTCGGACACCTTCTCGATCACCGGTCCGGGCTTTGGTGACGCAGTCGCCATTGCAAGCGGAACGGGCAACTGCACCTACAACATCAACTTGGGCATGAACGCGACCGTGACGATCACGGGCACCAACGCAACATCGATCGGCTCCACCACAAACGTTTACAACATTATCTTCTAGTCTGGCCACGCACGCTAGCTAGAAGATTCCTTTTTTATTCCAAGAACCAGCGGAAGCTCCGTTGCCATGAACGACGGTCGAATTCTGTTTAATTACCCCGAGGGGGGGCAGCAGGTTAGGATGACGGAGACGGAAGTTCCTGAGCCCGAGGAGGAGGCTGGGGGATGGGGTCGGCTCGTGGTCGTCTCGGTGATTCTCGTCGTCGTCGTGCTCACCCTCGCCTTCCTGCTCGTGCCGGGCCTCGGGATCTCCCTGGGTTCTCACTCCTCGACGCCCATCCAGTTCTCGACCGGGGTTCGGACTTCGTCCTCGACGGCGCTGCCTGCGGGGACCCCCACCACCGGGCAGATAGTCCGGCTTACCGTGCAGGCGCTTACGGGCGGGGGGGCGGAGAGCATCCAGTACACCGGGGTCACGCCGGTCACGCTCAGCATGACCGCCCGCGCGGACGGGGTCCCTCCGCTCAACTACCAGTGGTCGTTGGGAGACGGCACGAACTCGTCTCTGGCGACCGTGGTGCACACCTTCGGCGTCAACCGTGCCTATGACATCCACCTCCGCGTGGCAGACGCGACCGGGGCCGTTCAGTCGAAGGACATCATCCTGAACGCCTTCTCGTCCGTAAGTTCTGCCAAGGGCGTGGTCCTCTATCCCCCGGAGGCAACCGCCGGCATCAGTTCGGTAGGTCTCGAGGGAGGCTTCGTCCCGGCGGGGAAGCAGATCCAGATTCTCGTCGACGGCGTCCAGGTGGCGAGCACCAGGGCGAACCTCGACGGCTATTGGTCCGTGGGCATAGGCCGGTACCTGCCGCCGAAGCCGAACGGCTCCACCTATTTGATCACGGTGTCCCCGCTGAACAAGTCCAAGACGCTGGTAACGGTAGAGGGCATGGCGGTCTCGCCGGCGGCAGGAGTCCCCGGCAACTCGGTGGAGGTCGTGGGCCGTTCGTACAGTCCCTACACGTCCGTCTCGGTCTACATCGGAGGGGTCAGCCTGGGGCAGGCGCAGACCGACGGGTCCGGGTCCTTCCAGGCCAACTTCACGGTCCCCAGCGCCTCTCCCCTCACCCAGATCGGCGAGTACCAGGTCACCACCTCCCCGCCCGCGGAGGGGGCGCAGGCGACGTACGTCGTCGTCAAGACCACGACCATCGCGGTCGCAGGGCTCGGCCTGTTCCAGCTGGCCGTCATCGCCGTCGTCGCGGCGGTCATCATAGCGGTCGCCTACCTGTTCGTGAGGCGCAGGAGGAGGTACGTCCCGCTCCCGCCTCCCCCGGCAGCCGAAGAGGCGGAACCCGCTCCACCCGCACCGCCGGCACCCGAAGGCGCAGAACGCCCTTCGTCAGCTCCGCCGGAGGACAAGCCCGAGGAGAGCCCCGAAAGCCCTTCGGAGGGCGCCTAGGGATTTTGTACGATTTTGTAACATTTTCCCGATACTTCGTATACGCCAAACCGTGGTAACAACACATAAAAACCTCGGAAGGCTTACTTCAGCCTGAAAATATGAACAGCAAATACATAGTATTTGCAACTGCTATCCTACTTCTTACATCAATTCCATTCGCATCAGCAACTACCGGATCATACCTTCTACCAGCGACCGACAACTCGCAGTTCAAGGGCCCGTTGGCGGCGGAGATTACCTTCAGCATCTGCGCGGACACCGCAACTTGCAGCGGACTGCTGCTAGGCGGCAACATCCAAGCGGCTGAGCTACCCTTCGACATCGGCGCCTGGACTTCGATCTGCCCGCCCCCGGCAGGGAGCGGCGGAAACACGAACATCCTCTGCGGCTCTGTCGCAAGCTACGCATGGGTAGGCCTCTCATTCAACCACCAGAAATTCCCAGGTAACAACGAGAACTTCAGGAGGGCAATTCAGTACCTCCAGGACTACTCGTTCATCCAGGGGACCATTCTGCAAGGGCTTGAAGGAATCGCCGGCCCATTGCCAACTCCGTGCGCCGCGTACTCTGGCGCCTGCAACCCAGCCCCGATGACCGCTCACTATGGTTCCGTACAGGACCTCGTGAGAGCGGGTCAAGAGCTGGAGCAGGTCACCAACGACGGCGTCCAACTGTTCTGCGACAACGCAGGAGTCCAATGCTCGGGCAGCTACAGCACCACTTCTGAGTGGTGTCTGGGCGCACTCGGCACCGGCTCCGGCTGCGGAAGCGGAACATTGTTCACACCAAAGCTCGACTACAGGTCGACGCTGTACAGGAACCTGTGGGGAGCAGCAATAATCAGCTGGGCAGCGCAGATCGGGCTGCAGATTAGCGGCCGCGGACCGGAAGGCGGCGGCGCAGCTTCGGCCAACTGTTTCACGCCCAACGGGCTAGAGATCATCACCCCAGGTGTTTACAACTCGGGTACCGGGTACAACTCGGTGCCGACAGTCAACGTGACTGCCATTCAGGCTGACACCTGCGGAATGTTGACATACGGGTTCATCGCCTCTGGTCCGACCCTAGAAGGGTTATTGCTGGACTACAACGGCCAGACCGCAGGGTCTGGCGGAGTGTCGACAGGGAACGTCTACGACAACCCAGCCAACGTTTCGGCGGCTGATCCGGTCGCATTATTCCCATCGCCGACGCCTCACACCACAGTGAACAACTTGGACTACACCACCAGCGCCGTGGAGTTCGCAACCAACACAGCCGCGGTAAACACCAACGCTCAGAACTTCATGCAAGCCTACGCGCTCCAGATCCCGACCGTGATGGCCTTCTATGAGCAGACCCTGTACGTGAACAGCGCGGCAGGGTGGACCGGATTCGTCGCGGCGCCAGTCACTGGCCCGAACGAACTCGGCGGCCTATACTTCACGGGACAGACCGCACACACTTGCAGCGCTACCTCCTGCGACCTGAACATCAACAACACGGGTTCGGGGCTGGGCGGTAACCTCAAGGTCGCATTGGAGCAGGTCTCCGACGCGAGCGGCCTGAACGTGGTCTACGGCAGCAACTGGGCATGGCAGGCGGACGTCTTCGGCAGCATCTATGACACTGCAATTGCGACGCCCCCAGGCCACTTCACCGACGTCAACTACTACAACGACTACATGACTTCAGCACACAGCATCACTACATTCGCAAGCCAGACACTCGGAACAGGTGGGACTTGGTTCTACTTCCAGCAGCCGTGCGCCAACCCGCTCCCTGCGCTAACGTATCCGACCCGTGAGGGCAACTGCCAAGGCCATGCCGGGCCTAACCAGACCCCAGGGCCGCTACAGCGCGGAATCGGGCTGACCCCTGCTCAGAGGACCATCACCAACGGGGAGTACGTCACCATGACCATTAAGCCAGGTGTGTACTTCTACGACGGTGTCGCCGTGACGGCGAACGACCTTCTGTTCTCCCTCAACTGGTATAACATCGCAGCTGGCCCCAACATGCCAGACCAGAACTCACCCGCGACGGGCACATTCGCTGGCCCATTCGGGTTGGTTGCCGCTCACCTGTTGAGCGCGCGCGGTCTCCCATGCTCGGTCAACTGTCCCACCATCCAGATCTACATCGGAAGCCAGTCGTTCTGGGGTCTTCCGAGCGTCATCACTGGCGTATTGCCATCACACGTCTTCAAGTACTTCAACGCCGATCACTCAGCAACATCAGGTCTTGGTACCGTGGACACCTCGCTGCCATACGGCAGCGCGGCAACAGCCTTCTCAATCCAGGGAGCACCTCACCCTCCAGCCACGAGCTGGATGTGGTACCTCCCGAACCTTGAGATCGGCTCTGGTCCGTACTATCTGACCAGCTGGAACACCGCTGGAGGCACGGGTGTCGATACCGCGAACCCGTTCTACTTCAACCCCAACTGGCAGGCTCAGACCGGCTACACGGTGCTGAACCCGACCAACGGCTACACGATCACCTCACCACTCATCATCGATGAGTACAACCCAACCTTCGCGAACATCAACTGCGGCCCGGCTCAGCCAGGCCCAATCCTTCCAGGTACGTCCGGCTTGTGCCAGATCACCAACGCCCTAGCGGGCGTCAGCAAGGTGAAGGTATACAGCGCCGACGGCCTCACGCTGGAAAGGAACCTGAAGCTCACCAAGAACGTCTTGACTGGGCAATACTCGTTCACTCTCCCAGCATCCAGCCAGCTAGCCCGCCTCAACGGTTTGTCTTGCGCGATCCTCTCGGGGACCTGCTACAAGATGACCGCCGGGACTTACTACGCGGTCCTTCAGACCACGTACGCGTTCCATGGGCAGACTAGGACCTGGTACCAGATCTTCGGATTCACATACAGGTAAAGTCCATCAGTAGGAAAATAAGCGGGCAGCTGGGTCGAAAGGCCCAACTGCTCTTCCCGTTTTAGGTCAAAACAAAGGGGACTCTCTGCCGGCCTCTGCATCCGCTTGAGGCTCTGGGTCAGCCCATGAGGGTGGAGTGGCCGGCCGCAGATGCGGCAGATGGTCCAGGTGCGGTGTATCCGCCTCGGACTTGTGTTCATGCGGTCCTGCTCGTTGCATCGGACGGCTGCGGTGAGGCGGCCGCCTCCGGGACAAGGCTGTTATACCTGCGCGCCCCCCATCCTCCCATGCAGACCTTCATCAAGATGGAGGACAGGAGGCTAGCAGGTCTCGCCGAGCAGGCCCTGAACGAGCTGGGGCTTTCATTCATCAAGAACCAGGGGCGCAACGTCACCGAATTCGAGGTCCGGTCTCCCTGCCGTTTCCTTGTCACCGTGGAGAACGCGGCGAGAGAGCAGGTCGGCTTCATGTTCAGGCGCAAGGTGAGGATCGAGTCCCTGGTCGAGGTGAAGCCGCTGATCGGCTCGCCCGAGCCGGAGGCGAGGCTGCAGGAGAACTACAGGGCCTTCCTCGGGAGGCTCAGAGGCAAGCTCCCCAACGAGCCGTGGGAGGGCCTGGGGGTCCTGAGGTCTCAGCAGGCGAGGCGCGCCTGGGAATCGCTCGGCTAAAGGCAGCGTCGCCGACGGCTGGGGACTTCAGCGCCGGGGGACTATGTCTAGGGTCTTCTTGAGGACGGTTTCGCTGTCTTCTTCGGTTTCCTCTGATATCTCGAAGACCCTCCCCTTCGCCGACCTCTCCACCGCCGACATCAATCCGAAGAAGACAATCTCCGAGAGAGGGAGCCCTGCCATGAGGCCGAACACCATGCTGAAGTATGCGTCCGGGGGGATGAGGAGGGGGACCAGCAGAGAGGACCCGATCACGCCTATGACGAGCACGATGCCCCCGAGAATGATGAGCATCCCTGACCTTGCCATTGCCGAGGGGTCGTAGACGGACGTCTTGCCCAGACCGTAGGGTTGCGGAAGACGCTCCCTCACCCGGCCGAACCTGTACAAGGAAACTGCGAGCGCGATGATCAGGGTCGCCGAGAGCGGCTCAAGGAAGGTGCGGAAGGGAAGTGAGGCAGAGAGGTAGAGCCCCGCGGGGGCGACGAAGCAGGACAGAGCGAGGCTCTTGATCCCCGGCCTCACCCTCCTCTTCCCGCCGGAACGGAACACGTTCAGTGGACGCTCACCGCCCCCAGCTACTTCCGGCCGAGCTTGCCCCTGAGGCGCTCCGCTCTCTTAGCCTTGCCCGCCTTGCGGTGGGTGACTTCGTACCCCCCGAGCACAGCCACCAGCACCACCGCGACGGCGGCCACGAAGTACGGGCTGTAGAGGACCGAGAAGACGGAGCTCTCGGGCGATATGTGGCCGAACTGCAGCAGCTGATAGGTCAGTATCTGAGGCGTCCCCAGGAAGGATGCCCTCGTGGTCATGTTGAAGAGCACCCCGGTCGTGGCGTTGTATTTCATGGCCATGTAGAACGGCCTCTCTCTCGGGTACACGATTATGCAGCTGACGTAGATGTACCTGGGGTCTCTCGTCACCGTTGCGTTCAGCGTGGCTTTCGCGTACACCGTCCCGTTGAATCCCGGATAGTTGAGGAGTGAGACCTGGACGGTCAGGTTCTTGGCCGAGCCGGCTTTGAGGTTCGTGTAGGTGAACGGGTAGAAGCCGAGCTTCCCGATGTATGTGTTGTTGTCGTAGGGGTTGAAGATTGCCGTGAGGTTCTGCCCCACCCTCGGGGTCGCCAGGGTGGTCGAGTTGAAGAGCGTGATCGTCTCTCTGTAGGCGATGACCCCGAGGCTCTTCGTGGTGTTGACGCTCAGCACGTCGATGCTCAGTATGTTCTTCTGGGTCGTCGTCGAGTTGTAGATCCTGTGCCCCGAGACCTGAAGCGTTATCGCGTGGATGTCGTAGACGAAGGTGGCCGAGTCGCCGGCCGAGATCCCGAGGGTGGCGGTCGACGTGAACCCTGGGACGACGAGGAGCGCCAGGAGGGCGAAAACCGCGGCCCTAGGCGTTCGCAACTGCTCCCTCCGGCCTGTCCAGGCCTTTCATGAACGCCGCGTTCGCTTCCTTCCAGAAGTGGCACGCGACCTGGCGGCCGGGGCTGGCCTCGATCAAGGGGGGTTCCTTCTCGGCGCATATCCCCTGCGCGAACGGGCACCGCGGGTGGAACCTGCACCCCGGTGGGGGCGAGATGTTCGTCGGGATCTCGCCTTTCGCGAGGACCCTGATCTTGGGGGCCGTGGGGTCGGGGACCGGGACCGCGGCCGTAAGCGCGTGAGTGTATGGGTGGTACGGATTCGCCACGACCGCCTCGGGCGGGCCCGATTCCACGATCTGCCCGACGTACATGATCGCAAGCTGGTCGACCATATCCTTGGAGAGCGCGAGGTCGTGGGTCACCATCAGGACGGATATCCCCCTCTTCTCCCTGACCGCGAGGAGGACGTTGATGACCTCGGCCCTGATCGAGACGTCCAGCATCGAGACGGGCTCGTCGGCCAGAATCACCTCCGGGTCCAGGACGAGCGCCCTGGCAATCGCCACCCGCTGCCTTTGTCCCCCCGAAAGCTCGTGCGGGTACCTGTTCAGGTAGTCTTCAGGGGGGGTGATCTGCACCTCCCTGAGGGCCCTCGTGACCTTCTCCATGGCTTCCTCTCTCGACGACACGAGGTTGTTCACCATCAGCCCCTCGGCGACGATGTCGAAGACTGTCATCCTGGGATTCACCGACTCGTACGGGTCCTGGAAGACCACCTGGATCTTCGTCCGGTACTTCTTCAGCTCGTTGCGGTCCATCCTGCGGATGTCCATCCCCTTGAAGACGACCGACCCCGACGTCGGCGGGGTGAGCATCAGCGCAGTCCTGAGGACGGTCGTCTTCCCCGAGCCGCTCTCCCCTGCGAGCCCGAAGACCTCCCCCTTGCGTATCTTGAACGTGACGTCGTCCACTGCGTGGACAAGGCCCGTCTTCCCCCCTCCCAGGGCCTCCATGAAGGTCCGCCTGACCGAGAAGTACTTCGTGAGATGGGTAACCTCGAGGACCGAGTCCGAGGGAATAACCTCGGCCGGCTTCAGCCCCTTGAAGGGGGCCCGGGCGATCAGGAAGATCGCCGCAGACACTGCTCCGAGGGACGGCAGCGCTCCGATGGC
The DNA here is from genome assembly GCA_035314985.1 of Nitrososphaerales archaeon. Taxonomy (GTDB): domain Archaea; phylum Thermoproteota; class Nitrososphaeria; order Nitrososphaerales; family Gagatemarchaeaceae; genus DATFYP01. Next base: position 8,637 of record DATFYP010000027.1, read on the forward strand.
CCACGACGTCGGGTCGAGCGCGCCTACGAACACCGGCGAGGCCGGGGCGAGAGTCAAGACAGGAAACAGGATGGACACGACGAGGACTGCTACGGGCCAGGCCGCCTTCCCCTGGGTTCGCAGCCCGACCACGTCTCCCCTCTCGGCCGATGCCCTGGCTCTGTTGATTCGCACTAGAAAGAGGGCGTCCGCGACGAAGGGGACCGCGTACCCGAGACCCGCCAGCGCAAACGTCGACTTCGACGAGCCGAGAGCCACCAGCCCCAGCGCAAGCTCGTAGTATGCCAGGGCAAGGGAGGCGAACGCGAAGCCCACCAAGGCCATCACCCGCGCGGGCCGCAGCCGGCTCCTGATCCTACCCAGAGCCGCGTCGGTCTTCTCGTCGAGTATGCTCAACGGGTTTCTCCCTTCCTCGCCCGTATCTCCTTCCAGAAGTGGCACGCCACGTAGTGACCGACCGATGCCTGCTCCAGGATGGGCTCCTTAGTCTTGCACAGGTCCTGGGCATACGGGCACCGGGGGCTGAACCTGCACCCCTCGGGAGGGAATATGAGGTTCGGTGGCGAACCGGGGATGGAGGTCAGGCGCTCCTTCGGCTTCCTGATGTCTGCGAATGCGCCCACCAGCCCGAAGGTGTAGGGGTGCAGGGCGTGATTGTAGACGTTCTCGCTGGTCCCGTACTCCACGAACTTGCCCGCGTACATTATGGCGGCCTTGTCGCTCATCTGTGCCACCAGCGCCAGGTCGTGGCTGATCAGGATGATGGCCGTCCCCAGCTCGTTCCTGATGCTCATCAGGAGGTGGATTATTCCTGCCTGCACGATGACGTCCAGGGCCGTGGTCGGCTCGTCTGCGATCAGCAGTCGCGGGTTCAGCGCGAGAGACATCGCGATCATCGCTCTCTGCTTCATCCCTCCGCTGAACTCGTGCGGATAGTGACCCGCCCTCGCGGGGTCCACCCCCACAAGCTTCAGGAGCTCTGCCGTCCGGGCCGCTGCGTCCCCGGTCGAGGTATCGGTATGGAGCAGTATCGCTTCGGAGATCTGGTCCCCCACCTTGAAGACCGGGTTGAGGGCGTTCATCGCCCCCTGAGGCACGAGGGCGATCTTGGTCCACCTGACCTTGCGCCTCATCTCCGCGTCGCTGGCCTTGACAAGGTCCTCCCCGTCCATAATCACCTTTCCTTCGACGATGTTCGCGTTGCGGGGCAGGAGCTTCAGGATGGTGCTGGCCAGGCTGGACTTCCCGCACCCGCTCTCCCCCACAATCCCCAGGATCTCCTTCTCCTCGACGTCGAAGTCTATGCCGTCCACCGCCTTCACGGCTCCGGCCGCGGTCGTGTAGTACATCCGAAGCCCTTCGACTTTCAAGACTGGCATCTATGTCACCTGGCACGCAACCTCGGGTTGAAGACCTGATCCAATGCGAAGCCGACCAGCACGAAGGCGAGCGACAGCGCGGCGATGGCGATTCCAGGAGGGAGGAACCACCACCAGACATAGCTCGAGGCGGAGTTTGACGTCGCGTCGGGGAGAGAGTAGGTGAGCATGAGCCCCCAGCTTATCACGTTGGGGGAGTACAGCGAGACGGTGAGGAAGTCGAGTGCCGCCTCGAGGAGTATGAATCCAGACACGTTGAGGGCGACCTGCGAGTACACCAGCCCTGTGACGTTCGGCAGGATGTGCTTCCTCAGCACGTGCCCGGTGCCGCCACCGACTGCCCTCGAAGCCTCCACGTAGGACCTCTCTTTGACCGTCAGGACCTGGCTCCTTACGATCCTCGTAATGGTGGGCCATGAAAGGATGGTAAAAATCAAGATTATCCACGTGTACACCGTCTTCACGAGGAACGGGCTCTGGCTGAGGATGAAGGTGATGATGATCAGAAGCGGTAGGAACGGAAGGACGAGGACGAAGTCAGTTATGCGGCCGAGGGCCTCGTCCCAGAAGCCTCCGAGGTAGCCGGCTGCGATCCCCAGCAGCGTCCCCAGCCCGACGGCCCCGATGCCCGACAGGACCCCGATGAGAAGGGACACCCTCGCGCCCCAGACGAACTGGGACCAGACGTCCCTCCCCAGATTGTCGGTGCCAAGGACCCCGAACGCGGCGCCGTTGACCTTTGAGCTGACCGAAGCCAGTCGCAGGGAGATCGCGGGGTTGCTCCCTGTCACGACCCCCTGCACCTCGAGGGTGAACCTGTAGGTCCCGTGCTGGTTGAAGATCAGGTGCGACGGATAGGCTATCCCAGAGTACTGGGGGAGTCCCGAGGCGGCGAGGATCTGGCTTGAGATGTAGCTCGTCTGCCACTTGCCGATCTGGCTTGGGGTGTACACCACCTGCGGCGAGACGAGCGCCGACTCGGAGTTGATCGAGAAGGTGTAGTTCTTGGTCGGTGTGGTCATGATGTAGTTGAGGTACACGGCCGAGACGTTCCGCATCGCGACCGGCTGCAAAGTCGCGTTCACGACGAAGGAGGTCGGGGGCTTCGAGGTCCACTGGAACGATTGCGACATTGAGAAGAAGACTTTCCCGCCCGGGAGGAATTTGTTCGTGCCGTTGGGCGCGTTCGTCGGAATCGTGGCGTTGACCATAAGGGTGCCCGTCGGGTTGCGGGGTAGGAACTTCGTCGGAAGGGGAGGGGTCACTGGGGAGGTCGTGAGGTTCAGGGTGCCTCCGTTGGCTCCCTGGATCGTCCAGGCTGATGCCGAACCGGCGGCTCCGAAGTCCACCGGTGCGGCCACGAATGAGGTGACCGCCAGCCCCTGATACTGCGGGAAGATCACTGCCCAGGACGGGATCGACCACGGCGACGCCACGTTGTAACCGAACACGGGGTCGTACTGAGAAAGCGAAGGTGCGAACACCGCCAGGACGACGAAGAATACTATGATGGCCGCTCCGACGATTCCGATCTTCGACTTCGCGTAGAGCCTCGCGTTCCTCTTGATATCGTCAAATGCCCCGCGTGTCGCTCCCATGCCTCCTTCACCTATCCTCTACTGACCCTTGGGTCAAGGACGCCGTAGCTGAGCTCGGCGGCGAACAGGGCTATGAGTACCATGACCGAGATTATGAAGAACATCGCCTGCGCAAACGGGAAGTCGTTGTTGGATATGGCCTGGAATATCGCGTAGCCCAGTCCGTTCCACTGAAAGACGGTCTCGGTGATGATGGCGCCGGAGAGAATGAACCCGATGGAGAGGGCGAACGCGGTCACTATCGGGAGCACCGCGTTGCGGAGGGCGTGTTTGTAGAGCACCGTCGACTCCGGGACGCCCTTCGCCCTGGCCATTACGATGTAGTCTTCCGCGAGGGTGTCGATCATGACCGCGCGCTGGGTGAGGAACACTCCTCCAATGCCCGCCATCGTGAGGGTGAGGAAGGGCAGAAAGAGAGCCTGCAGCGTGGTCACGTACACAGCCCAGCCCTGTTGGCTGATGGTGGCTGTCTCCCAAGAAATGTAGTAGCTTCCCGTTGTCCCAAGCTCAGCGATCTTCAGCATGGAGCCGAGGAAGAAAACAGGCAGAGAGTTGAGGAAGAGCAGGGCTGCCAGGGACGAAATGTCGAACAGCCTGCCCCTCTTCGCCGAGGCGACGACGCCAAGGCCGATCCCCACGACGAACGATGCGACCGTGGAGCTCCCCAGCAGGAGGAGGGTATACGGGGTACGTGATGCGATGGTATCGTAGACCGACCCTCCGAGTATGTTCCCAAGGTTGTAACCAAAGTTGAACGTGAACATGTTCCTGTAGTAGTCCAGGAACCTGATGTAGAGCGGCTGGTCGAACCCGTAGGAGTGGATTATCTTCAGCCTGATTGTCGTGAACCACAGGGAAGCATTCTGGACTCCCCGGGGAGGCTGCTGGGGGGCGTACAGCCTGGATGCGCAGTCGGCGATGGATATGCTGGGGCAGGCAGTCACGAAGGGGAGTATCTGAAAGAGCACGAAGTTGAACGCGACGATAATCAGTAGGAGCACGACCGTGTAGATGGTCTTTCGAGCTACGTACCTCCCTAAGCCCATCGCATCCTGCGGCCCGAAATCAGCCTCTTATAGGTTGCTACCACTCATGCAGTAATTCCAATGCATAAAAGCGCGCGGCGAAGGCGTTCACTTACTTACCAGAAAAATATGAAAATTCCCCGCCGCGCCTGAGCTTGACTATTCAAGGGCCGCTCTGGGGTTCTTCCTGTTCGTGCAGCCAGTCCTTAAAAGTGGGAATGCGTCCATAACGATGCGGTGGTGGGTGCGCTGAGAGCCTCCGACATGGTGCTTCCCGCGAATCTGCGGTGGGTCTTCTTTGCGTTCATGGTCGGAGCGGCCTTCCTCTTCGAGCTCTCCTTCGCGTTCGCCTCCGACGCGCTGGTCTTCATCCCGTCGGACTGGGCGTGGCCGCTCGAACAGGGGTTCTGGCTGGTCACCTTCGTGCCGCTCGGGTTCTGGACGGTCTGGGACTACCGCACGCTGGAGTTCGTGCTCGCTTCTTTCGTCTTCCTGCTCTTGTACCTGCGTCTCGGAAGCCGGGGCGTCGTCTCCACGGCGCTCAAAGGCGCGCAGGTCATGAGCCTCTTGCTGGTGGTTTTCCCCGCAGAGATACTGGCGTTCTCTCCTGCCATGTTCAAGTACCCGCTGTGCAACGCCGTAGCCTACCACCAGCTGCAGTGGATAAACCTCCAGTGGCTCACCAACGGCGTGTTCATGGCTGCCACCCTGTTCGCGCTCTTCGCTTCTTCGGCGCTGCTTTGGGCTCTGCGGGGACGCAGATGATGTCTGGTCCCTGACGGTAAAGGTGCTACATGAATGAGGAGTGAACCTGCCGTGTTCATCGCCGTCGTCATCGCCGTGTCGTCACTGGTGTTCATCGGCTCGCTCCCCCCGAAGCCGGCGCCCCTCGGCTGGATAGCGTGGTCCCCCGGCGGAGCGAACCCGTGCCAGGGGAACTATACCGGGGAGGCTGTGATAATCGGCAGGCAGTTCGCCTCCGGCTGCACCGCAGATTGGGTCATCATGATACCCCCGTCGGAGCACGGCAATCTCACGAAGCAGAGCGCGTACCTTGCCTCGAACGGGGCAGGCCTCGCGGGAATCTTCCTGGACGACTTCGACCTTCAGAACGCGTCGACGCAGAGCCGGATGCTGGCTGCCGTCCCGGCGGCGTTCGGCGGTCAGGTCTGCCCCGTCATCTATGCCTACGGCAACCAACCGGACAGCACCAAGGGGACGGCCTGCGTCGCCCTGGCGATCACTCCGCGCGCTGCAGCCACGTTCAAGTTCCTAAGCGAGGGGGAGGGCGCTCCCGGGCCCTCGACCTCAGATTCCAAGGTCGCCAACAGGACGAGCGTGTCGGCCTGGCTCCAGATCTTCCGCAACGCCACGGGCTATGTCGACGCCAAGCGCGTCATGATCCTGGCGTTCGGGAGACCGTTCGCGGGGTGGTCCTACCCTGTTCCGCCGGCCTACCTCGAGGCGATGGACGACTACGCGCAGGGCAGCAAGCTGACCCTCGTCTACTTCGGCCCGCTGCGTCCCAGCTAGGCCACCAGAACCGTAGGGCTCCCGTGCTCTTCAGTTTGGTCTCATGAGCTTCCCCGGGCGACCACCACCACCTCTCCCGTCATCCACGGGTGGTAGACGCAGTAGTAGTAGTACGCCCCGGGGGCCTCGAAAGTGAAGGTGAAGCTCCCGCCTGGGGGGATGGGCCCGGAGTCGAAGGCGCCCGTCCTGGACGTCACCGAGTCGTACGATATCGAGCGGCTCGCCCAGGTCACGGTGTTGTTGACCCCCAGGACCACCCGGATCTGCTGAGGGCTGTACTGCCATGAGATGGGGGTCTCCGAGATCTGGACCGTGGTGGCACCGCCCCCGGGGAGTCCTCCGATCGCGAAGACCGTGGCGCCGAAGTAGATCAGCGCCACCAGCACCAGCGCTCCCGTGAGCAAGGGGGCCACCCAGGTCGGAACCTTCATCCGGTCGATGACCGTCTCCCTCCTCCCCGACTTCGACCCCTCTCCGGAGAAGCCGCCGAGCCACGCGGGGTTCCTCGCCAGGAGGTACGCCACCCCCACGACAAGAGAAGGGCCTGTTAGCAACAGCGTCCATCCGGCTATGTTCTGGTCGGCTACTGAATAGAACCGATAGACCTGGCCGGTCCAGGGAGCGATAAGAGCGAAGGCGTACCCCATGTGCCCGAAGAAGGCCGCCATCAGGGCGCCGATCTTCGCCGAGTCGGAAAGCTGGACGACCCAGGAGCCGACGAACAAACCCACGCCGAAGAAGGAGAGGTGCTCCAGGGCATGAATCCCTGGATTCAACACGGCCGAGTCCCAGGGGACGGGAAGGTGCCAGAACATGATCAAGGCGCTCGCAGACAGCAGGGAGGCCCAGGCCGCCCACTTCCTCGGTCTGACGGCTCTTGACCTGAAGACAGGGTACGCGACCAGCACCCCTGCGAGCACCAGGAGGACGTGCTGAAGCATGTGGAGGGTGAGGTCGACCTCCGCCACGTCGTCGAAGAGGGGGAACGCGGCGGAGAACAGGAACAGCGCGAGGCCGAGCAGCGGGGTCGACCGTAGCGCGGCTCTCGCGGCGGAACCAGCCATCGGGGACCCGTCGCTTCAACGGTCTCTAATTAAGCTGGGAGGGCTCTCCTGACCCCTAGCTATGGGCTGACCGGCCTGAGACCACGCCAGATGGTCGCCGTCTCGCCTCTATGATAGACCAGAGGCTTTAAGCCTCCGAGAGGCTGGCTGTTTCTGTGGCCAGGGTTGCCTGATTACCTCCCTCTCGGAACTGCCATCATATCTTTCGTCTTCTTCCTCTTTGTGGCCCTCCAATACAAGCGCCGGCGGAAGACTCACCAGCTGCTCTGGTCGCTGGCGTTGCTCTTCTATTCCGCGTCGGCCTGCATGGAGTTCCTGATGAACGGCGACGTGCTCGGCGCCAGCCCGCTCCTCTTCAGAGTCTACTACGTCCTTGCCGCTCCTTTGGTGGGCCTCTTGGGCGCAGGGGTGGTGTGGCTTCTGGCGAGGAGAATCTTCGCCAGACTCTTCCTGGGGTTCGTCGTGGTGTTCTCTCTTGCCCTGGCAGCGACCGGGTTCTCCGCACCCATTGATGCGCAGTCCCTCGCCGGCAGCTTCAGCGGGCCCCTGGCCCGTGGGTTCATGACAGCGTCGACATCCCTGCCGATGTCCGTGAGGGTCTTCGCCATCGTCTTGAACGCTGTCGGGGGCCTCGCCCTGATCGGAGGGGCCCTCATCAGCTTCGTGTGGGACAGGAGCAGGACCTACAACATATTCCTCGCAATAGGCGGCATGCTCCCGATGCTGGGCGGTTCCTTGCTGGGACTTCTCAGCTATCCCGACGTCTTCTTCGAGTTTGAGTTGGGGGGAACGGTGTTCTTGTTCCTGGGGTTCCTGCTAAGCGCCAGGTATATCGGACGACACGAGCCCTTCAGTCCTGCGACGGGCCGGCCTGCGCCCGGTGGATAGCGCAGCCCGTGGGTAGCATCCTGGCGCACGCTGCGACGCTCCGCTTCCCGGAGGTCGTGTCAAACGACTTCCAACCCAGGTTCGTACCCATCGAGGTACGAACCCGTGCGCGTGCCCATTTCTGGACGCGTTTTTGAAGCAGGTCCCGTCGGCCCGCGAGAAATGAGCTCAGAATGAACTCTGTCTGGTCTGACTAGTCTGGTCCGTGCTATTCATGTCGCTGCTAGTTGGCCCGCACGGCTCTCCTACAGATTCTCGAGGAACCTCTCTCTGTTGATGTCACAGTCCTTGAGAATAATGCTCAGCAGGCCCACGCCAATCAACTTCGCCGGGACGGTCACGTACACCCTGCCGTTGGTTATCGTCACATGACTACCTTTCTGTCTGACTGGTCTGAATCCGAACTCGTTGCAGAGTATTTTGATGAGTTTCCTGCCTTCAATCGGAGCCAGTTTGGGCAAGCTAACGCGCTACAGCTTCGATGGCTTTCTCTCTTACAGCAGACAAATGGAGCTCTAGGGCCTCTTCGAAGTTCGCCTTGGCCTCTTCTAGCGTCTCTCCTACGGAGTATACCCCCAACGCAGAGCATGCTATGGCGTAAGAACCGTCCTTTTCCCTGATGACCCTAGTTCTCACATCCCTGAGCTTTATTGACATCCGCCGTTTCGTGCTCTCGGTTGCTCTTAAGCCTTAGACGGGTCTTGCTTCCTGTCAGGATCCCAGTGCCGAGCCACGAACGCGAGTCCGAATCCTTGGAGGTACGAACCCGTGCGCGTACCCATTTCTGGACGCGTTTTTGAAGCGGGTCCTGTCCGGCCCGCGAGAATCCTTATGTCTGTGTAGACAATCTTGTTTACGAGATGGCAACTACGCAAGTGCAGGTTAGAATCCCTCAGGAGCTCGTACAAGAGATAGACCGTTGGGTTGCGGACGGTAGATTCTCGAGCCGTAGCGAAGCTGTGAAGACCATCGTGACGCTTTACAATGAGCGCGAGCGGACAAGGAGATTCTACGAGATGGTTTCAAGAGAAAGCGAGGGAGCCAGGAAGCACCCTGAATCTCTGATACCTCTAAAAGACATCTTTTGACATTCACTGTACT
>DATFYP010000028.1:0-14079 GCA_035314985.1 Nitrososphaerales archaeon
ATGAGGCCTTCCTGGGTCGTGGAAGAGACCGGGTAGAGGTCTGACCCGAAGGAGAGCCTCCTGAGGCTCCGGAAGAGTTCGGAGTACAGGGAGTACTGCTCGCTGTCCTTGGTGGAGGCCAGCGCGTCCTCGAAGACCGCGGCGTTCTTGCTCCACTGCATGATGCGTTTCACCCCGTCCCCCGCGATGTCCCTCTTCGTCAGGACCGAGATCCTCGGCACGTTCATCCTGAGTCCTACAGAAGCAGAGAGCAGGGCCAATGAAAGGAAGTTTACAGGAGTGGTGGCAAGGAGCGGGTCCAGCAGGAAGAGGAGAACCTTCGAATCCGCCTTCGACTGCTTCACTATGTACTCTCCACTCTCTCTGAACGAGAAGAGCTCCGTTTGGCCTGGGGTGTCTACAATCACATACTCGGCCTTGCATGAATCGATCTCCTCCTGTATCTCGGCGAGCCTCGTGGCGACCATGTCAGCGGCAAGGATCAGGGCTCCGTTCGGCCCGAGGCCGTACTCCTCCATTATCTCCTGCAGGTCGATCATCTGCCTCACGTCTACGTCGGGTTCGTAGGGGAGGTTCAACACTCCCGGGTCGAGGTTGACGGCTATGGCGTCCTCTCCCTTCCCGACGTACCAGCTCTTGAGCGCGTTGGTGAGGTACGTCTTGCCGGAGCCTGCAGTCCCTGTCACGAAGGTGATGTCCAACCTAGGTCAGTCCCCTGGCGGACTTTATCACCCCTCCGGCCCGGGTGACCTCCCTGATCATCTCGCGCGCGATTGCTGCGGAGGCCCCCTCGGCCTCATCCCTCTCCCTTCTTACGACGACAATGTCTAGCTCGATCCTGGAGACTCCTTCCCTCAGCCCCCTGGGGTGCGACTTGATGTACGCCCCCGGGTTCTTGCGAAGCTCCTTTCGGATCAGGGGAGCCATGGCAGACTCGTAGATTCCCTCAATCTTCAAGGTGACCGCCGCCCTGCTGAGGTCCCCCACGCTCGCCCTTATCTCAGGTTCGACAGACCTCCTGAAGATCCTCTTCATCTCTGAGGGGACGCCGGGAAGACAGAACACGGCCACACTGCCAATCTCCATCCTGACCCCGGGCGCCGTTCCCACGGGGTTCGGCAGCGGCCTGGCGCCAGACGGGAGCATGGCCATCTTCTTCCTCGACGGGGTGAGCTCGACGTTGGCCATCCCCCTCTTTGCGTAGTGTTCCCTGATCAGCGAGAGCGCTTCGCGGCTGAACGACAGTTTCTTCCCCGCCCCCAGGGCGATCCCCTTGAGAGTCATGTCGTCAGGGGTAGGTCCCAGCCCACCAATCGCCACAAGAAACTCAGGACGCCTCGAGAGGCAGGAGGAGAGCGCTTGAGATATCTCGCCAAGGTCGTCATCCACGGTCGTGATTTCCTTGATCATGGTTCCCATGAGGGCCAGTCGCTTTCCAATCCAGTGCGCGTTGGTGTTGAGGGTCCTTCCTATCAGAAGTTCCTTCCCTACGGCCAGAACCTCGACTCTAACCAACGGAGGGCTGCCGGTCGTGCCTTCCTTTAAACGAGTTACATGCTCGACTGGAGTCGAGGGCCCATCCGCGGCTGACGTAAGCCCCAGTCTCACCCTCCATCGGCTAGTCCATCCACTAGCCGAGGCTTGCGCCGCTCGGGTTCCCTTACGCTTGCTTTTCCTTGTCTCCGCTCAGCCACCACTCGAGATAGTCTGACTGTTGCCTCGACTTCTTCCTGCGCTCGTCCTCCACCGGGGCTCTCTGCTTGTAACGCATGTCGGAGAGCTGGTCTCTGGTCAGGAAGAGTCCGCACTTCTTGCAGCCAAACCGCTTGGTTGGGATGTCAAAGAGCATTATCCCGCCGCACTCAGGACACTGCTGATCCAACTGGTTCGGGTCGAGTTTCGCCCGAGCCCTCCTTAACTCTTGCGATGTCCACGGGGAAGGAATGGCGTAGATTGGAAACGCGTTATATACGCACAGACAGCGACCGAAAACGAGGAACCGTGGGTGAGAAGGTTGTCGTCGCCGGACCTGCCTCCGAAGACCTGGGGAAGTCGCTCGCCTCGAAGCTCGGGCTCTCGCTCCTGAAGTCCGAGTTCAAGGTGTTCCCGGACGGGGAGTCGAAGTTCACCTCGGAAGAGAAGGTTTCGGGCAGGACGGTCTTCATAGTCCAATCCACGTACCCCCCGGTGGACCAGCACCTCTTCCAGCTACTGCTCATGTCGCACAAGCTGAGCCAGGATGGTGCCAAGGTCGTCGCCGTCGTGCCCTACTTGGCCTACGCAAGGCAGGACAAGGAGTTCCTCCCCGGAGAGGGTGTGACCCTGGGCATAGTGGCTCACCTGATGCGCTCGGCGGGGGTGAGGAGGCTCGTCACCGTCGACATCCATTCTGCCGAGGGGATGTCTCTGTTCTCCATCCCGGTCTACAGCGTGTCTGCCATACCGACCCTGGCGGGATACGCGAAGGAGCACCTCGGCTTGAATGACGTGGCAGTCATCTCCCCCGACTTCGGCGCCTCCAAGAGAACAGAGGCGTTCTCCGCCCTGTATGGGGCTTCATACTTCCAGCTATCGAAGACGCGCGACCGGAAGACCGGGGAAGTCAGCATGAAGGAGGCGGCGCTGGACGTGAAAGGGAAGGACGTCGTCATACTGGACGACATCATAAGCACCGGGGGGACGGTCAAGGCGGCGGCCGAGAAGGTCCTGGCCCAGGGGGCGTCAAGCGCGGTCGCGATCTGCACGCACGGCCTCTTCGTCGGCGGCGCGGCCCGCAAGCTGGAGGAGGCGGGGGTCAGGAAGATAGTGGGGTCGAACACGGTCCCGGGAGAGTTCAGCGTGGTGGACATCTCCGATGCGCTCGCTTCGCACCTGAAGACCCTTGAGGAATAGATCCCTGGTCCTTCTCTCAGGAGAGCCAACCACCATCCCAGTAGCCGAGGCAAGGGCGCTCTTCCTCGCCTACGACCCTGGATCTCGGTTCGAATCGCCTGAAAAGGGGGTGCTGCTCGCGGAGTCGGCCGCCGACCCCTTCCGGGTCGCCTCGAGGATAGCATTCTCGAAGAGGGTCGGCCGACTCGTTTCTTCACCCTCGGAAGTGGCGGAGACCGTGCGGGGAAAGCCCATCAGGGTGCGCTCCTTCTCCCTCCCCACAGGAAAGAGCCCTGCCGACCCGGAGGAGGTCCTCCGCGGGCTCGACGTCAGAGTCGACCTTGAGAACCCGGCGTTCGAACTCACGGTAGTGGAGGGCAGGCGGAGGTACATCGCCCTGACCTCCCCGGCCGGGATGAAGCAGGGATGGTCCCTTCGCAGGCCGAGGCGTCGTCCGTTCTTCCACCCAGCAGCCATCTTCCCCAAACTCTCGAGGGCGCTGGTGAACTTTTCGCGGTGCAAGGAGGGAGAGTTCTTTCTGGACCCGTTCGCCGGAACCGGGAGCCTCGCCATTGAGGCATCAGTAATCGGCGCCCAGGTGGTAGCCTTCGACAGGGCCGCAAAGATGACCCACGGGTCGCTCGCCAACATGAGGAAGTTCGGGCAAGAGTGGCTGGGGGTCGTGAATTGCGATTCGTTCAGCCCGCCGGTCACCAGGGTGGACGCCATCGCGACCGACGTCCCCTACGGCAGGGCTTCCAGCACAGGAGGCAAGGGCGCCGAGCGGGTCGTCCGAGATGCGCTTTCCTCAGCCCAGGCTCTCCTGAGGAGTGGCTCGATGCTCGTGATCATGCACCCCAAGAGCCTCCCCGCCGAGCCTGGCTCCGGGTGGTCCTTCGAGGAGGAGCACGAGCTGTACGTTCATAAGCGCCTGACCAGGGCGATCACAGTGCTGAGGCGAAGATAGCACTGGTCGATCTCACCGTGACTTTCCTGGGTACCAGCTCAGCCGCGCCGACGAAGGGCCGAGGACTCCCTGCGATCGCGGTCCGGCGGGAAGGTGAAGTGGTGATCATGGATTGCGGAGAAGGAATCCAGCGCCAGGTCATTGGTAAGGGGGTGGGGCTCAACAAGGAGACAACCATTCTGATAACTCATCTTCACGGCGACCACGTCACGGGGCTCCTGGGTCTCCTGCAGACAATGGCCCTCGCTCAGAGGAGCAAGCAACTCAACCTCGTCGCTCCCGCCCCTCTGCTGAAGTGGCTTCAGGTTACGGCTGACCTCCTCAACGTCGGCCTGACCTTTCAGATCAACTTCAGACCGGCCAGAAGCGGGGTCGTCGCGAAGACGAGCGGCTTCGTCGTGAAGGCGACGAGGGCCGTCCACTCCGTAGATGCCTACTCCTACGTCGTGGAGGAGAAGAAGCGGCCGGGGGTCTTCTTCCCGCAGAATGCAAGGAGGCTGGGCGTGCCGGAGGGGAAGCTGTGGTCCCGACTCCAGAAAGGGAGGAGCGTCGTCGTGGGCGGGAAGAAGATAGCGCCTGCGCAGGTGACCGGACCGCCGAGAGCCGGGCGCAGAGTCGGGTACTCAGGGGACACTAGACCCTCCGAGCGGCTGGTCCGCTTCTTCTCCCACTGCGACCTCCTCATCTTCGACTCGACCTTCCGGGGGGGCGATAGGGACAAGGCGGTCGAGAGGAAGCACAGCACCTCGGTCGAAGCCGCGGAGACGGCATTGAAGGCAGGCGCCCGCAGACTGGTGCTCACCCACTTCAGCGCTCGATACAGGAACGTCTCACCGTTGGTCCGGGAGGCGAGGGCCGTCTTCCCAGAGACCATTGCCGCCTCAGACGGGCTCGAGGTGAAAGTCGACTATCCGGAGGGGTAGTCGCTCAGCCACACTATCCACTTCTCAAGGTTCTTCGACTCGATGGTGAGGTAGATGGGTCCGAGAGGCGACTCTCCCTCAGTGTCGCAGAGGGCGACTACTCCCGCAGTCGCCGCCTGTCTGTTGATCATCACCGTCGTCGAGTTTCCCGTCGTCCCCACGTAGAGCCTCCTCCTGGCGGCCCCCCTGACCTGCCTGTCCCTGAGCTGGTCGTGTACCCTGTCCAGGTTCCCTGGGGCCGATGACTCGACCCTGATCAGGCGAGGGGTCTCCCTGACTGAATGGTCTACCTCGCCCAGGACGTTCTTGACTGACTCCAGGACCTTGCCCGGGTCCTCAGACGGGGACACCGTTGCCTCTAGGGCGACTCTGGCGGGGGGTTCAGGGCGCAACCGTAGCCAACCAGCGGTTCACGATTTCGGTCATCTGCCTCGACACATCCCCGGGGGTGCTGCGCTCGTTTGAAATCACTTCGTCAGCCAGAGCTATCGGAACGCTGATCCCCACCCCGAGCTCCCTCTGGTCCCTCTTGAGGAACATGTCGTAGGTCAACGGGTCGTCGCTTCGCCCCCGCTCCCTCAGAAGCGCGTACCTCCTCCCTGGGGACGCTTGAACGGCCACCAGGATGACCCTGGCGGACTTCTTGAACTCCTCGACCTCTGCCATCGACCTCACACCGTCCACGACGACTTTCTCCTCCCCCGACCTCGCGACCGCCTCCATGCAGAGTTTCGCGACTGCGGCCTCGCCGTGAGTCCTCCTCAGGTCCTGCATCACCTCTCCCGTGTTCGAGGCGTCGGGCTCGAGCCCGCGCCTCCTGGTCTCCTCCCTCACGACATCCCCCATCACCACGCGTCTCCACCCCCCTGACACGAGCCCCTGGGCAGCGGTCGACTTGCCTGCTCCAGGCATCCCGGTGACCGCCACTATGATGAGCAATCTCTCGCCGATTCGCCCCGTGCCGCGAGAGGATTTAAGTCGAGTTGCATGACCGAGGGCGTTTGCGAACCTTCGTAGCCCTCGAGATAGCAGATGACGCCGTGCTCGGTTCGCTCGTGTCATTCCAGGGGGAGCTTGCGGCCACGGGCGCCGACCTCAAACTCGTCGGAAAGGAGAACCTGCACTTCACACTGAAGTTCCTCGGGGAAATACCCGAGGCTCAGGCAGAGGAAGCCGACCGAAGGCTCCGTGCCCTGAGGCTCGAAGGCGGCCCCGCGTCGGTCTCGACAGTCGGGGCGTTTCCCAGCCTGCGCCGCCCGAACGTCGTCTGGGTGGGCGTCTCGCAGGAGGACGAACCCAGGGTCCGGGGGATAGGGGAGGCGGTGATCAAAGCGCTACAAGGGATAGGGGAGGCGGAGACGAGGCCCTTCCAGGCGCACCTCACACTGGCAAGGGTGCGGTCGGGGAGAAACATCGAGCAGCTGTCATCGACGATCAGCGCAAGCTCTCACAGGGACTTCGGAGGCTTCAAGCTAGGGACATTCAAGCTGAAGTCCAGCCAGCTGAGGCCGAGCGGACCTGTGTACAGCGACCTAGGAGTGTACGACCTAGTTTGAGTCCAGCGGGCCAGGTGGTCCGCGTTGCCTCCGCCTTGGTCGCTCCCAGCGAACAGGAGCGGAAGAGAATAGGCCGGGTCGCCCGGCTGGCGCTGTCGAGGACTCGGGCCGCTTCGGCGAGGTTCCCTGAGGTCCGCGGAGTCGTGCTCGGAGGGTCGTTCGCGAAGGGGACCTGGCTCCCCGAAAGCGCCGACATCGACATCTTCGTGAAGGTGGCCCCAACGGCCCCAGAGTCGCGGTTCGAGGAGGTGGGCCTTGCCATCGGGGCGGAGGCGATGCGAGGGTATCCTAGGGGGAAGATGTACGCGCAGCATCCCTACACGGAGGCCTCCGTTGACGGAGTCAAGGTCAACATCGTCCCATGCTACGCCGTGGCTCGCGGGCATTGGATGAGCGCGGCAGACAGGTCCCCCTTCCACGTCACGCTCGTGAAGGGCCTCTCGGATGGGCAGAAGACCCAGGTCAGGCTCCTGAAGAGATTCATGAAGGCTGTAGGCGTGTACGGCGCCGAAATCGAGACCCAGGGATTCTCAGGTTACGCGGCCGAGGTCCTCGTCATGCAGCACGGGTCATTCGTCGCCGTTCTGCGCTATCTCGCGGGTTACAAGGCAAAAGGCGATGACCTCCTTTTCAGCCTCCTGGACCCCGTAGACCCTACGAGGGACCTGGGAAACGCTGTCTCAGGCGAAAAGCTGGGCAGGCTCGTCCTGGCGTGCAGAGAGTTTCTAAGCAGGCCTCAGAGGGGCTTCTTCGAGCGTATGGCAGGCAAGGCCAGGACCTCGATAGCCGAATCCGTCGTGGCGGTCGTGTTCCGCCACAGGCGACTCAGCGAGGACATACTTTGGGGGGAGCTCAGGAAGACCGTCAGGCACGTCGTCAGGCACGTCGAAGGGCGCGGATTCAGAATCGCCCGCGCCATGGCCGCCTCCAACAACTCCGACCGGAGCGCCTTACTCTTCATTCCGGAGTTCGCATCTCTCCCGGCCATTGAGCAGAGGGTGGGGCCAACGGTCGACATGAGAAAGGAGACTCATGAGTTCATCCTTCGCAACAGGGGCAGGGCCAAGCTCGTATGGGTCGACGATGACGCCAGGGTCCGGCTCCTGCAGGAGAGGGACTACACGAGCCTGGACAGGCTCCTCGAAGACATTGCCAAGGGGAGGACGGGCCCCGTCGGTGCTTCGGAAGAGGTCGCCAGAGGGATGGCGAAGAGTGCGAGAGTCCTTTCTGGCCGGCAGCTATTGAGACTGGCAGAGTCGGAGCAGTGGATGAGAAACGGAATCAGAGAGATCTCAAGCGACGCCATCGGAACTCGCGGCTCCTGAGCAACTTACGAGGACCCCGTACATTCAGGTCCTTTCCTATCCAAGAGTCTCCCTTCGGGCGGCAAAGTCGCGGGTCACCCAGCTTCGGGCATTGGGCGTCGAGGAGCTGGTGTTCCAGGGCAACGCCAAGGTCGGAAGGCTCGGAATCCTGGGGCTCGGCACAGTCGGAATCGTCGTTCGGGCAAGAGTTGGCTCCGAGGTCCTCGCCTTGAAGATCAGGAGGACGGACGCGAACAGACCTGACATGGAGCAGGAAGCCAAGGTGACCGCCTTTGTGAACCGCATCGGCGTGGGAGTCCCGATCCGGGCCCACTCTAGAGACCTGATTCTCATGAAGCTCATCGAGTACCAGGAGCTGCACGACTGGCTGGCTGGGCTGAAGGGTCCGGGGACTCGCAGGACTGCGAGGGCCATGATCCATTCAGTTCTCAATCAGTGCAGGAAGCTCGACATCTTGGGGGTCGACCATGGGCAGCTCAGCAATCTGCGAAAGCACGTCGTGGTGGCCGAAGGGGTCCCCTGGATCTTAGACTTCGAGTCGGCCGGAACAGAACGGCGCCCCAAGAACGTCACTGCCGCAGCCCAGTACCTCTTCGTCGGAGGGAGCGTTTCTCCGCTCGTCAGGAGGACCCTTGGAGTCAGGGGCACAGGGGCTCTGCTGGGGCTTCTATCCGACTACAAGAGGGACTCGTCTGACTTCACCTACTCGAAGCTGCTCGAGTTTCTGAAGCTCGCCCCTCCCTAGAGCGTCCCAGATCACTTTCGTTTCCCTGACTCCCCCTGCGCCCTTTCCGCTGCCCTATCTTTATAGCCCGGCGAGGGGCCAACTGCTCGCATCCCATGAACGGCAAAGTCGTACATTTCGAAGTTCCGGCAAAGGACCTGAAGCGGGCCAAGGCGTTCTACACGGACGTCTTCGGCTGGAAGATGATCGATGCCCCAGAGATGAACTACACGATGGTCGGGACAACGGCGTCGGACAAGGATGGTCGCCCAAAGGAACCCGGCTCAATCAACGGCGGGATGACCAAGAAAGCACCTCCGGTCGAGTCCCCGATCATCACCATCCAGGTCGACGAGATCGACGCCGCCCTAAAGGAGGTGGAAAGGCGCGGGGGCAGGACCGTCGTAAAGAAGACCTCAATGGGGAAAAACGGATTCTTCGGATACTTCAAGGACACCGAAGGAAACGTGATGGGCCTCTTCCAGGCTCCGTAGGGAAGCCTGGACCCGTTCCCTGTGGCTTCGCGAGCCGCTAACGTTTAAACCGACATCTGCTTCGGCACCGTTCAGTGGGGCCGTTGTGCAGCTTGGTCCAGCATACCAGAGTGAAAGCCCTTCACGGTGAGCCTGGGGCGCTGGCGATCCCGGGTTCAAATCCCGGCGGCCCCATTCAGCAGCTGCTTCACCTCCTCTAATCCCCCCTGTCCGCTTCGATCGCATAGGCCGAGTCCCCAGCTTACCTTAAGAATCGGGCCACGCAGGAGGATTCTCCAGGGTACATGCGCCTGACACTAGACCTCCTGGGCCCGCGCTCAGCAAATGCTGGTGACGGTTGATGGCCAGATTCGTCCTCGTGGCGGACACCACTCTGTCGCGAGAATACCACAGCTTTCCGCTCCTGGACTTCCTCCCCAGCGCGCCCACCCAACGCGTCCCCGGCTCGGTCTACCGACTCCTAAGGGGAAGCCCGCTTCGTGCCGTTGGTGGTCGGGCGTTGCGTGCCCCCTACTCGCTCCGGAAGATCGAGGCTGGCCTGCTGAGAGAGTATCCCGCGTCTGACGTTGTGGTCGCACACGAGGACTACATCCAAGACTTCGTGGACGAGGACACGGAGGTGATAGGGGTGACAACCATGGACCCGCTCGGCCTGGCCCCCCTTACCATGTCGTTCGCGGTTTTCTTCAGGACCCGGGGGTATGCCTACGTCCGCAAGGAATTCGAGGCGCTCATAGCCAAGGTCAACGGCCTGAGGCACGGGAAGAGGGCCAGGCTCCTTCTCGGGGGGCCCGGCGTCTGGGAGTTCACAGTGATGCCCGAAGAGATGGAACGGCTCGGAATCGACCGGGCATTCCAGGGAGAAGCGGACGACGTGGTCGGGGACCTCTTCAGGTACATATCGCAAGGAGGAGCGGGAGGCAGCCTGTTCCAGGGCGGATTCCAGACCTTCGACGACCATTTCCGGAGGCACCGAGTCTCCGATGAGCGGTTCCTTTCTCGCTACCAGTTCTCGAAGCAGTCCCCGAGGCTGGAGGAGATTCCGGAGATCGTCAACCCCTCCGTAAAGGGGATGGTGGAGGTCATGAGAGGCTGCGGGGTCGGCTGCGACTTCTGCGAGGTCACCCTCAGGCCGCTCAGGTACTTCCCTCCGGCGAGGGTCAAGAGGGAGGTCGAGCTCAACGTCAGGTCTGGGCAGACTCACGCCTGGCTCCACAGCGACGAGATCTTCGCCTACGAGCACGGGCCGCACTTCGAGCCCAACGGCGACGCTCTGCAGGAGCTCTTCAGTACCGTGATGGGGGTGAAGGGAATGGCGTACGCAAACCCCACCCACGGAAGGATATCCATTCCCGCGGCGTATCCGGAGATGATAGGTCGACTCTCCTCCGCCCTGAAGGCGGGCCCCAACAACTGGATTGGAGTCCAGGTCGGCATAGAGACGGGGAGCGACAGGCTCGCCGCAATCCACATGCCAAACAAGACTCTCCCTCTCAAGGTCGGCCCCGACGGGTCCTGGGCGGAGATCGTGTGGCGCGGGACCCACACTCTGAACAAGAACCACTGGAGGCCGGCCTTCACCGTCCAGGTCGGGCAGTCGGCCGAGACCCCGGAAGACAACTGGGAGACCGTCGCCCTCGTAAACAGGATGAGCAGGTCAGAGGTCGACGGGAGGCCCTTCGAGTTCACCGTCACCCCCATGCAGAACGTTCCTCTGGGCAAGATCAAGAGCAAGAGCTTCACGTCTCTCGCCCCAGACCCGTCGCAGCTGGCCGTCTATTACGCCTGCTACAGGCACCTCTACAGAGTCGCCATGCGCAACGCCGCGACTCCCAGGAGCAACGGAACCGCGTCCGCCGCAGGGATCGGAACGGGCGCGCTGCTGGCACTCGGAGCCTGGGCGACGCTACAGGTGATCTCGTTGGAATGCAAGAGGGGAGGGCTCGACCTCGAGAAGGCCGCCCGCTACGGGCTCGACAGCAGGATTGCCCAGGGCCCGCTCATCGCCTCCTGACCCGCCGGGCTGGCATCTCCCGAAGTTGTTCCGCTTCCTGCCTCCTGCAAACTCCAGCGCAGGGGACTCAATCGGTTAAATCGGGGCCCAGCGGCTCCTACGGCGTGGCGAAGAAGACCATCCACCACATGGACTTCGATTCGCTGATGGCAGTGAACCGAGAGGTCGTCCTCCTGACCAGCGAGCCCCATGAGTTCTCCGCGGCGGACGGGAAGAAGTTGAAGGAGCTCCTCGCCGAGGCAGAGGAGAGGGCGAGCAACGAAGGGCCCGAGGAGGCAATCTCGGATAAGGCGGCCTTCCTGATCTTCAAGCTTGCCAGCGGCCAGCACTTCAAGAACGGAAACAAGCGGACGGCCCTGGTCGCCGGGCTTGTCTTTCTCCGCAAGAACGGGCACGGGATCGACATCTCGCATCCGGACCTGGTCTCGGCCGTGGACAGAGTGGGGGTCGCCGCCGCGAACCTGGACGACCTGTACGAGGTGATAGAACGGCTCGTCACCAAGTCAGCTCCTGAGCGGAAGGCCTGGGAGGGCGCGATCAAGCAGGCCGTCGAGGCCAACAGGAAGTTCCTGATAGAAGCCGGCTCGTGACCTGTTCCATCAATCCAGAGGCAATTCTCAAATCTAAGAAACGCATTCGTTCCTTATATCGAGTGCGAAATCGGCCCACGAACGACCGAGCATGGGCTCCACCCCGGCTGAGGCCACTCACGCTTATCCAACGGATACGTCGCTGGCGCAGCCCTCTGAAGACTGGGAGCGCACCGCGCAGTCGTGGATGAGGGAGCCCGGCGGAGGCAAGGTTCACTTCGTGGGGGTGGGGAACCCGATCAGGCAGGACGACGCCATCGGGCTCGAAATCGTCTCTTCGCTGCGGAAGAAGCTGGGGCCCAACCCTTCCCCGAACGTCGTCATTCACCAGCCCAGCCTCATGCCTGAACGGCTCCTGTCCAAGGTGGCGGCGACCGGAGACCGAGTAGTGATTTTCGACGCGGTGGAGGCGAACAGGACGCCAGGCGCGGTAGTCTGCGCGAGCCTCGCCGACACCAAGTTCGGGTTCTTCGCCACCCACAACGTTCCGCTCAGGCTCATCCCCGGGGTCGCAGGCAACCTCGGAAGAAGCTTCGTCGTAGGAGTACAGCCAGAGTCACTAGAGGTCGGAGAGGGGCTCTCGGCGACCGCTCGGGCGGCCAAGGGCAGGATAGTCGAGGCTATGGGCGCCATGATTGGAGGAATGGGCAACGGACATCTCTGACGTCATACTCGGGCCGATCATCATAGTGGTGGCCGACCTTGTGGTCTTCTCCCTTGTCGGCAGGCTCGGCAGGAGGACCACGGGAAAGGGCACGAAGTACGAGCCGTTCGCAGGCGGGGAGAGCTCCATTCCAACGCGCGGGCTCTACCGATCTGAACTGTTCATTTTCACCGCCCTCTTCCTGGTGGTAGAGGCTTTCGCCTTGCTCCTCGCCGGGTCCTTCAGCGCCACCACTGCTTTCTATCCTCTTCTGTTCCTGATCGGCGGCGGGGGAGTAGTCACGGTCATCGTATGGTGGTACCTGCTCATGGGGGGTGGCGAGTTTTAGGTCCGGTCTGACCGCCTGGGCGAGGAAGCGGTCCATCTGGGTCTTCCACGTTAATGCAGCTTCCTGCAACGGCTGTGACATCGAGATCCTCGCAGCCCTGACCCCCAAGTACGACGCGGAACGCTTGGGTGTGGAGCTAGTCCCCAGTCCACGGCACGCCGATGTCCTGCTGGTGACAGGTACCATGAACCCGCTGATGAAAGACCGCCTCAAGACCGTCTATGACCAAATGCCCGAGCCCAGACTCGTGGTCGCCATCGGAGCATGCGCGCTCGGAGGGGGGGTGATGAGAGACTGCTACAATGCAGGCCACGGAATCGACACCTTGATCCCCGTCGACCTTTACATTCCTGGTTGCCCACCGAATCCCGAGGGAATAATCTACGGGATTCTGAAGCTGGTGACGGGAATACCCGACAAGCCAGAGGAGGCGCAGCAGGTTGTCAGTTGAATCAATGCAGGCGATAGGCGTCGAGACCGGAGGCACGGTTACCACAAGCAAGAAGGCAATTGTCCTCAATGTCAGCCGCGAGAAAGTCCCAGAGGCCTGTGCCAAGGTTGCCGCCATGCCAGGCTTCTACCACCTAAGCACCATCACCGCCCTGGACTTGGGCGAGCAGATTGCCGTAATGTATCACTTCTGGAAGGGGAAGACCTTCGCCGTGGTCAAGACATTGGTTCCAAAGAGCGATGCTAGAATTCCCTCGATTACTCCCGCCGTGCCAGCTGCGGTGTTCTATGAAGCGGAGGTGAAGGACCTGATGGGCGTTTTCTTCGACGGGAACCCCTACATGAAGGGAAGATTCGTTCTGCCCGACGAGTATCCGACAGACGCACCGGCCCCCCTAAGGAAGGAGGCCGACCCAGCCAAGATTAGGAAGATGCTAAAGCTTGAGTGACAATACAGAGGGACCCCACTACACGGAATCGAGCGCTGGGCTCATGGAGTACTCCGCAGAGAGCGCCATGCCCTTCGGGCCTGTTCATCCTTCGCTGAAGGAGCCGGAGTACTTCAAGCTGATCCTTGAGGGAGAGAGAATAGTCCAGGTCATGCCCAGGATCGGATACGTCCACAGGGGGATTGAGAGGGCCGCCCAGGACCGGACCTGGGTGAAGAACGTCTATCTTGTAGAAAGGATTTGCGGCATTTGCAGCTTCTCTCACAGCCTTGCATACACTCAAGGGGTGGAGAATCTGACTCCATTTGAAATCCCGAAGCGGGGGAAGTACCTGCGCACTGTGGTCCACGAGCTCGAGAGAATCCACTCGCATCTTCTCTGGCTGGGGCTAATCGGCCACTGGGCTGGCTTCGACACACTCTTCATGTGGATATGGAAGGACAGGGAACACTCCCTCGACCTGCTCGAAGCGATAACAGGGAACAGGGTCAACAAGTCCTACTCGACCATTGGGGGGGTCAGGAAGGACTTGCCCGACGGCATGGCCGAGAAACTCAAGACGGAGGCTGGGTTCATCGAGAAGAGACTCGACTACTACCAGGACCTCATGGGGAGCGAAGAGACGTTCACCATCAGAACGAAGGGGATGGGGCGGATCAACCAAGAGGTAACCAGAAGGCTGTCGACCGTCGGCCCTCTCCTCAGATGTACGGGCATCGCCCGA
>DATFYP010000029.1:0-3550 GCA_035314985.1 Nitrososphaerales archaeon
GAGGGTCCTGGAGGGGACCTACAACGAGCTCACGTCCCGCCAGAGTCTCCTCGAAAGGGCGCTTCTTGAGAGCCGCTCTGCCCTCGAGGCGATTAACGGCCTCGGCGAGAAACCATCGAGCGAGGTCCTCATACAGATAGGCGGTGGCGCGATGCTCCGGGTCCCGCCTCCGGCCACGGACAAGGTTCTCGTCAACATAGGAGCCAGCGTCGTCACCGAGAAGACGAAAGAAGAGGCAGTGGCGATCCTCGAAGCGCGGAACAAGGATGTCGAGAAGACGGTGTTCTCAATCATGAATCAGAGGAACGAGATAGCCGAGAGGCTCGAGGCTGACCGGCAGATTCTCCAGACGCTTCTGGCTCAGCAGGGCCAGAAGGGTTAGGCTTGTTCGACAAGCTGAAGCAGGCCTTCTCAGCAGTCACCAGCGCCGTCCGCGAGAAGAAGCTGTCGGAGGAAGAGCTCGGACAGGTGGCGTTCAACTTCCAGCTCTCTCTCATCGAAAGCGACGTCGCCCAGAACGTCGCCGAGAAGCTGACCCAAGAGGTCGAGAAGGGCCTCGCGGGGGTGAAGGTCGAGCGCTCCGAGGATGCCTCAGAGGTGGTCGGCGAGCGCCTGAACGTGGCGCTCCACTCCGCCTTCGCCCGAGCCGGCACCGTCGACGTCCTCGCAAACATCAAGGAGAAGAGCAAGTCGGGCGACCCATACGTCATCCTGTTCCTAGGGATCAACGGCACAGGCAAGACCACCACCGTTGCCAAGTTCGCGAACCTGCTAAAGAAGAAGGGGGTCTCCGTCGTCTGCGCAGCCGGGGACACCCACAGGCCAGGGGCCATAGAGCAACTGACGGAGCACGCCGAAAGGCTATCGGTGAAGGTCGTCTCGCAGAGGTACGGTGCCGACCCAGCGGCGGTGGGGAGGGACGGGGTCCTCTACGCCAAGGCGCACCACGTCGACTGCCTCCTCATGGACACGGCGGGGAGGATGCAGACCAACCAGAACCTGATGGAGGAGATGGCGAAGGTCGCTAGGGTCGTCAAGCCCGACTTCAAGATGCTCGTCGCCGACGCGCTCACCGGGAACGACGCCGTCTCCCAGGCCGAGCTCTTCAACAGCCGGGTCGGGTTCGACGGGGTGATCCTAACGAAGGCCGACGCCGACGTGAGGGGAGGGGCGGCCCTGTCGATAGTCTATTCGACAGGGAAACCGGTCTTGTTCCTTGGAGTGGGGCAGGGATACGACGACCTTACTCCCTTCGACTCGCAGAAGTTCCTCGACTCGCTGCTGAAGTAGGGAAACTTTAACCCCTCCTGCGCGGTCCTTCGACCGTTGAAAGGCAAGGACTTCCTGACCCTGACCGAGCTTACACCTCGGGACCTGAGCACGATTTTGGCCGTGGCCGCGAAGCTCAAGCGTGGAAGAGCGTCTCGCCTGGGTGAGCACGCCCTTGAAGGGAAGACGGTCGCCCTGGTCTTCGAGAAGCCCAGCACCAGGACGAGGGTGAGCTTCCAGGTCGCGATAAACGAGCTCGGAGGAAACCCGATTAGCCTCAGCTCCGGCGAGCTCCAGCTCGGAAGGGGGGAGACCGTCGAGGACACGGCGCACGTCCTCTCCAGGTACGTCCACTGCATCATGGCGAGGGTCAACAGGCACTCCGACCTGGAGCGCCTGGCCAAGGCCGCCACAGTCCCTGTCATCAACGGCCTAAGCGACCTCCACCACCCGGTGCAGGTCCTCGCTGACTTGCTGACCCTCCAGGAGCACAAAGGCAGGCTCAAGGGAACCAAAGTGGCCTGGGTGGGGGACGGGGACAACGTCTGCAACTCATGGCTGTACGGGGCGGCATTGACTGGAATCGACTTTACCGCAGCGACTCCCAAGGGTTACGAGCCACTTCCCGAGATGGTCGGGCACGCCATCAGACTGTCGAAGTCGACCGGGGCCAAGATCACCATAGTGAACGACCCTAGGGCCGCCGTCAAAGGCGCAGACTGCGTGATGACGGACACATTCGTCTCCATGGGCCAGGACCAGGAGAGGAAGAAGCGCGAGAAGGCCTTTCTCCCCAAGTATCAGGTCGACGGAGCCCTGATGTCCCTTGCGAAACGGGGCGCCATCTTCCAGCACTGCCTGCCAGCTCACAGGGGCGACGAAGTTACTCCGGAGGTAATTGACGGCCCTCACTCGGTGGTCTTCGACGAGGCCGAGAACCGGATGCACACCGAGAAGGCGCTGCTCTGCTTCCTCATGCTCGGGAGCGAGGGTCTCTCGACCCTCGGCGCCAAGCGAAAAGGAACTCCGCTAGGTCGACCTTCCCTCCTCTGACCGCCACCCCCTCCTCCCTCAGCAGCTCGGCCTTCCTCCCGGTCCCCGATGGCCCGCCATACCCCCCGAGCTCCCCGCCCTGCTTGACTACCCTGTGACACGGGACCACAATAGGGGTGGGGTTCGCCCTCAACGCGGCCCCCACCGCCCTGCTTGCTTCGGGCTTCCCCATCCTCGATGCGATTGCGCCGTAAGTGGTGACCTTCCCGCGCGGCACCTCTGAGGTGAGCTGGTAGACCTTCGTCGCGAACTTCGAGACCGTCAAACCCTGATTGCCTCCAACCCAAACTGAGAGACTAGCTTCGTTATTTTATCTTTGTGCGGGCCTAGCCCCTTCCAGTCGAGCAGGGCGTACTTCACCGGCGAAGTCGTCCTCTGGATCATCTGGCCCACCATCTTCTCGTCGATGTGCTCCAGGGCGTACTTCGGGGCGATGAACGACACAGCGATGTCTCCCACGGTGACAACCTCGTTGAACTTCTCGGAGTAATGGGTCCCCCCGAACCCGATGGCCACCTTATCCCAGATCCTCCTGTGGGTCAGAGCCTCGACGAGGGCTTCCGCCACGACCACCGCAGCAGCCTTGTCCCCCCAGTGCTTCTCCGACGACCCGAGCTCGACGAAGAGGACAGGCTTCGAGAGAGACGTGGGACCGTGGTGAGTCGCCTCCAATGTGATTTCGTAGGCCGGCACCTTCTCCCTCCGGCTAGAGAGCGCCATCATGTAGTCCTTCAGCAGCCCGGCGTCGCCTCGCCCGAGCTCTCCCCCGACGCCTCCGAACTTCGCTTCGGTTGAGAAGTTGCCTGTGGTGTGCGCCGTCAGTGAAGCGATCCCCGACTCGGCGCTGTGCCTTGAGAGGAACACATACGCCTGCGGGTTGAAGTACGAGTCCAGGTCCGGCGGGCTCACGATGGGGCCGTCGAAGACCGAAAGGAGCAGCGAATCCCGCTGGTAGACCGGCCTTCCGAGCAGTCCTATGCCCGTTGAAGTGAAGCCCTGGTGGCCGATGACGGCCTCCGCGAGGGTCTTCGAAGCAAGATCCGACGACGTGGCGACGATGAGGGTCGCGGGTTCGCCCTGGGGCACCATCGCTGCACTCATGAACTCGACGGCATATTAATGGTGGACCTCGCTCACCGAGACCCCCAAGCTTCAGAAGTAGTCCAGGCGTTGGCAGGTAAAGGATGGACTCGCAACCCCCAGCGCCTTCGGGATGTCTGCAGGGCGG
>DATFYP010000030.1:0-2172 GCA_035314985.1 Nitrososphaerales archaeon
ACCTTCGAGCGAGCCAGGAAGCCCCTCTTCGTCGAAGACACCGGCCTCTTCGTGTCGGCCCTCAACGGATTCCCCGGTCCCTACGCCTCCTACGTCAATCGGACGGTCGGCCCAGAGTCCCTCATTACCCTCATGAAGGGGGTCAGGAAGAGGACCGCGGAATTCGTCAGCGCGGTCGCATTCTGCTCGGGGCCCTCTGAGGTCAGGGTCTTCTCCGGCAGGCTGCGAGGCCGGATTCCGGAAGCCGCTGCGGGCACAAACGGGTTCGGCTTCGACCCCGTCTTCGTCCCCCTCGGGAGCGAGTTGACTCTCGCCGAGATGTCCCTTGAGGAGAAGAGCAAGGTATCCCACCGGTCGTTGGCGCTCCGGGCACTCGGAAGATGGCTCGAGTCGCACCACAGCAGGTAACGTTTATCAGCAGAAAAGAAAGGAGTCGGCAGGCTGATTGTGATTTGGCACGGATACACTCTCACAGACACGGGAAGTCCCAGGTGACGAGGCCGTCCAGCAAGACCGCTCCCACATGGGTAGAACTAGACGCCGCTGCAGTCAAGACGACCATATTGAAGCTTGCCAAGGAGGGCCTCACTCCCAGCAGGATAGGGGTGGCGCTCCGTGACGACTACGGAGTTCCTCTCGTCAAGCCCGTGGTTGGAAAGTCGATAGGGGAGATTCTCAAAGAGGGCAAGGCCTCTCCCAAACTCCCACAGGACCTCCAGGACCTGATCGACCGGGCCCTGAGGATTCAGAAGCACCTTGATGTGCACGGGAGCGACAGGAAGAACGTTCACTCTCTCGAGTTAACAGAAGCGAAGATCTACAGGCTCGCGAAGTTCTACAAGAAAATGGGCGTGCTGCCGGCCGATTTCAAGTACACGGCTGTCGTAGCGCAGCTGGCCTAGAGCTGGGGCTGACGCCGCGTATGCCCGACCTCGAGGGGCTTCTGGGAAGGTACGAGTCCCTTTCCAAAGACATCCTGAAGCTGGCGTCAGACGGCAGGAAGGTCATCGTCGTCACCCACGTAGACGCCGACGGGCTGGCTAGCGGTTCGGCCGTCTTCGCCGCCCTCACGCGAGCCGGGGCAAACGTCACTGTCAGGTGCGTCCCGGACCTTGACCCCAAGCTGATCGGCGAGCTGGCCTCCCAGAGATACGACTTCCACATCTTCACCGACCTCGCGTCAACCCTCCTGGCTGAGCTTGAGGACGCGTTCGACGGAAGGTTCCTCGTGATCGACCACCATCAGCTGTCGGAGCAGGACATGCAGAAGCCCACCGTGGTCAACGCCTGGAGGTACGGGTACGACGGGGGGCGAGAGGCGTGCTCCGCCTCGATGGCCTACCTCTTCGCGCGGGCGGCGTCACCGTCCAACAGAGACCTGGCCCCCCTCGCGGTCGTCGGGGCCGTCGCCGACAGGCAAGACGCGGGCCCCAACCGCTCCCTCACCGGGCTGAACCGGGTTTCCCTAGAAGACGCCCAGTCCGCCGGCCTCGTCACCGCCTCCAAGGACCTTCTGTTCACGGGCCGAGAGACAAGGCCCATCCACGAGGCCGTCGCCCTGACGTCGACGCCCTACCTCCCCGGGCTGACCGGCAGCAAGGACCTCGTCCTGTCGACCCTTCACCAGGCAGGACTCCGCCTGAAAGACGGCGGGTCGTGGCGGACCATCTCGTCCTTAGACAGTGCGGAGAAGGGGAAGCTCACCGAAGTGATTGCCGCCAACCTCGGGGCGACCGGAGGCGGTGCGGACGCACTGAACGGGCTGGTCGGCGAAGTCTACACCCTGGAATTCGAGGACGCTTTCACGCCGCTTCGCGACGCCCGCGAGTTCGCGACCCTGCTGAACGCCTGCGGCAGGATGGGAGTGACGGGGACTGGAGTCTCAGTCTGCCTCGGCGAGAGGTCTGAGGCGTTGAACAGCGCGATGAGAACCTTGGCCGAGTACCGCGTGTCCCTCAACAGGTCGATACAGGGGCTGGTCGACGACCCTTCAAGGATGGAGCGGCACGGGACCCTCGTGATCGTGGGCGCAGGCGGCTTGGTCGACGAGAAGCTCCTCGGCCCAGTCGCCTCGATCCTCACATCCTCGCCCGAATACAGAGACAAGGTGGTGGTCGCCCTGACAAACTCGGGAGACTCACAGCTGAAAGTCTCCTCAAGGGTCGGCGACTT
>DATFYP010000031.1:0-2043 GCA_035314985.1 Nitrososphaerales archaeon
TGGCGACCTCTTGGAATTCCGGGTTGATGTCGTAGGTGTACACTGCGCCCCCCGGCTGCACGAGGTAGGCGAGCAGGGCGGTGGTCGCGCCGCTCCCGGTCCCGGTCTCGACGACGCGGGATCCTGCGTGCACCCCCAGCTTCACCATCATGAACCCGAGGTCCTTCGGGTAGATCACCTGGGTCCTCCTCGCCAGCTTCATGATCAGGTCCTCGATGGTCGGCTTCAGGACCACCAGCTCGTCCCCGAGCGTGGTCGTCACCCAAAGGCCGTACTGCCTCCCCACCAGGGCCGACACGTCGAGGATCCCCAGGTGGGTGTGAAGCTTCGGCGTGTCCTTGGGCTTCACCAGCCACTTCCTCCGCCTGTCCCTGTAGACCAGGACGTAGGAATCCGCGGTTATCGAGTCCAACAAGACCACTCCAAGAAACTCGGGGCGCCTGCGCACTTGCCCCTAGGCGCGCCACCAGTCGAATCTCAGGAACTCGACGCCCCTCTTCTCCCTGTCGGGCATCGCGATGATGAACTGCTTCCTGACGGTCGTCGCAAGCCTCCCAGACCTCACCAACGAGGTGGCCGTCATGCTCGCCATCGGCGGCATCACCTGGACGATGTAGGGGGCGTGGTCGATCCCTGGCCCGTGCTCGTAGACCGCAAAGTCGGACCCGAACTTGATACCTGGGGTGACCACGTAGCCTGCCTCCCTCAGCTTTCGATATACCGCGAACTTCTCCGCGAACTCCGTGTAGGACGTTTCGCAGACCTTACCCAGCTCCTTCAGCCCCAGCTCCCTGCCGGCCTGGTCTTCGACCTCCAAGACCTTCTTCGTGAACAGGTAGTACCCCTCCATCAGGTCCAGTATCAGAGGCTCGTTGAACTCGAAGTCCTTCGGCTTGGGGATCCCCAGGGGCTTCCCGTAGTAGCCTTCCTTGAACAGCCTCCTCGACGCCTCGATGTCCCAGACGACAATACGGTTCTCGAAGAGCCTCCCCATGGCCCTGTGCCGGGGCATGGCTACAGCCCCAGCGCTAGGATCGTGCCTGCGTTTGCTGCGCTCAGGGTGGCGTCGGCTGCGTCCTCGATAGACTGGAAGACGTCCTTCAGGACCACCAGCTCCTTCATCCCCGAAGTGGACTTCAGTATGGTCGCTACGGACTCCCTGTACTTGCTGTCTATGCCGCTCTCGATCTGCTGGACCTGGGCCGCCAGCTGGATGGACTGCTCCGGGTTGATAGACAGGCCCCTGATGCACTCGTTGAGCTTCGAAATGGCGTCTATCAGGAGGCCCAGCAGCGCCTCAATCGACTCCTTGTTCTTCTTGCCCCTGGCCGAGGCCCTCGGGAGCTGGGACATCTTGAACGCAATGCCGTTCACGTGGCCGAAGATGCTCTCGACTGCGAACGCCGCCCTCAGGAGGTCCTCGCGGTTGACTATGAGTGTCCCCACCTGCGATAACTCCCTGATCAGCGCGCTCCTCAGCATCACCACGTCCTCTTCCGCCTTCTTCACCTTCTCCGTGGCGGCGCCGATCCCAAGCTTGTCCCCCTTGACCACAGCTGCATACTCGTCAAGGAGCACCCGTGACGCGTCCAGCACCCTCCTCATCTCGTCCTGAAGTACTACGACAGTTCTCCTTCTGGCTTGGATTTCGCTCTCAGGGCCCGACAATAACCTTCCCGCGGCAAACCATCCTCGGTTTAGGATATAAGACTGGGCATCGAGTTTGAAATAGTCTGGGGTTACGCGGCAGGTTTCCGAGATTATTCCTGTTTCGAGCCTCTACTTCCTGTCCGTTTCCTTCTAAAGTCTTCTCAAACTGCACGAAGTCCGAATACTCCGATGTACTTCATGACCCAGTGGGGCTCGCGGGCTCTAGACGCCTCGGACCCTTGGACTCTAAGTAAACACCGTCGTTCTCACGGTCCTGTGTCTGGCGAGGTTAGTCATGTCACTGGCGTAAACGGCCCTGATTGCGGCCGGTCCGGGCCAGATTCCCTTGGCTGTTACGCTGCAGGTCCCCGCTGCGGAGAGAAGACAGTCGGG
>DATFYP010000032.1:0-11539 GCA_035314985.1 Nitrososphaerales archaeon
CAGGGTCGCCCAAGAGATGACCGACTATCCGCTCGACAAGATCCACAACTACACCGTCGATTACGACTTGGTTCAACAGATGAGCCGGGAGTTCTTCAGACTGACCACAGACGAGCTTGACAGAGTCGACGCAATCGGGGAGAACAGGTCGGAGACGATCGCCTCAGGGGCGCTCGTGGTGCGGCTGGTGATGAAGCGGCTCGGTTTCAAGCGGATGACAGTGAGCACTCACGGCCTCCGGGACGGCATCCTCACCGAGTTTCTGGAAAGGGGGGTGCGTTCGTCTCTCGGAATCGCGCAGCTGGAGGAACTCGAGAGAATCATGGCTCGTGAGGACATGCCCCCCCGGGTCGCCGGAGTCAGCGAGCTCGCAGAATGCCTTGAGCGGAACGGCATCATCGACGGCCGCCAGCAGGCCGTGTTGATGGCTGCAGTCGAGAGAGGCCGTGCCGAGGACTGTGTGGGAGCGGACTCTAGCTCTCTTTTCGGGATTCTCATGAGCGAGGACCTTCCGATGAGCCATGACGACCAGCTGTTCATGGCGATATCTCTGGTCAAGGCGCGGAGGCCGAGGACCGCGAACTGGCTCATGAGGAGGTACGGCGGAATGCTGAAGCGTGATGACATGAAATCAATAAGGAAGATGGGCGCCGCCCTAAGGCTGATGGAGATTCTGGACAGGTCGGAAGCTCACGTGAAGGTGGCATATTCAGGCGGCCTGAGAATCAGCGTATTGGAGAGCGAAGGCCCCTTCCCCCTGGAGCTAGCGAAGACGTCTGCCTTGGCGCTCTCCGCATCGATAAAGAGGCCGATCGCCATCTCGGTCAGCGCCAAGGAGGGGGAGCGACGGGCGGAATCGGTGAGGGTGGAGAGATGACCTCGAAGAACAACCACGGCACGGCCCGGAGCCAAGAAGGCCCCCGTGGTAGGCTCATCGTGGTCGAGGGGATAGACGGGTCGGGCAAGTCGACCCAGCTCCGCCTCCTCGACAAATGGCTCCGCAGCCTGGGGGTGAGGGTCTTCTTCACAGAATGGAACTCTTCAGATGTAGTGAAGGACATCACTTCGAGGGGGAAGAAGAAGGCACTGCTCACGCCGACCACTTTCAGCCTCCTCCACGCCACCGACTTCGCCGACAGGTACGAGAGGAACATTTCCCCCCTCCTTGAAGCGGGGTACTTCGTCCTGGCTGACAGGTACATCTACACGGCCTTCGCCCGCGATGTGGTCAGGGGGTGCAGTCCCGCCTGGGTCAGGAAGGTGTACTCCTTCGCGGTCGTTCCTGACGCTGCGTTCTACTTCCGGGTGCCGCCGGACATCGCGATGGACAGAATAGTGGACGGCCGGCCCAAGCTCAAGTACTACGAGGCCGGCATGGACCTGAACCTCTCCAACGACGAGTACGAGAGCTACAGGATCTTCCAGAGCCGGATCGTCGAGCAGTACGAGCTGATGGTAGAGAAAGACAGGTTCGCTGTCATCGACGGCACTTTGGACATCGAGAAGCAGCAGGAGTCGATGAGGCAGCACGTGTTGAGGCTCCTCCCCGTAGGGGCGACGTCGCAGGCTGGATCAATCGGGAAGGAGGCTCAACGGGGTTGACAGTCAGGGGACTGGCCTCGCACCCCCTCAGGTTCTACGGAGAGGGGATCTCGTACCTAAAGAGAATGGAATCGAAAGGGAACCTCATAGTGCTCGAGGGGCCCGACGGCTCGGGGAGGAGCACGCAAATCGATATGATCACCAGCAAGCTCGAAGCAGACGGCCACGCGGTCATCACGACAGGGCTAAAGCGCTCCGAGCTGATCGGCTCGGGGATTCTCGAAGCGAAGCACAAGCTCCCTCTGAGGAAGAAGACTCTGGCGCTCTTCTACGCGGCCGACTTCGCCGACCAGCTGGAGCACAAGATAATCCCTGCCCTCCACGCCGGTTACATCGTCCTCGCCGACCGCTACGTCTTCACCCTCATGGCGAGGAGCAACGTCAGGGGCATCAGCAGGGGGTGGTCGCACGACCTCTTCGGGTTCGCGACCAAGCCTGACCTGGTCTTCTATCTCGACGTCCCGCCGGAGGAGCTCTTCCACAGGGTCTTCCAGAAGTACGGGTCGCTGGACTATTACGAGTCGGGAGCCGACATGGGACTCTCGGACGACCTTTTCGAGTCGTTCGTCCTCTACCAGAGGGGAATCGCCAAGGAGTTCAAACTGATGGAATCGAAGTACGGCATAGTGCGAATCGATGGCGGAAGGCCCATCCCAGAGGTGAACGCTGACCTGCAGGAGAGGATAGACGGTCACCTCAAGAACCGGCGCTGACAGCGGGCCCCAAACCGGTCACGCATCGGGAAAGGGGACTCAGGGGAAAGACACTTCTCCTGCCGAGCCAACACCGAATCTAGAGGGATAGAATTGGCGGGAAAAGTAGTCGTAATCACTGGTGCCAGCAGTGGGATAGGGGCCGCCCTGGCGAAACAACTGGGCTCAAGGGGAGAACTCCTCGCCCTGGGAGCGAGGCGGGAGCCGTTGATTAGGGAGGTCGCGGCGGATTCCGGGACGCGGGCCTTGGCCGTTGTCACCGATGTGACTAGACGGGCGGATGTCGAACGCCTCAGGGACGCGGCCCTGAAGGAGTATGGCAAGGTTGATGTCTGGGTCAACAACGCAGGGAGGGGGATTAACAAGCACGTCGAGGAGTTGACAGAAGAGGACGTGAGGAGCACCATAGACGTCGTGTTGATGTCTGTACTCTACGGGATGCAGGCGATACTGCCTCACTTCAAGGAGCGAGGAGAGGGCCACATCATCAACGTCTCGTCATTCCTGGGCCGGGTGCCCTTCACGCCCTACAGGTCAATCTACAGTGCTTCTAAGAGCGCCGTGAACGTTCTCAGCGCGAACCTCAGGATGGACCTCAAGTCGAAGTACCCAGGGATTCACGTCTCGGTCGTGATGCCCGGGATAGTTGACACTCCATTCCACGAGATAGCTGGCCCGGGGCTCTCCGTCAGGGCAGGAGGGTTCCTGGGGCAGGCAAGAGTGGAGTCCGCGGATGAGGCCGCCGAGAGGATAGTCGCTTTGATCGACAAGCCCGCCCCCGAGGCCTATAGCAATCCAGCTGCGGTCGAGTTGGCCGCCTCCTACTTCAGAGACGTCGGGGCTTTCGAAGAGAACTACTCCAGGAGAGAGACAGGCAGCCGCCAACAGTGAGCCTCGCCACGGCCCGCCTGTGACGTCAGCCCGCCGCCTTACGACCTTCTCAGCGCCTCGACCGGGTTCATTCTCGAGGCTCTCCACGCTGGAATCAGGCCTCCGAAAGCGGCTACGGCGACCGCGAGGAGCACCGCCGCGGCGAAGACCTCAGGGCTGATGGCAGGCGCAATCGAGAGGGTAGTAGAGGAGGCTGCTGGGGCCGCGGAGAACGAAGCGCCACCACCTGCTCCGCTCCGCACAGCGAAACCGCCCCCTCCGAACCCCCCTCCTCCACCCCCGGCGCCGAGCGCCAGCGTAGACCTGCTGAGCAGGGAAATCACCACGTAGGAGAGCCCGACCCCCACCGCCGCGCCCATCACCCCTCCGGCCACCCCTGTCACAAGAGCTTCCATGATGAAGGTCAGCATTATCCCCCGGCTGGTCGTTCCGAGGGCCTTCAGAATCCCGATCTCCTTCGTCCGCTCTATTACAGAGGTCAGCATGGTGGTCATTATTCCTATGAATGCAACCAAAACGGAGGTGCCCGCCACCGCCTCGAGCAGGGTCGTAGTCCCCGAGGTCACGGACTCGATCGAAGAGAGGAGCGAGCTGATGCTGGTCACTCTTACGGTCGAACCGTACAGGTTTGTTATCTCAGTGACCACCTGGCTGACCGTGGCCGAACTGGAAGCGACGACCATGACGCCGGAGTAGCTCTGGCTGTGCGAAATCAGCTGGCCGGCCGACAGCGGGATGAAGACCGAGGTGTCCGGATTGATTCCGAACCCTTGCCCGAACTTGGAGTAGATGCCCGTGACCACAAAGGAGCGCTGGGTCGAAGTTCCGCTTGAAGGCCCGCTGGCGAAGCCGAAGCCGAAAGCAGACCGCCCGACGTTGGAGAGGGTCAGGACCTGGCTCAAGGTCAGGTTAGTTGCACCCTGTATGCCCGGGTAGGCTACCGAGTACCCGACGACGGCGCCCACTTGGTCTGAGGATAAGGGTAGTGTTCCCTGAGACAGTGACAAGGTCGGCAGGACCTTCTGCAATTGCGTGAGGTCGGCAGCGATGACATTGACCCCCAGCGTCTGAGTCCCCTGGGTAAGCTGGCCGCTTATCTCGATGTAGGGCAGCACGTAAGAGACGCCCGGAAGGCCCTGTATAGATGGCAAATCCGCGGACGTGAGGCTGGACCCGCGGCCGACTGGACTCACGAAAACGGTGGTTGCGCCTAGGTCCGCGAACCTTCCTGTCGCCGCGTTCGTGTAGCCCTGGGTGGCCCCGACGAGGGAGACTATCGTCGCCGGCCCGATCATTATGCCAACGATTGTGAGGACCGCCTTCAGCTTCCTTTCGGTCAGGGCCTTCGTCGAGAACCGGAAGAGATCAGTTGGGCGCATTCGACACTTACCATCGTGTCAGATTACTTCGTGGTCCGCCTTGTGGTTGCGAGTCTCCTCGCCGTCGATTGTGACGGCCCTGTTCCTGCGGATGTAGACAGCCCCGACGACGGCGACGACCACCAGTGCCGCGACCACCCCGTACTCCAAGTATGTGAGGGAGTCGGACCCTGACGAGGATGAGGACGAGCTCGAACCCTGGCTCTGCAGGAGCTGCCCAGCAGACTTCAATGTGGTAGGCAGGCTGATCATGTACTTCCCGGTCAGGCCGAGGCTGTCAGTGTAGCTCACAGTGATGGTGATGTTGGCCTTCAGGTTCGGGGCCGCCTGCGGGACGTAGTTCATGGTGACGCTGAATGGGATGGGGGTGTTCGGGTCCACCTCCCCAACATAATCCGCCTGGCTGATGCCCTTAGAGCCGGCAATGGAACCTGTCACGCTTGCGTAGTACGCGCTTGAGAAGCCTTCGTTTAGGATGGAACCGGTGACAACTACAGTAGTGTTGGCTTGGGTGATTGTGGGACTCTGGAGGGCCAGGTTGATGGTGCCGGAGAGGACAAGGCCCGAGGAGAAGATTGCGCTCTTCAAGGTACCAGAACTATCAAGATATGTCACCGCCACGGAAGCCGAGTAGAAACCAGGGGTGGAGCTCGTGCCCGTGCCGACTACGGCTTCGTAGACAACCGACTCGCCAGATCTGAGGGCGCCTCCCCTGATTGCGTATGTCGAGTTCTGGGTTACGACCAACGGAGACGACACCGTGAGGGACAGGACTGGGGAAGTGAGGGGCGTAGGCCCTGCGTTCACTACCGTGAAAGACACGGTGGACTGCGCCCCCACCCTGACGGTGCTCCTGACTGGGGTTACGGAAATCAGGGTGCTGGGCAGGGAGGTGGTGGTGTTGGCAACGTAGAGGCCCAGGGACTGCGCGGAGGTCCCGGCGTTGCCGAATTCGTCGGTGTAGGAGGAGGTGATGGTAAGGGAGACGGGAGAGCCGGCAAGAGACTGAGGCACGTAGATTCCGATGTCAGCGGTGGTCGATGAGTTCGGTCCGAGGCTCCCGACGATGGGAAACTGGTTGAGGACGCTGGACTGCCCTGAAGATGTGATCTGGATGTGGATGTCAGAAGCCGTCCCTGAGCCAAGATTGGTCAGAATCAAGGGAACGGTGCTCGTCTCCCCCGCGGCGATCGAGCTCGTCAGAGCCTCGAAGTTCAGTATGGGCGCCGAGGCGCGGTTAGCATAAAGCCCAATCGTCTGGCTAGTAGATTGGGTGCTTCCGTACGCGTCGTAGTAAGTCGTCGCTACAGTCATCGTGATGGAGGACCCCGAAAGCGTGGCGGGGACGTACATTCCCACACCCAACGACCTCGACTGGCCTGGGGCCAGCGAAGGTATCTCGAAGACGGGATTCAACACGCTGACCCCCGATGCCGAATCCGAGATGGCGACCTGTGACGCGGCCCCCGATCCCTCGTTGGTAACCGTCAGTGAAACGTTGTTCACCCGCCCTGGAATGAGCGCCAGCGGCGATGCCCTGTAGACGAGGTCAGGAATCCCGAGCATCGTCACCGAAATGGTGGCTGACTGCGCGTTGTATCCCGAGCTCCCCGTGGTCGAGTCTGTCCATTCAAGTTCAATCGGTATGGAGTAGGCGCCGATCTTGGTCGTGTTGGCTAGGTTCACGAAGTAGGTCAACGCGAAAGCGCTGTCCGAGCTGATTGAGAAGACGGAGTTTGTCGCGGTCGTGTTCCCGTACGTGTCGGTGAACCCGGGAGCCGGCTGCTGGTCAACGGTGGCGGCGCTGAGCTGAAGCAGCCCCCGGACGGACTGTGCCTCAAGGCTGCCCTGGTATTCGACCGTGACCGTGAGGGGGACGTTCGTGCCTCCCGGAGCTGCCTCGATGGGCTTGGCCGCAGTTCCCCAAATGGCTCCTACTACCGTGAATGGAGCTGAAGTTGAAGCCCAGCCGACGGGAACCGAGGCCAGGGAAATGAGAATCAGGGCGCATACCGACAGAAGAGCGATGGTCCTCAATTCACAATCTCCTCCCTTTCAATGGCACCGTCCCGGATTGCGATTATCCTCTCCGCCCTGTTTGCGACGTCAGGGTTGTGGGTGATGATCACGACCGTCTTCCCGAATTCGTCGTTCAGCTGCTTCATGAACTCCATCATGACTTCTGTGTTCTTCGAGTCCAGGTTGCCAGTTGGCTCGTCTGCGAGGACTATCGCAGGGTCGTTTGCCAGGGCCCGGGCGACTGCGACGCGTTGACGCTCTCCGCCGCTGAGCTTGTTCACGTTCCTCTCGGCCTTGGAAGCCAGTCCGAATCTGTCCAGCAGAGACATCACGCGCTCGCGCCTCTTCTCCTTCGGGACCCCCTCAATGAGGAGGGGGAGCTCGACGTTCTCGAGTGCGGACATCCTGGGTATGATGTTGAAATCCTGGAACACGAAACCGAGTTTGCTGTTCCTGATCCTGGCGAGCTCGGCGTTCGGAAGCTTGGAGATGTCGATGCCATCAATGAAGACCTTCCCAGATGTGGGCCTGTCGAGCGCGCCGAGGAGATTCAGGAGGGTAGTCTTCCCGGAACCGGATGGCCCGATTATCGCCATGAACTCCCCCTTGCGGATGACGAAGCTGACGCCGCGAAGGGCGAAGGTTGAATCGACGCCTGTCCCGTACCTCTTGATGAGTTCCACGGCTTGGACTGCCGGGAGCGTGCCCGGGGCTATCTCTGGGCGCATGATTCTTCCCTCACTGTGCCGCGGACTTGACTGGTCTGGGACGGATTAAGACAGAAAAGATTTCCAAGAGCAGTCCCGCGCCGACTAGCCCTATTCCCGCGAGAGACTCGATGGCCGTCGTGCTTCCCAACCCGCCACCGCGCCTGAGAGCAGTGAATTGGCCTGAAGTGAAGTTGCCCCTTGTGAAGTTGCCTGGAATCACGCCGGTACCTGGGGTGAACCCCCCGGTGCCGGTTACAGCTCTGAGCAGCGGGTCGCTTATCACGACCAGCACGAGACCGACGGCTACGAGCGCGATGCTTGCTAAGGCGAGCTTGCTGACCAATACCTGTCGGGCAGAGGAGAATGACCTTGGCTTATAGCAGATTTCCGAGAACGTTCCAGAATCGTTAGCGAATCGTTGCAAGAATAGGCCTGTGATTTTGGGGGCGGGGAGAATGGCGTCATGTCTGGGGCGGGAGCCCCGAATCCGGAGGAGTCTTCACTCGAGGCTTAGGTAGAGGAATACCGCGTAGGCTATGATGGTGAAAATGTCGGCTGAATCGAGGAAGGGTCCGTGTCCGACAGGGAAGCGACCAGCGAGCCCTAGGAAGAGGGGGTACTCCAGCAGGGATTCCGCGAGCAGGGCGGCAAGCACTATTGTGATGCCCAGCGCGAAGTTCGCTTGTGTCTTCGAATACACGCCCAGGTAGACCACCAAAAGCGCCACCAAGAGTGTGATGCTTACGGTCGAGAGGATTACGTGGAAGATGAAGATGGGATTGAAAGCGAATGGAGCGAACTCATACCGTTCGAAAGGGGCGGGGAACGTAAGCGAAAAGGTCAGGCCGAGAAGGACGCCCACGGCGATGACAAACGGGACCCAAAGCTTTGAGGGCGCTTTCTTTCCTGCCTGGTTTTCAATCGTCGACAATCACTTCACTCCTCGCTTCGTGCTTCTTTCAAGGATTTCCTCTAGCTTGCCCCAATGAGACTCCATTGCGTCTGATAGAAAGTACAGCTTACCGTATGAATTCCCTTCGGTCAGAACAATATGGTTCTGCCCCAATACCTTCAGGTGGTGCTTGACCGTGGTGTAGTCCAGCCCCAGCCTCTCCGAGAGCTGCTGGGCGTTCCTTGGCTCTTCCTTGATAGCATAAACGACGCGGGCCCTGGTGCCCCCTCCGACACTCCCCGCGAAAAGCCACCACAGGAGCCGCTCAAACGCGTCCACAGCAGCGCTCACGGCTTTCGCTGAAGGCAATAACAATATCGTTCCGTAGCCCGAAAAGGTGCGTACCGGGCCTGCATTCAGACCCCCCCTCACGCCGATTGCCGCGCTAGGTCGTTTCATCAAACGTGCAACCCCCATTTCACTGGCCTGGCAACGAGCCAAGGATGACGGACACTGTAGTGGAAACGCCAGACCTGATCAATCCGAGCTGGATCTTCTGCCCCGAGGTGGCATTCTCCTCGAAGTATGCAGCGAGCCCGTCCTGGTTCAGGACCTTCGTCCCGTTTACGCTCACAATCACGTCCCCGCCGACGAGGTATGTGGTTCCTCCGATGACGACCGTCGAACTCCCGGCGCGAATCCCGGCTGCTGCCGCAGGGCTGCCCGCGGCCACCTGCTCAACAAGAACTCCGTATGTCACGTTCGTCTTGGCCGCCAGCGCAAGCTGGTAACCCAGGTCTGCTCCCGCGATGCCGAGATACGGGTGAAGACGATAGGAGCCGCCGGAGACCAGCGAGGGCAGCTCGCGAAGAATTGTGTCTGAGGGTATGGCGAAGCCGAGCCCCTGAGAGTTGGTTACTGCTGCCGTAGTCATCCCGACCACGACTCCGCTCGAATCGAGCAGCGGTCCTCCTGAGTTCCCTGGGTTGATTGGGGCGCTGAACTGGAGGATGTCTGGAATCGAAACGTTGTTGGTCGATTCCGTAATCGTCCTCCCTGTCTGGCTGACTATGCCGTAGGTCATCGACCCCGACAGCCCGAAGGGGTTGCCGATGGCGTAGACCGCGTCCCCGACAGCGGCTTCCTGGGTCGAACCTGCCAGGGTCAGAGGAACGAACTCGCTTGCAGGCGCGTCGAGGGATAGGACCGCCATGTCACTGTTGGGGTCGGAGCCGACCACCTTGGCCGGATAGGCGCTGCCGTCCGAGAAAGTCACCGTCAGGTTGGAGATGCCGCCGACCACGTGGTAATTGGTCACGATGTACGACGAGTTCCTGTAGTCAACCACGAACCCTGAGCCCAGAATGCTGGACACAGATGTGACAGGTCCGAAGAAGGTGTTGATGACGGTCACCTCGTCCCCTTGCACGGTGACGACGCTTGCCTTGGCTTCAGAATAGAGCTTGACGGCGCTTAGCCCCGCTGAGGAATTCGTGCGCGCAGAGAGCGCTGCCACCTCAGCCTGCAGGGCCTGGTTCGCCAACTGGAGGCTTCCTACCTCGACTTGCAGGCTGGATATGCTGGCGGAGTACTCGTTGGTCGTAGAGCTGGTCGTCGAGGGTCCGCTGGAGCTCGGCTGAACCGACTCGTAGAAGATTAAAGCAGCAGCTAGGAGAAGCACCACCACGGCCACGACAGCATAGCTCTGCAGGCGCGAGTGTCTCGGGCTGGCCTGTGTCTCCACGGTGGCTCTGAGCAACTTCGGCTATTTAGTGAGTTTCCGAAATCGCTCCCGAATCCTTAGAGAATCTCCGCACGGCGCTGAGCAATCGTGAGACCCACCCCTGATGCGAGATCGTCCTGCAACGCATTCCTGCCCTGACAGCGGAGTCCCGGCCTAGTACGCCCTCATCTCAGGGTCGACCTGCTGGCGCCAGGCCTCAATCCCTCCGCTCAGGTTCCTCGCCTCTCGGTAGCCCGCGTCCCTGAGAAGCCTGACCGCCCAGGCGCTCCTGATGCCGTGATGGCAGTAGACGACGATAGAACGCCCGGAATCGAGTTCGTCCATCCTCCGAGGGAGCTGCCCTACTGGGATGAGTTTCGCTCCCACCAAGTGGCAGATTTCGTACTCGTATGGCTCTCTGACGTCGAGCAGGAGCGGCGCATCCCCGCGCTTGATTGACTCCTCAAGTTCCAGTGGTCCGACGTCGAATTCCTTGTCGCTTGGCTTGGCCTTCACGCCACAGAACTGATCGTAATCGATGAGTCCCGTGATCGAGGGCTTTGGTCCGCACATGGGACACCCTGGATCCTTCCTGATTCGCAGTTCCTCGAAAGACGAACTCTGACCGCTGAACACTAGGAGCCGCCCGACGAGAGGGGAGCCCTTCCCGAGCAGAATAGTGATTGCCTGCACTGCCTGCATTGCCCCCATCACTCCCGGGACCACTCCAAGGACGCCTGCCTCCTCGCATGATTCGACGGTCTCGGGGGGCGGAGGCCGGGGGTATAGGCACCTGTAACAGGGACCTCCCGGGGCGCAGAAGACCGACGCCTGCCCGTCGAACCTCAGTGCGCTTGCGTACACGTCCGGCTTTCCGAGAATGACGCATGCGTCGCTGATTAGGTAGCGGCTCGGCAGATTGTCGGTGGCGTCCACCACGACGTCGAACCCGCCCATGGTTGCAACCGCGTTGGAGGAGTCGAGCCGCAATGGGAATGAGACAAAGTCAGTATTCGGGTTGACCTGGGACAGGCGGGCTTTGGCGACTTCGACCTTCATCTGCCCGACCTGAGAGTCGGAATAGAGGAACTGCCTGTGGAGGTTTGACTTCTCAACGACGTCGCCGTCCACCAGTCCTATCCTTCCCACGCCGGCCGCCGCAAGATAGGTCGCAGCGGACGACCCCAAGCCGCCGACTCCCACGATGAGGACGGAGGAAGACTTCAAGCGTAGCTGGCCAGCTTTGCCTATTTCGGGAAGCGCCAGCTGCCTCCCGTAGCGAATCAACTCGTCGGGGGACAAATCGGGGGGCTTCCTTCCGGCAGGGGGCGTTCCCGTGGGCACCTGGGTTCGCATCGCGAGAAGAACGGCTCTTCTTGAACGGTTCGGTGGCCGTGCGCCTTTTCCGGGCGCTGGAATTTTATACGACCATCTGACACCTAGCTCTGAAATGACCGAAGTCGGACAGAAGGCACCAGATTTCGCGCTTTACGACGCGGACAAGAAGACGCGAACCCTTTCCGAGTTCCTCGTGAAGGGACGGAAGACCATCATCGCCTTCTTCCCCGGCGCGTTCACGGGCACCTGCACTCAGGAGATGTGCACCTTCA